>DNGJ01000519.1:0-49729 GCA_003486305.1 Cyanobacteria bacterium UBA11371
GCGGGTTTAGATATTTTAACTGAGGGTGGTTCGCTCGATAATCCCGTGCTGTCTACAGTAAAAGATGGCGTAGGTATGATGGCGGGGACTTCCGTTGCAGCAGCGAGGGCGACGGGTGTAGTGTCTTTAGTATGGGCAGCAAATCCCGATCTTAGCTACAGACAAGTAATTGATATTTTTAAATTGACGGCGGTGGATGTGAAAACGCCGGGATGGGATGCAGAAACGGGCGCTGGATTATTAAATGCAATAGCGGCGATCGAATTAGCGAAGAAAACAACACCGCAAGATTATACACCTTTCTCTTGGGTAGCGCCATTTACTTGGGATGGAGAAGGGAAAGTAACGCCTAGCGATCGCGCTGCGAGTGGTGGAAATACTCTAGCGACAGCGGCGGTACAACCAGATCCTAACTTCTCCGATAGCGATACAGTTGATGTCAATAATCGCGAGAAATATTATGAAGTTACTATTGAGCAACCGGGTTATTTACGCTACACAGTAACCCGGACTAACGGAACAGAATGGTTGCCATCTGTAGAGTGGTTGAGAACAGATGGCAAACCAGTATCGCGTCAATTTTCCTTCGCACCTACTGGTATATCCGGAGGTGCTGCTGGAGGCGGTGGAGATGCAAACTCAACCTCAATGACTAGGGGTATATTTGTTGAACCTGGAACCTATTATCTCAAAACCAGTCTCGTTAATTCTTATCAAAGTCCTGAATTTTGGCTAGACCCCCCTGTTCAGTACACCACAGTTCAGAACTATGACTTATCTACTGCATTTATTCCCGATTTGCCTGCCACTTTTTCCGGCGCTGCACAATTTAAAACCCCGGATGGACAGAGGGTTGCTGAATTAAATATTTCCAGTCTAGTTAACTACGATCCAGCCAATCCCGACTCGGCAAAAGTACAGTATTGGTTGGATGTCAGCGAGCCAGGAAATTTAACCCTCAAAATAGGTTCTAGTGCTGATAAAATCGGTCTGCTAGCTAAGAAAATAATCGGGCAAGGAGATGCAAATAGTGAGGGTCAGATATTGTTTTCTAGTGGTGCAATTCGACCCGATCAAGCTCAGTCACTCCAATTATTAAATCTGAACAAAGGGCGTTACTTGCTAGAAGTTTACCCGCGTCGTGGGTCGAACAATCAACCTTTTATTCAGCCTTTCACGATTAATGGATTTTTCTCGCGACAAGCACCAAATCCAGGTGAAGGACAAGTTCCAAGTAATGCCGGAACATTTGCTAAAACAGTTACGAGTAATGGGGTAGATACTCATTACTATGCTAATGGTTACTTGAGCGTGCAGCCGAGTGGTTATGCAACTTGGTATACTTACGGTGCGGGAGTTCCTTTACCAACAATTTCAGGGGCAACACAGCCCGGTGCATCAGTTCCGCCATTTTCTACATTAGGATTGGGAACTCCTACTCCAGTGACAAATGTACCGCCAGATTATGCCGGAAATAGCTTTAATCAAGCACGCAATATCGGCGTACTTAATGGCACTCAAACTTTTCAAGATTTCTTGGGTGATGCCGATCCATCTGACTATTACCGCTTTGAACTCAATAATGATAGCAACCTGAATTGGCGCGTAGATGGATTAAATCCTGGCGTAGATTTTCAACTGTATAAGGCGACTAATAATGGCATTGAATTGCAGTGGAGTACAAATACTCCCGCGCCGAATTTTAGTTCGGATATGGCTGGTACATATCCGGGAACTCCAGGCACTTACTACATCCGATTGAAACCTTTTGCCTCTGGTGGTTCTAACTATAACTTTAGTTTGTCTGCCATTTCCAGAAACACAGCACCAGAAAATTTGCAGTTTAATTTAACTAAGAGCAGCTACAGCTACGGCGAAACTGTCCGGTTAGATGCCAAGGTTTTTGATCGCAATGGTGCCACTGACATTTCTAAGGTGGAATTTTATTACAAACAGAATGGAACTAACTGGCAATATTTGGGTAAAAATGAGAGTTTTACCCCGGATGGAAACTGGGCAAATTTCTATTTTAATATTACCAATGCACCAGCAGCTAACTATGAGGTAATGGCTACAGCTTACGATTGGGCTGGTCTTGGGAGTAACACTGTTACTGGTGCATTCCAGGTGACAGCACCTTTTGATATTAATGCTAGTCGCTGGTTCCCTGGGGACAAAATACTTAGTGGTGAGATGTTGGCTGAATACGATCGCCTGGTAGCTCAGGGTAATTATTTAGGTAATCCCAGCTTTGTCGATACTTCGCCAGCAAAATCTTATTTTGGCACTGACGTTCAACGAGCTTTCTTCCCAAGCCGAGATTTAGGATATACTTCCATCTGGAAGAGCCAATACGGAACTTTTTCGCTGTCAGGGGCAATTGCTGATTACTACACCAATTACTATTTCAGGAAATACGGAGACGATATTTCTAGGAGAAATCCTTCCTTACCAGATGGACTATTTCACATTTACTCTGGTTTAGGTGTACCGATTTCACCGATTTATAAACAGGCTGATGGCAGTGAAGTAGCGTATTTTGAAGGAGGAATGCTGACAAATCGGAATGGAGTTGTTACGCCAAATTACAACCAGAATGCCAAACATTTTGAGTTAGTAGGTCAAGGTGCGCCCAACGGAGAGTTGCAGTGGAAAAATGACTATAGTTACTGGAATTGGAAAAGTGTAGGACAACCAACTAGCCCAGTTCGTCGGATTAATAATGGATGGATTCAAGAATTTACGGGTAGTATCGACAGCGCAGGAGATAGTATCTTCTTGCTAAAAGATGGTCAGTCAGTTGAAGGAGGTAATGATCTAAACAACATTCCTAATGGTGGCCCATACCGAGTTCAAGGGGAAATTCTGAAAGCCTATCGTTCTGTAGGCGGACAAGATGGAGTTTTAGGCTTCCCTGTCATCTCACAAGAGCGGGCTGTCAATGGTTATAAAGCGTATCTAGAGTTTGAGAATGGCTCTATTGGTATAGATTTTAACGATCGCACAATTATCAAAGACAAGCTTGGACGAAATATTTGGCCTAATATTTCAGCTAACCATTGGAATGCAAGGTTTATCAACCGCAATCAAGGGAATGTAGCTGATTACAATAGCTATGATTTCACTAATCCTGCGGCAGTTGTCGATCTTGGGGAACAAAAACAGGGCAATGGACTGATCGGCCTCCATAAAGATTTTGGTGAAGGAAGCCCTGCAAACGGAGTGCAAAATGATTACTTTGCGATGTTGGCATGGACTCGCACATATTTAGAGGCTGGAAAAACTTACAAAATCACGACTCAATCCGATGACGGTACGTGGTTCATGCTTAAAAAGGCTGGGACTGATAACTGGATTAATAATCTTGCACCCGGTAATGATGGGGGAGATTGGCGCGATCGCAGTGCTACTGAACCTGCAAAGACAGTTCAATTCAAAGTTAATGAATCGGGCGAATACGATTTTCATGTCCAGTATTACGACAAAACTGGCTTTTCTACAATTAATGTCAACCTAGAAGAAACTCAGCCATTCCCAACAAATCCTCAACCCCAAACAAGTATCTGGTCGCAGAAAGTTAATGGTGTCCTCGACGGACTGAATGGGGAGTTTCAAATTACGGCTCCAAAGGGCGGGTATGCTGGAGAATGCGTAAGTTTTGTCAAGCGATTTACTCAAAGCCTTGGCGTTAATATGAATCCAATGGGAGGCGAAGGCCCAGGAAAAGGGGGAGCAAGATTCGGTTTTATCAATTTCAACAAACCAGGTCTTTCTCTTTCATCTACTCAGGCTGACAAAATCGTATTCACAGGGAACGAACAGCCTCAAGTAGGAGATATAATCTTTTTCGACAAAACCTCCTCAAATCCTTACGGTCACGTTGCAGTTGTTCAGTCGGTTTTAGGTGATGGAAGGGTAATTATTCAGGAGTCTAATGCTAACGGGAAAGCTCCTAACACTTACGTTACACGCGGCGAGATTAATTTAAACGCAAAACCCCCGCGTCGTGGTCTTGGCGCTGTCATGGGATGGCTACGCCTGAAGAACTCTGAAAGTGTAAGTTCTGGTAGTGGGTCGAGTGGTGGTGGTTTTGCCAGCGGTGGTGGTAATCCAATTGGCGGCGGGTCGCCTAGTGGCGGTGGCGATCCGGGTAGTTTCCCTGGCAGTAGTGGAACAACCGCATTTCCATATATTTCTATCACCAGTACATCTGATGCGGCTGATGGAGATACCAACGTTACTCCTGGAGGCACAATCAACATCAGGGGTAAACTCAAAAATGAACAAACCGTCAACTTCTACCTTGGTAACACCCAACTCACAACAGATTACATTACTAAAGATGGTGAAGATTTTTATGGAAGTTTCAGAATTCCAAATAGTGTAGCTCCAGAAAGCTATCAAGTCAAAGCTATTGTTAATAGCAGTCAAGGTTTCTATGCAGATGCTTTGGGACAATTGATAAATGTGGGATATTCAAGCCTTTGGCAGCCAACTGAGAATGCTGAAGGGGGAAACTTCAATGTGGGAATAATTCCATTTGATAACTTGGGTAATAATGGCACCCAGATAATTAGAACCAATGCTACTAATACCTGGGTTGTTTCACATGGCTTTACTGGCAGTCCGAATAACTGGAATATAAATAACCTCGCCAGAGGTTTGGATGAGATTGTTGATGGTAAATGGCTGGGTATAAATACTCTAATCGGCTCAAATGACCAAGTATTAGTAGTAGATTGGAGTCAAGGAGCTGATCGTTGGCTTATTGATTACGGGACTGGAGCTTCAAGAGTCGATGATGCGGGAAGAGAAGTAGCAGATATGCTACGAAAGGCAGGAGTAAATCCTCAAAGCGTTAACTTCATCGGTCACAGTCTTGGTGCTTATGTCAGTGCCTATGCTGCTCAGAACTTGGGTGAAGTAAATACGCTAACACTTTTAGATCCAGCAATAGAGTTTTCTATAAATACCTTGGTAAATGCGCCAAGATTTGATAATGTGTCTAAATTTGCTACTCAATTCGGTAGCACTACTACGTTGGGTACTCAGCGAACAACTGCCGATGAGAGCTACTGGGTAGACTTTGCCGGAATAAACTTTAATGATGAACATGGAGATGTTGTAACATGGTTTATAGATAATCTACGAAGACCAAATACAAGCCCTTATGGTACTATGCAATCCTTTGATATGCTTACGAATAGACCCAGAACTTCTAAGCTAAACCTCAACATGAATTACAATGACAGGAATGGATGGGAAGCAACTCTTATTTCTGAAAGGCGCACTGATGGTTGGTGGACATCCAGAAATGAAATTTGGAAAGGTAAAGTTGACCGTTCAGAGCTTCCTGGTGTTGCTTACGGATGAGTAATAAGGCATTTTGGTTTCTGTATGGAGGTACGATCGCGGGTGTACCAGACCTGCGATTGCTTTTTTGAAATGGGTTGAAAGTGCAATCGCATTTGTTGAATTATAAAATGCGATCGCGCTCTCCGGATGGAAAAACTGCCAGTTCTTCCTCTGCTATGCCCCAATCCATCCAGCAAGAAGCTCAAGCCATTGTGGATAGTCTTGCATCCATTCCCTTTGAGGATTGTATTCCCCTTTCTAAAGAATTTCGCGAACTTCCTATGACTGCTGGTATCTACGCAGTCAAGCATCGCACCCTTGGAATCCTCTACATTGGCAAAACCAGAACACTACGCGATCGCTTTCGTGGGGGTCACAAAGCTTTACTTTGGGCATTTATTGAAGAATTGAAAGCCACAGACATCCGCATCGCCTTTTACCAATTAGATTTTACTCAGTGGATACAGCTATCATCAGAGTTAGAAAGCCTAATCATCCAAGCTATTAACCCACCCTATAACGTAAAAATTCCAGCGAGGGACTAACACTATGCAAACACAGCCTGCTATCACCCAACATCTCTCCCCTGAATTAGCACAAATCTTTCTCGAAGGATTACCCGAACACATTCGTACCGGACTGGAAATGCGAGCTAAAACAATGAACTATCCAGTTTGGGCAGTAATTGAAATGGCGATCGCAGGCTATCTTGATGAAGAAGCTCTATCCTTTGTTGATTGTAAGCCTAAGCTTGAATAGCGATCGCCCTTTTTGGGATGTGAGTGCTGGTGGGGATGTGGGTGCGATCGCACTCTCCGGATGGAAAAATTGCGATCGCTTCTAATATATATGACCGATTCCATCGGGCAACAAGCACGCCAAATTCTTGATACTCTGACATCAATTCCTTTCGAGCAATGCCAACCAATCACTCGCAGCTTTAACAACATTCCGCCTCGCCCTGGACTGTACGCAGTCAGACATCGCACGGAAGGACTACTTTATATTGGCAAAACCAAAAGTTTGCGTGGGCGCTTCAGTGGTGGTCACAAAGCCTTTTTATGGGCATGGCTCGATCGATACAATGATGAAGATGTTCGCATCGCCATTCATTTGCTCTCACCTTGGGAAACCCCTGCGCTACTATTAGAACTAGAAACAATTATCTTACGAGCAACTGAGCCACCCTACAACGTCCAAATTCCTCCAGAACAATAGACCCATGCAGACTACTAGCTTAGAACAACTATCTGCTGCTGACGCTCAAGCTATTCTCGATCGCCTACCTGAACGAATCCGACTCGCGCTTGTTGCACGCGCTGCCGAAATTGAGTACCCGATCGAAACCGTTGTCGAAATGGCAATAGCTAGCTTTCTTGATTCCGAAGCTTTGGGTTTTGCAGACTGCTTCCCTGGGCGGGGTCAATAGTTGCCTTTTGGGGTCATAAGTCGTTTAAAGATTGCTGTAGAGCGATATTCGATACTTCGGAGAGCCATTCGCTTTCAGTGGTTTGTTTGGCTACGGAAAGCCGCCCTCCGCTACGCTAAGGTTTCTGAGTCGCGATCGCTAATTTAGCCCCCTCAATCCGACGCAACTTATCCATCACCTCCACCACTTGACCGTGGTTAACCCCTTTATCTGCATTCAACACAATTAGTAACTCTTGGTCGGGCTTTCGCAGCTTTTGCACCGCAGCTTCAAGCGCCTCTAATCCAACAGACTCGCGATTGACAGCTAACTGTCCCACCTGGTCAATTGTCACCGTCACAGATGCAGGTGGTTGAGTTTTCCCCGAAGATGCACTGGGCAAATTCACCGATAACCCTTCCGACCGGCTTAAAAACAGCGAAGACATAATAAAAAATGTCAGAATCGCAAACACCACATCGATCATCGGCACGATGTTGATCTGAGGTGGGATATCTGGTTCATCGGGTAGACGCATAAGATTTTTCTCCTCGTTCGTAGCGACGGCGATACAGCAGTTCTAGCTGACCGCTGTATTCTTGAATCCGAGCAATTTGACGCAGGTAAAACCCACGAAATGTATTGGCAAACAACAGGGTAAAAATTGCGACAATCAATCCCGTCGCGGTTGACACCAGCGCCTCGCTGATACCCGCCGAGACACCAGCGGTTTTCGTTCCGCCTACGTCACCCAGAGTCAGCGAACCAAACGAGGTTATCAATCCCGTCACGGTACCTAATAAACCCAGTAGGGGTGCAAGGCTGATAATGGTATCGAATATGTTGTTAAACCGTTTCAGCACCGGGATTTCAGCTTGCGCTTCGCTTTCCAATGCCAAGCGAAATTCTTCTGGATTCGGATCTTCCAATAGCAAAGCACCCAGAAATATCCTCGCTATTGGCAAATCGGCATTGAGCTTGAGTTTATCTATTGCACCAACTACATTGTCGCGGCGGTAGAGAGTTAACACATCTCGCACCACCTGTGTTTGTCGTCGGTTAACGCGAAACCAAAACGCGATCCGCTCGAAGATTAATGCGATCGCTACTACAGAAAATATCAGTAGGGGCCACATGACGATGCCGCCCGCCGAAAACAGCTTACTAAATCCCATAGGTTGCTAATAGGGCAATTAAAAATCCTGGTGTTGCGTACTAGAGTGCTGAATTAGCTAACATCTCATGAAAGCCTACCTTTACTGCAAATCTCTGTCAAGTTATTTTTGATTTTTTTAATCAACTAGCAACGGTGCGATCGCCCAATATTGCTTGGGTCGAAGGAAAGTTGTTGCTCAAGACTTGCTCCAAAAGCCCGTGCGCCTGCGCTATGCTGCGGAAGCTTTAGCAGAGAAGGGATAAGAGCCAATACTTACTATTATCCGGTTATTAGCCCCAACTTAACGTAAATTTTTTTTACATTTTCTGGTAACAAAACTTTTAAAGTCCCCCTTCAAAAGCCCATTCCTTTAAATAATTCTTCAGTTTTTTTTGCTTGACATGGGTGTAGAGAGCGTCTTAACCTGGCGAAAGTCAGATGCAAAAGTATTGCAATATGAGTCTTTCTCTAATAGCTGTTAACCAGAGAGAAAAGGAAGAGGAGGAGTTAAGGTCTTTTCTGACATACAGCCTGTTGGGGTCTGTGGCTTTCCACGCCCTCGTGCTGTTTTTTGGCGCGATGCTTTGGGATAGACAGCCTGCACTTGCAGACAATGCTATTGAAGTGATAATGGTCGATCCACCCCCAGAGGAAACACCACCCGAACCCAAAGTTTCACCGACTCCCCCGGCACCATCGCCATCGCCGGTTGTCACGCCCACGGTACCGCCACCGCCTCCTACCCAAGCACAACAACCGCAAGAGCCACCAAAACCAGTGGAGCCTCCAACTCCACCACCAGAACCACCTCAACCTGTTGTCACGCCCCCACCGATTCAACCGCCACGCTTAGCCTCGCCTCCAACTCCACCACCAGAACCACCTCAACCTGTTGTCACACCTACAACACCCGTGGTACCGGAGCCAGAGGTAACGCCACAGCCTGAGTCGGTGGCAGAGAATCAGCCATCACCACAGCCCGAAGCTGCACCCTCTCTACCGCCAACGCCAAAGCGCGATTCCAAGCCACGTGAAGAGCCTTTGAAGCAGCCTATTCCCGATCAACCAGTATCAGAAGATACTCCAGCACCACCCTCTGAGCCAGTGGCAGCGAACCAACCAGAAACACCACAAAGGTTCTCTGGAAACTCTAGACCTCTGTTGCCAGCACCAAGCGAGGACAATAAACCTTTTAGAGACGAGGTAGCACAGGAAACATCCCGCGATTCAGTAGAATCCTCGGATATCCCAACCCTACCGCAACCAGTGGCAGTTAATCGACCAACGCCACCCCAACGACAGACGGCACAAAGTCAAGCGCTACCGGGTGATACAGCAAGTTCTTTCCAAACCAGACCAAGTTTGGACAATTCAGAAAGTTTCCCCGGTGCATCGATTGGAGAAAACGAAGAGACAGTCTCAACTCCTACAGCGCCGGGAACGGTGGCGGTGAATCGGGGAACACCACCCCAACGAAGAGTAGCACAAAGTCAAGCGCTACCAGGTAATAATACGGGGGGTTCAAGACAAGGCAGACCGAGTTTAGATAACTCCAGTGATTCTCCGGGTGGTTCTATTCCAGGGGAAGACGCAACAACCCCATCATCGGTCGTACCGGGAACGGTAGCAGTGAATCGAGGCACGCCGCCAAGACGCCCCGTAGCCGGGAGTCAAGCGCTACCAGGTGAGACAGGAGGTACTCGGCAAGGTAGACCCGGTTTAGATAACTCAAGTGGTTCTTCCGGTGGAGAGATTCCAGGGGAAGATTCTGCTGTCCCCAATTCTTTCGTACCGGGAAGGGTAGCTGTGAATCGAGCAGTACCACCGCGTCCACCTAGTAATCCTGAACCTGGAACTGACGATGGAGGTGCAGGTACAGATGAGGTGGATGGTGCCGGATTGAGTTGCCTGTCTTCCTGCCAACCTGAGTATCCACGTCGTCTGGCACAGCGAGGCGTGGAAGGGTATCCGGTGATTCGGTTTGTATTAGACCCTAGTGGCAGACCGACGAATATGGAAGTGGCACAATCGAGTGGCAATCGCGAACTCGATGGTGCAGCGATTGAAGCTGTCAGGAAGATGAGATTTGCACCACCCGGAAGCAGACCTCTGCGAGTGCGAATGGGAATTACTTTTACCCTGGGAGGATAGTTTAGGTTTGCTCACGCTAGTCAAAACAAAAATTTCTTACTAATAACTAACTAATCAAACTTTAGGAGGATGTCTGATGTTGCGAAAAAGATTTGAGATAGCACTACTTTTGAGTTTAGCTAGCTTAATCGGAACTTCAGGGCTAGCAACAGCAGCAGAGGTGACATTACCAGATGGAGGTCGTTGTCAGGGGGAAATTAGCAACGGCACGCTCAATGGGAAAGGTAGCTGTAATTATGCCAATGGCGATCGCTATGAAGGCAATTTTGTCAACGGCAAGCGAGAAGGTACGGGGGTATATACTTTTGCCGATAAAGGTCGTTATACCGGAGAGTTTAAAGATGACCAAATCAATGGCAAGGGAGTGCGCGAGTTTGCCGACGGCGATCGCTATGAGGGAGAGTTTGTCAACGGTCAGCCAAATGGAACCGGGGTATATATCTCTGCGGGTGGCAATCGTCTTGAGGCACAATTCAAAAATGGCAATCCAGAAGGAACCGGGACTTTTACCTTCAAAAATGGCGATAAATGTACGGGAACGCTGAGTGGGGGACAGCTAACCGGAAATGGTAGTTGTATTTATGCTAATGGGAACCGCTACGAAGGACAATTTAGTAATAATCGACCCAACGGTGAAGGAACTTATACTTTTGCCTCTGGGGGAACTTATAAAGGACAGTTTAGCAACGGTCAGTTTAATGGCAGGGGAGTGCGACAATATCCCAACGGGAATCGCTACGAAGGGGAATTTAAGGATGGTAAGTTTGAGGGTCAGGGAAGTTTGACGGCGAAGGAAGGAACTTATAAAGGTGAATTCCGCAACGGTCAATTTAACGGCACTGGTGTGTTTACCTTTGCCGATGGCAATCGCTATGAAGGACAGTTTGTCAACAATCAATTTAGCGGTAGGGGGGCGTTTATTTTTGCCAATGGCGATCGCTGTGAGGGAGAATTTTCCGCAGGTAGTCTCAATGGTAGAGCGATGTGTAAATACGCCAGCGGGGACAGTTATGAAGGGGAATTTCGCAATGGCGATAAGGAAGGTAATGGGGTTTATGTTTATGCCGACGGTACGAGGTTGCAAGGAACTTGGAGAGGCGGACAGTTCCAGAATTAGTTATCGAGGAGAGGCGCTGGCTCTTGAAAAGAAAATCTTTCCGACTTTTACCGTTAATATTCGGTTTGATGCTGGCTTTGTTAGTTTCAAACCAAAGTTTTAGTTCGCCACCAACATCTAATAGACTTCTCGAACAAACAAACTCTTTGACAGGCGAGACGCCTATCCCACAAGAGATATGGTCAAAGTCTAATGAAATACTTTGGGATACCTACGGCGTACCGCATATCTACGGTAAGGATACACCCTCATTGTTCTATTCCTTTGGTTGGGCGCAGATGCAAAGCCACGGGAATTTAATTCTCCGTCTGTACGGTCAAGCACGAGGGCGTGCAGCCGAATATTGGGGCGAAAAATACACCGAATCAGATCGTTGGGTATTGACAATGGGAGTTCCAGACCGCGCCCGCTCTTGGTACGATGCACAAAACTCGAATTTTCGCAAGTATCTTGATGCTTTTGCCGATGGAATTAATGCTTATGCGCGAGAACATGGGGATTTAATTGATGATGAAGTAGAGGTTGTGTTGCCCATTAAGGGAGAAGACTTGTTGGCTCACGTGCAGCGGGTACTTAATTTTACCTTTGTGGTTGATGCATCTGTTGGAGAAAGTTTAAGCAAAAATTTGGCAGGCAGGATGCCTACCCCACAAGAGTCTTTGGCAGGCAGGATACCTACCCCACAAGAGATAGGGTCGAGGTCTAGTACGCTGGGTTCTAATGCTTGGGCGATCGCACGATCTCGTTCGGCAAGCGGCAAGGCGATGCTGTTGGCTAACCCCCACCTACCTTGGTCAGATTTATTTCTTTGGTACGAAGCGCATCTGAACGCACCAGGGATGAATGCCTACGGGGCGACGCTGGTGGGGATTCCGGTGTTAGCGATCGCTTTCAACGATAATCTGGGTTGGACGCATACGGTTAACACTCATGATGGATGGGATGCCTACAAATTGACACTAGCCGATGGTGGCTATCGCTTTGATGGCAAAGTTGAACCCTTCCAGACACAAGAATTTGACCTCAAAGTTAAACAAAATGACAGCATTTTGCGCTCGGAAAAACTGATCGTGCGGCGTTCGATTCACGGCCCTATTGTGACAGAAAAAGATGGGTTCGCGCTGGCGTTGCGGGTAGTCGGACTCGATCGACCAGGGGTGCTAGAACAATGGTGGAATATGGCACGCGCGACTAATTTCGCTGAATTTGAAACTGCACTTAAGCGCTTACAACTGCCGATGTTCACGGTGATGTATGCGGATAAAGAAGGGCATATTATGCACTTGTTCAACGGTCAAGTGCCGGTGCGTTCTCAAGGTGATTTTGAATACTGGTCGGGTATTATTCCTGGGGATACTTCTGCTACTTTGTGGACGAAAATGCACCCTTATCAAGATTTGCCTCGCGTAGTCGATCCCGCCAGCGGTTGGTTGCAGAATGCTAACGATCCGCCTTGGACGACAACTTTTCCGCTTGCGATCGCTGCCAATAATTACCCGCCTTACATGGCTCCACGCGGCCCGATGTATTTTCGCGCACAGCGGTCAGCGAAAATGCTCGATGAGGATAAACAGATTTCGTTTGAAGAGATGATCGAGTACAAGCACTCGACACGCATGGAATTGGCAGATCGAATTTTAGATGATCTAATTCCCGCCGCCAGGAAGTATGGGGATAAATTAGCGCGTCAAGCTGCCGATGTTTTGGCTGCTTGGGATCGCTTTGCAGATGCAGAAAGTCGCGGCGCTGTATTATTTTCCTTCTGGTTTGAAGATACGGATTTTGACAGCATGTTCAGCATTCCTTGGAACGAAAATTCCCCGCGCACTACCCCCGACGGTTTGGCAGATCCTCAAAGCGCGGCTAAACTGCTTTCAACCGCAGCAGCAAAGGTGATGGCGGCTTATGGAAAGCTAGATGTAGCGTGGGGTGATGTTTACCGACTGCGATCGCACCGAGTGGATCTGCCAGCCAATGGAGGTGCTGGAGGTTTGGGCATTTTCCGGGTGCTTAATTTTACTTCGGAGCCTGATGGAAGATTTAAATCTGTAGATGGGGATTCGTTTGTGGCTGCGATTGAGTTTTCCCAGCCAGTACGAGCAATGGTACTCACCAGTTATGGGAATGCAACTCAACCAAATTCGGCACATAGTGGGGATCAGTTACCGTTGTTTGCTCGTAAAAATTTGCGTCCAGTTTGGCGCACGCGCCGAGAAATTTTAGCTCATTTGGCATCGCGGCAGGTATTGTAAATATTGTGAAATTCAAACCTACAAATTGAGATGCAGTTGCCGCCGCCTAACAAGTAAGATGATGGGTAGGAGGACAAAATGAGCAGATCTATCATCGACCAAGTAGTTGAGCAATTAAGAGCTATGCCACAACCCTTGCAATGGCAGGTTCTCAAGTTTGCACGTACTTTGGTAGCTGGCAAAATTCGAGGTGTTCCCGGTCAGCAACTATTGCAGTTTGCAGGTGCAATTCCATCTGATGACCTGCAATTGATGCAAGAAGCGATTGAGCAGGGCTGCGAACAAGTTGACGCGAATGAGTGGTAGGTATTTGCTGGATACCAATATCATCATTGCTTTGTTTGCAAGTGAAGCATCAATCATAAACAATCTTGCTCAAGCTGATGAGGTGTTTATTCCAAGTATTGCGCTTGGAGAGTTGCATTACGGTGCAAGGAAATCGGGGCGATCGCAAGAGAATTTGCAGCGGATAGAGGAGCTTGTTGCAAACAGCACAGTCATGGTGATGTCAAGAACAAGTTGAGGATTAAAGGTCGTCCATTGCCTGAAAATGATATTTGGATTGCAGCATTAGCATTGCAGCACGGTTTGACCTTAGTGACACGCGATGCACATTTTCAGGAGGTGGAGAATCTACAAATAGTATCGTGGTAGACATTAGTAGCTTTCTCCAAAGAGCGATCGCACGATAAATCGAAAAGGTTTCGTCGCGGATAAGTCCTGTTCAAAAATCGTCAGTGTGGACAGAAACTTTTTGGCTATGACGCATCGCCTCAACGCGACGAGCTATTAACCACAGTCGTCGTCGCCACAATGCCAAACCAGTAATGACTAAAACAACGACTACAAAGCCGATTAATGTATACAGAATTCGCATTGGCAACCCACCGTAACTGCCTATATGCAGGATATACTGTGCATCCAAAATCCGGGTTGCCAGCGTTGCTTTTCGGGGGTCATCAACCTGCAAGACTTTACCTGTGTATTGATCTAGATAAACGTAGAGATGTTTGTTAAACTCATTTTTTTCTTGAGTCAATATCATCCACGCAACAAATGGATCTTGGGGAGTCTTTGTGGGATAAAACTTGAAAGTTTTGGTTCCAGGTAAAGCTAACGAAGCTTTCTTTAGCAGTCCATCCACACTCATAGCAGGCACGCCAGCTACAACCTTGGATGTGGGGTCGGGAAGTTGTGGCGGCGTACCAACAATCGAGTAAACTGCTGATTCAAACTGAGTCGAAAAAACCATTGCTACCCCTGTGAAGGTAATTAAACTCAGCAACACAACTGACAAGATTCCTCCAACTTTGTGGATGTCGTAATGAACCAGTATTGCCGGAGATTTCCAGCGAATCTGAAAGCCAGTAGCAACCTTTCTCCATCCAGGCCATAAAATAATTCCAGTGATACTCAAAAACAATAGCGACAAGCCATAGATCCCCACAACTGTCTTACCAGTGTCACCAGCAAATAGTTTTACGTGCAGATCGAGAAAGATACCATAAAGAGTCTGTTCCCAAGGGCGAGAACCAAGGATTTTACCGTTGTAAGGGTTGATGAAAACATCGGTAAATCGCTCCTGCGGTGAGGTCATTAACACCGTGTAAGTTTCATTAGGTTTTTGGGGAACCAAGACGCGCTGGGGCTTGAGTTCTGGATAAGCTTTTTGAGCAGTATCCACTACGCTCTGTATCGATATTTGCTGACTTTGGGGAGTGACATAAAATAGCTTTGGGTTTAGCAAGCGCTCGATTTCTTCTGAAAAAACTAGCACGCTACCAGTTAAGCAGATAATCACCAGTAATATTCCTGTCATCACCCCTGCATATCGGTGCATAATTAATGAAAAAGAACGTAATTTCATGTAAGCAACTCCTAAATTAAATTGTTGCAGCCTTGCTGTTCTTCTATTAACTCAAGTTGCTAGTTAACCCAATTTGCCAGTTATATATAACGCGCCGCTAATGGCTAATCGCTCATGGCTAATGGCAAAAACAATACTGTATGATTGCATTTTGTCTAGCTTCCCATTTTTCGGTTTTCGTTTTCAATTAGCTATTAGCCATTAGCAATTAGCAATAACTAGCAACTTGCGTTATTAAAGAGAACAGCAATTAAAAAACTTAAAAGTTGACTGAAAACGTGCCTTGGATAGTCAGAGGTGCGCCCGGATAAATTCCATCTCTGAAAGTGGCACTCTCAAAGTATCTCTCGTTAGACAAGTTTTTGAAATTCAAAGCTGCTCGCCAATTGTCGCCTCTGTAATAGATCGCTGCATCGGTTCGCAAATAACTTGGCAACTCGATAGTATTAGCTAAGTCTCCCTTTCGATCGCCAACTGCAAAAATCCCGGCTCCAAATCCTAAACCCCGGAAAGTTCCTGATTGAATTTCATAAGTAGCCCATAAACTGCCGCTGTGTCGCGGTACGTTGTTAAATTCATTGCCCTCGTTACCGCTATTGTCTTTGGTGATTTCCGTGTCGGTGAAAGCATAACCAGCAATGATGTTAAATCCTGGTAGGATTTGCCCAACTACATTGAACTCGATTCCTCGACTTTGCTGTTCGCCAACCTGGATACTAAATTGCGGTCGTTCCGGATCGATAGTAATCACATTTTGCTTGGTAATTTGATACGCCGCCAGCGTCGTCGAAAGCCTGCCGTTTAAAAGTTCCGTTTTCACACCTACTTCAAATTGTTGGCTAGTAGTCGGCTCAAACGGCGTTCCGTCTGCATTTCTAGTACCGGCGGAAAAAGATGGTGCGAAGGAACGACTGTAACTGGCATAGAGGGAAACTGGTTCGATGGGTTGATAAACAATACCAACGCGAGGACTGAAGGCTGTGTCTTCTTGGGATAAAGATTCGTCGGTTATCTTATTGTCTGTTAGTTGTTCAACCCAGTCATAGCGTCCGCCGAGCAGAATTTTTACGCTTTCTCCGATTGAAATTAAATTCTGCAAATAAACGCCCACTAAATTTTGTTGCTCGAAAGTTCTTTGGGATAGAGTGTACGAGAGGGGAGGAATTCCATAGACTGGCTCAAACAAATCAATCGATGGCACATCTGCATTGAATAATTCCAAATTTTGATCGGTTCGCCGCAGTTCCACACCCGCTAAAAGTTCTTGCTTGACAATGCCAGTCCGAACCGTGCCGATAACATCAGTTTGCAGCGCGTAGTTTTGTGCATCTAAGTTATTGCGAAACGCACCGCGACTGACTGTTCTGTTATCTTCTAGCAGGCTGTTGGTAAAAATTACATCTTCATCAATGGTGAGCAATTCTGCTCTAAAAGAATTTCGCAGCCTCAAGTTATCGCTGAATCGGTGTTCCAAGCGATATCCAGCGCTACCAACGCTGCGAATTTGATCTTCTCTAGTTGGATCTCCTAAATATCGGGATATGGGTACTCGCCCAAAAGGATTTGGCAAAATCGTGCCAACAGCTGGTAAACCAGCGTAGTCTAGTCGATTGTCGCGCTGATACTGACCTTCAAAACTCAGGGTTGTATTTTGACCAATTTGAAGGCTAACGACTGGAGCAACAAAGTACCGTTCTAAATCTAAGAAATCAACAAAAGTGTTAGAGTTTTGATAGGCGGCATTCAAACGGTAAAGAGCGGTTCTATCGGCATTTAACGGCCCTGAAATATCGATTGTGGGTCGATAAAAATCGAAGTTGCCTATGGTCAGTTCGACGGCATAAAAAGGATCTCGTAGGGGTTGCTTTGTCGTAAGATTTATGATACCGCCCGGTTCTCCCTGTCCGTAAAGTACTGAAGCAGGGCCTTTGAGGACTTCAACTTGTTCGATGTTAGCTGTTTCTTGATTGAGGTTGAAGCCGCCGAACGCATTTCTAACGCCATTTGTGAAGTAATCGCGACCGCTGGAAAAGCCTCGGCTTCTAAAGGCATCGCCAAAAATAGTCAAAGAACTGTTATCTGGAGCGACGCCAGGAACGTTACGAAGCGCATCGCTGAGCTGGGTAGCTCCTTGATCTTCCAACACCTGCTGAGGAATTACCTGAATTGTTTGGGGAATGTCCCGTGTCGGCGCGTTTGTCCTTGTCGCCGTTGAGGCGGAAGGTACTTGATACCTTGAAAGTCGCTGACCAGTCACAGTCACTTCAATTGACTCTTCTGTGGGAGGCTGAATTCCTGGGGTTGCTGGTTCTGACGGTATTGCAGTACCTGGTTCTCGTCCAGGCGGTGTTGGTTGGAGAGGGGGTATTGCAGTACGGGGTTCTCGTCCAGGCGGTGTTGGTTCCCCTGGCGGTACTACTGCACCAGGCTGAGTTGATGGTTGGGTTGGTTGGACAGGCGGTAATACTACACCGGGTTGAGTCGGTGTTTGGGTTGGTTCCGCTGGCGGCACTACTGCACCGGGTTCTTGGCTGGGAGTTGTTGGTACCCTTCCTGGTGTTGGTTGTACGGCTGTTGTACCGGGAGCGGCACTCAAGCTGAGTACTAAAGCTCCATCGCGAGTAAGCACTTGTGCTGTTGGTACGCCAGTTTCGCTGATGACTTTAACGCGGATACTGTTGGCATCGAGTGGGGTGACTTGTACCGAACGAATCCCCGGCGCTGGGTTGTCGGCGCGAAAAATGTCGCTCCCTGGTAGACGTAACCTAGTGGTAATGATGTCGGTAATTAGGGTTTGACCAGAGCTGGCACTAAAGGCTTGCAGCGGTTTTCCATCTTTTGTTTCTAAGACAATCTCGATGCCCCTCGGCGTCTGGTTAAGCCGAACGGCGGTCACTTCGGCGAATTCGGCTCGTGCTGGTGTTGCCACTAGCGCTGATACTGCTCCTGCCAGTGCAAGGCTGTTGAGTAATTGCTGCTGTCTGTTCACTGCTTGTCACACACAATTGGTCAAATTTAATCGCGGTCTATTAGTTCATCTGTACTCAGTTGCTAGGGATAGTACCGAGATCTTGATGCAAAAGACTCTTAATTAGAGTACAGAAAAACAGCGTTAGTCAATCAAAACTTAATGAAAATAAAATTCATTAACTAATTGGCCTACTACAACTTCGTGGTCTTGTTAATCTAGTGAAGTTATGGTATAGACAGGCAAAATAGTCATTGTACGCTCTGGCTAAGGCAAGAACCAGTGAATTAATTGCTACAGTTATCTACTGGTAATTGCAAATAGTGAAAAAGTTATAAAAGGGTATTGACATTAATTTGCAGTATGTTAATGTGAATAACTGTCAAACCTGTAACAAATTGGATCTGGGCTAAATCTGCGATCGCACCTGTCAAATGCTCGGATGCAATAGCTTCAATCCTCTAGCTAACTACATCAACTGTCGTGTCCGGTTAGCTCAAAGAAATAATTTTCAGCAGAGGAGAAATTGTACTAATGTCAAGCAGATTTACTGGACTGTCCGCAGCGCCAGGATTTTAAATGGCTAATTCTTTTTTTCCAGCAACGACGCGAACAAGATTGAATTACATCACGTATAGGGTGCTTACAAACGATGACCAATCGTGACAATGGCTTGTCGGAATTTCCCTACTGTTGCGCCACTTTAGTAGAACTGTTACGCCACAGGGCGCAAGCGCAGCCAGAACAGACAGCGTATATTTTTCTGCAAGATAAAGAAACCGAGTTTTTACGCCTGACTTATCAACAGTTGGATGCAAAAGCAAAAGCGATCGCAACAATACTGCAATCAAAAGGATTAAGCGGCGAGCGTGCTTTATTACTTTATCCACCCGGACTTGATTATCTGGCGGCATTTTTCGGCTGTCTTTACGCTGGAGTTGTTGCAGTTCCAGCCTATCCGCCGCGCAATCAACGCAACACGCCCAGAATACAGGCAGTTGTCAAAGATGCAACAGCCGCTCAAGCTCTTTGCACAACAACCATTCTGTCTAAAGTACAATCCCTGCTCAATTTGGGACAATTGCAGTGGTTGACAACAGATATTATCCCTGACGAAATAGAAGAAAATTGGCAAGCGCCTTTAGTTAAAAGCGATACATTAGCGTTTCTGCAATATACATCGGGTTCTACAGGGACACCCAAAGGCGTCATGCTCAGTCATGGCAACCTCATGCACAATGCTGCCATGACTTACCAAGTCATGGAGCATTCCCCTAGTAGCAAATTTGTCTCGTGGTTGCCTGTTTATCACGACATGGGATTGATCGGCGGTATTTTGCAACCGCTGTATGGTGGATTTCCATGTATATTAATGTCTCCAGCTTCTTTTTTGCAGAGTCCGTATCGTTGGCTAAAAGCTATTTCCGATTACGGAGGTACGACGAGTGGCGCACCCAATTTCGCCTACGACTTGTGCGTGCAAAAAATTACACCGGAACAACGAAAAACACTCGATTTAAGCACTTGGAGCGTCGCGTTTAACGGAGCTGAACCTGTACGATCCGATACGTTAGAGCGATTTTCAACCGCTTTTGCCGAGTGCGGTTTTCGGCGGGAAGCTTTCTACCCTTGTTACGGGATGGCGGAAGCAACGTTAATGGTTTCCGGTGTCTTGAAAAAAGCGATACCAGCAATCAAAACGGTGCGGGTAGAGGAACTGGAGAGCGATCGCGTTGTTGATGCTTTGATGGAAAATCAGAATGTTCGTTCTTTAGTTAGTTGCGGTAAAAGTATTCCAGAACAGCAAATTGCGATTGTCAATCCGCAAACTTTAACACGTTGCTTGCCAGATCAAGTCGGTGAAATTTGGGTATCTGGTCCGAGTATAGGTGGGGGTTATTGGCAGAGGATTGAAGAAACAAATCAAACTTTTGGTGCTTATATTTCAGATACAGGTGAAGGGCCATTTTTGCGGACTGGGGACTTAGGCTTTTTAGACAACGGCGAACTATTTATTACAGGTCGAGCTAAGGATTTAATTATTATCCGAGGTCGCAATCTTTATCCGCAAGATATTGAGCTAACAGCGGAACGCAGCCATGCAGCGTTGCGATCGCATAGTGGTGCAGCTTTTGCTGTCGAGATTGATAATAGACTTCTCCAGAAAACAAGCTCTTTGACAGGCAAGATGCCTATCCCACAAGAGTTTTTGGAGAAGTCTAATGAAGAACGTTTGGTAATCGTGCAAGAATTGGAATTTCGAGCCAAACCAAACGTTGAGGAAATTACGGCAGCGATTAGGAGTGCGATCGCGCAAGAATACGAAGTGCAAGTTTATGGTGTAATTTTAGTTAAACCAGGCAGTATTCCCAAAACTTCTAGCGGTAAAATTCAACGTTTGGGAACTAAGGCAGCATTTCTTGCAGGCGAACTGGAAGTCATAGGTAGTAGCATCCTCCAAAGCATGATGGCGGATTGCAGCGGTATAAGTTACACCGAAAGGCAGCGGTGTGCGGGCACCCTTAAGGGTGCCGCTACACAAACGAGCCAAAAGGCTATACTCACGCGAGAAGCAATCGGCGGTAATTTTGCAGAAAACGAAACTAACTTACAGCGCGAAGCTCTTTTAACGCTCACCCCACGGGAGAGTCAGCCACTTTTAGAAGCGTATTTAATCGAGTTGGTGGCGCGGGTGTTGTTAATAGCACCATCAGAAATTAATCCCAAACAACAGTTAACGGCTTTAGGACTTGATTCTTTAAAAGTTTTTGAATTAAAAAACCGAATTGAAGTTGACCTTGAAGTTGCTGTATCGATTGCCGACTTTTTTGAAGACTTTACTTTTGCCCAGTTAGCAACTAAGCTAATTGCTCAACTGACAACGGCAACGTCGTTACAGCCGCTGGCTCAAATTCGCAATGCTAGTGGCAAATACCCGCTATCTTTTCAAGAGCAGCAATTGTGGTTAGTCGATCGGTTAGCTTCTAATACTCCTGCTTATAACATTCCTATTGCGATTAATTTGGCAGGAGAACTGAACGAAAAAGCATTAGCAGAAAGCTTTAATGAAATTATCAGACGCCATCAAGTTTTGCGGACAAGCTTTGTGGTAGAAAACGGACAACCTGTGGTAGCGATCGCAGAAGTCGTAACCTTTACCCTCGCAGTTGAAGTGTTAGAGAGTAACGCGCGAGCAGAACATATAGCCACCGAGTTCGCGAAACAACCCTTTGACTTATCTCATGCACCATTGTTGCGCGCTAAACTGTTGCGCTTAGGTGAAACAGAATATACATTGCTGATCGCTCTGCACCACATTGTAGCGGATGGTTGGTCAATGGGAATTTTAATCCGAGAACTAGCAGCAATTTACGAAGCATTTTCTCAGGGAAAACCTTCCCCACTCCCCAAACTGCCGATCCAGTATGTAGATTTTGCCTATTGGCAACAGCAGCAAGTAAAACAAAATATTCAACTTTTACTTGCATATTGGAAACAGCAATTAGGGGGCAAATTGCCTGTTTTAAATTTAAGAGCAGATCGCCCGCGATCGCCCGTTCAAACCTTTAACGGCGCTCAAGCTACGTTAATTCTGCCTCAATCCCTTACCCAAGCACTGAAGAATTTAAGCCATCAGGAAGGCGCAACTTTGTTTATGACCTTGCTGGCGGCATTCAAAACATTACTTTACCGCTATACGGGACAAACAGATATCTTAGTCGGTTCTCCCATTGCCAACCGCAACCGAGGCGAAATAGAGACATTAATTGGGTGTTTTGTCAATATTTTAGTACTGCGAACCGACCTTTCTGGCGAACCTAGTTTTAGAGATTTATTAGCACGGGTGCGTCAGATAGCTTTAGGTGCATACGTTCATCAAGATCTGCCGTTTGAGAAGTTAGTAGAAGAACTACAGCCAGAGAGAGATCCGAGTTACAATCCTCTTTTTCAAGTGATGTTCGCGCTTCAGAATGTCCCCAGACCGGATGTAAATTTATCGAATGTTTCCTTGACTTACCAGGCAGGTTATAACGGGACGGCGAAGTTTGATATAACGCTGTTAATGGAAGAAAGAGAGGAAGAAATCGTTGGAACTTTGGAGTACAACACCGATTTGTTTGAATCCGCTACCATCGAGCGAATGTTGGGGCATTTCCGGACATTGATAGAGGGAATTGTTGCCAATCCAGACCGGGGATTATCGGATTTACCTTTGTTGACAGCAGATGAAGAATATCAGATAATTGTAGAGTGGAATAAAACAAATCAGGAGTGGGAAAAACATCTCCGGGCTGAACCATTCCACAAGCAATTTGAAGCACAAGTAGAGCGGACGCCGGATGCGATCGCTGTAGTATTTCAAGATCGGCAACTCACGTATCGGCAACTCAACGAAAAAGCCAATCAGCTAGCGCACTACCTACAAAAATTAGGCGTTAAGCCAGACATTCTCGTTGGCATTTGCGTGGAACGCTCTATCGAAATGTTAGTCGGATTGTTAGGAATTTTGAAAGCTGGTGGTGCTTATGTGCCGCTAGATCCTACATATCCAAAACAGCGGCTAGCATTCATGCTGGAGGACGTGCAAGCACCCGTTTTACTAACCCAACAGCATCTAGTTGATTCTGGATTAGAGTCGATTAATTTAATTCAAAGTTCCCTAGTTGTGTGTCTGGATACAGATTGGCAGAAAATTGCCCAATCAAGTCTAGAAAATCCCGTCACTCAGGTAACGGTAGATAACCTAGCCTACGTTATTTATACGTCCGGTTCTACAGGGAAACCCAAAGGCACTTTAATCGAACATCGAGGGTTGACTAATTACTTGAACTGGTGTTCTCAAGCGTATGCTGTAGAGCAAGGAGAGGGAGCGATCGTTCACTCTTCTATTTCCTTCGATATGACAATTACGGGGTTGTTTTCACCCTTGTTGGTAGGTCGTCGAGTTGAACTGTTACCGGAAGGTTTTAGCATCGAATCTCTGGCGACTGCATTGCGTCGAGGCTCGAACTTTAGTTTAATTAAAATCACACCTGCTCAATTAGAGTTGCTCAGTCAGCAATTATCTTCTGAAGTAGCAGCGGGTAAAACTAGAGCCTTCATTATCGGGGGTGAAAATTTATCAGCGTCGAGCCTTACTTTTTGGCAAAATGCTGCTCCCGAAACTTTGTTGGTGAATGAATACGGCCCAACAGAAACCGTAGTTGGATGTTGCGTTTATTGGGTACCATTACATCAGCATCAGTCAGGTTGGATTCCGATTGGTCGTCCAATTGCCAATACTCAACTTTATATTTTGGATCAAAAACTGCGACCTGTACCGATTGGAGTTACTGGGGAATTATATATCGGCGGTGCAGGTGTAGCGAGGGGATATCTGAATCGTCCCGATTTAACATCTGAGCGATTTATTACTAACCCTTTTAGCCAAAAAGAAGGAGCGCGGTTATACAAAACGGGGGATTTAGCTCGGTACTTACCAGACGGGACAATTGAGTGTTTGGGAAGGATCGACCACGGGGTGAAAATTCGCGGATTCCGCGTTGAACTTGGAGAGATTGAAGCAGTATTGGGTCAACATCCAGCAGTGCAGGAAGTAGCGATCGCAGCCAGAGAAGATTCTCCCGGCGATCGGCGTTTAGTTGCTTATGTCGTTCCTCGGTTAAAAGAGGCGATTTCAGTTAGTGAATTGCGGAGTTTTCTCAAGGAAAAACTCCCCGAATATATGATACCTTCTGCATTTGTGACGTTGGACTCAATGCCGCTCACAATCAACGGCAAGGTAGATCGGCAAGCATTACCAATACCAGAAAATCTTCGCCCAGAATTGGCAGTTGCTTACGAGTCGCCTCAAACTCAAGTAGAACGAATCATCGCCAATCTGTGGCAAGAAGTACTTCACCTCGAAAAAGTAGGAATTTATGACAACTTTTTCGATCTCGGCGGTCATTCTTTACTTCTGGTTCGGGTTCATAATAAACTCGAAGAAATCTGGCAACAAGAGATAGAAATTGTTGAATTATTCAAGTATCCAACAATTAGCTCTTTGGCGAAACATTTAAGCCAGAAGCATGAAGAACAGCATTTGATCGAACAAAGTCGCACCAGAGCTAACAAACAAAAAGCAGCATTCAACCAACAAAAGCAACTAATGAAATCTCAGAAATCTATTTCCGAAATAGGCATGTAGTTTGCTTTGACGTAGCGGTCATTTTAGAGAGAAAGAAAATGAGTAGCTTGGAAAATAATCAAGAGATAGAAGGGATAGCTATTATCGGGATGGCGGGGCGCTTTCCCGGAGCGAAAAACATTGACGAATTTTGGCATAATTTGCGAGAAGGCATCGAATCAATTTCTCGTTTTTCTGATGAAGAGTTAGCGGCTTCTGGGATAGATAAGGAGGTGTTGAATCAACCAAATTACGTAAAAGCAGGGGCGATTTTAGAAGATATCGAATGGTTTGATGCGGCTTTTTTTGGCTTTAATCCCAGAGAAGCGGCAATGACCGATCCGCAACATCGGCTATTTTTAGAGTGCGCCTGGGAAGCTTTAGAAAATGCTGGCTACAATAGCGAAACTTATACAGGTCAAATTGGGACTTATGCTGGCACGGGATGGAGCAGCTATTTGTTTAATAACCTGCATTCAAACCGCGAATTTGTTGAATCAGTTGGTGGTTATCAAACTTTGATTGGTAACGATAAAGATTTTTTGGCAACGCGAGTTGCTTACAAATTAAACCTGACCGGACCTAGTATTAACATTCAAACCGCTTGCTCGACCTCTTTAGTAGCTATTAGTACAGCGTGTCAAAGCTTATTAAACTATCAATGCGACATGGCTTTAGCGGGTGGCGTTAGCGTATTTGTGCCGCACAAAGCTGGTTATTTCTATCAAGAAGGGGGAATTTTATCTCCTGACGGACATTGCCGCGCCTTTGATGCAAAAGCTGGGGGTACTGTAATTGGTAATGGTGCGGGTATTGTAGTTTTAAAACGGTTAGAAGATGCTTTAGCAGATGGCGATCGCATTGATGCAGTCATCAAAGGTTTCGCCATCAATAACGATGGTGCAGCGAAAGTGGGGTACACAGCACCCAGCGTGGATGGTCAAAGTGCAGCGATCGCACAAGCACTCGCTTTAGCTGGGGTTCTTCCGGAAGCGATCGCTTATATTGAAACTCACGGAACTGCAACAGCTTTGGGCGATCCAATTGAAATTGCTGCTTTAAACCAAGCGTTTCGTACTGACGCTAATAGACCTCTGCAAAAAACAAACTCTTTGACAGGCGAGACGCCTATCCCACAAGAGTTATTGTCTAATAAACGAGGATTTTGTGCGATTGGTTCGGTGAAAACTAACATCGGACATTTGGATGCAGCAGCAGGTGTAACGGGTTTAATCAAAACAGTCCTCGCCCTCAAACACGAACAAATTCCCCCCAGTTTACATTTTGAACAACCCAATCCCAAAATTAATTTCACCAACAGTCCTTTTTACGTCAATACCAAACTTTCAGAATGGAAAAGAAACGGCACTCCCCGACGTGCGGGTGTGAGTTCTTTCGGGATTGGCGGTACTAATGCCCACGTTATTCTTGAAGAAAGTCCGATAGTAAAACAACAGGAAACTCCAAAACCAGAGGAGAGAAAACACCACTTATTAATACTCTCGGCTCGAACAAGCTCGGCATTAGCAACAGCAACGGCAAATTTAGCTAATTACCTGCAACAACATCCCGATTTAAACTTAGCTGATGTCGCTTACACGCTTCAAGTTGGTCGCAAAACTTTTGACCATCGCCAGATACTTGTTTGCGAGAATATTGACGATGCAGTCAAGGCACTATCAACCTTGGATGCTCAACGCATCTTGACTCAATTTAACGAACAGATGGAGCGTCCGATCGCATTTATGTTCTCTGGTCAAGGTTCTCAGTACGTTAATATGGGTCGGGAACTTTACCAGAACCAACCGATATTTAAAGCGCAAATTGACCGCTGTGCAGAATTGCTTAAACCGCACTTAAAACTCGATCTGCGGCACATATTGTACCCCAACGACGAACAAAGTGAAGCTGCTATTGAGCAACTTAAACAAACTTACATTACTCAACCTGCACTGTTTGCGATTGAATATGCTTTGGCTCAGTTATGGATGGCTTGGGGAGTGCATCCTCAAGTACTGATCGGTCACAGTATTGGAGAGTATGTAGCTGCCACTATTGCAGGTGTTTTCACTTTAGAAGAAGCGTTAAAATTAGTAGCAATTCGCGGGCAACTGATGCAACAATTGCCGACGGGAAAAATGCTCTCGATTTCCCTTTCAGAGGAGGAAGTAAAACCGCTGTTGGGAGATGAACTTGCGATCGCTGCGATTAATAGTCCTCGCTTGTGCGTGGTTTCCGGTGCAGAACATGCGATCGCTCGCTTACAAGATCGTCTCACCTCACAAAACATCAACTGTCGCCAGTTACATACCTCCCATGCGTTTCATTCTGCGATGATGAATCCCATCGTCGAAACATTCGCAGAAGAGGTGAAAAAAGTTAACCTAAAATCTCCTAAAATTCCGTTTATTTCTAACGTTACCGGGACTTGGATTACCGCAGCAGAAGCAGTTGACCCCAACTATTGGGCGAAACATTTACGAGAAACAGTACGCTTCGCAGCAGGTATCGACGAATTGCTGAAACAGCCACGCATTTTATTAGAAATTGGCCCCGGACGGACGTTGAGTACCTTTGCTAAACAGCATCAGAATCAGGAAAAGATAGTATTAACCTCGATGCGCCATCCCCAAGATTTACAATCGGATATGGCGGTTTTACTTAATACTTTAGGTAGGCTTTGGTTGGCTGGCGTGCAGATAGATTGGTCTGCTTTTTATGCCAAAGAACGTCGCTACCGCGTCCCATTACCAACTTATCCATTTGAACGTCAGCGTTACTGGATCGAACCCAAAGAGAAAACTAATAACTCCAGTAGCTTGGTAACAAAAATCAGCAAAAAAGAACAGGTTTCTGATTGGTTTTACCTTCCTTCCTGGAAACGAATTGAACTTGTACAAACCGCACAGCCTTTACAACAGTCGTGCTGGTTAGTATTTGTGGATGAGTCTGGGGTGGGTTCGCAAATTGTAACCCGACTGCAACAACAAGGTCACGATGTTGTTACAGTAATGGTGGGAGAACAGTTTAACAGAATTAGCCAGCATCTCTATACAATTAATCCCCAAAACCGGGATGATTGGGAAGCTTTACTCAAGGAATTGCTTTTGCTGGGTAAAGTGCCAAATGCGATCGCTCATCTATGGAGTCTCATACCTCACATCTTGCACCTTGAGGCAGAGCCTCAGTATTCTCGTTCCCAGGTTGAACCTGGGAACGAGGCTTTGGAGGCTCTGCCTCCCCCAGGTGCAAGATGTGAGATACCAAATTCACAGATGCGATCGCACGAGCAGTTTTTTGCACAATGTCAGCATCTTGGTCTTTACAGTTTGCTTTACTTGACACAAGCGTTAAGTCAACAAAGAATGACTCATCCGCTGCAAATTACAGTCGTAACAAACGAAATACACAACGTCACAGGCGCGGAAAATTTATGCCCAGAAAAAGCTACAGTGTTAGCAACCTGTAAGGTAATTCCTCAAGAATATCAAAACATCCGCTGCCGAGTTATTGATGTGGCGATTTCCGACGAGATTGTAGCGAACAAACTCGCAGACCAACTAATATTAGAACTAACCGCACAAACACCAGAAACAATAGTTGCTTACCGAGGAAAACATCGATGGGTAGAAACATTTGAACCAGCGAGGTTGAATCAAACAATTGATGAAACAGCTAAATTAAGGGAACAAGGAGTTTACTTAATTGTCGGAGCGCTCGGCGATGTTAGCTTGATGTTAGGAGAATATTTGGCGCAAACTGTACGTGCCAAACTAATCTTGATCGAGCATCCAGATTTTCCCGAGCGAGACGGATGGGGACAGCGCAAAATTCAAGCGATTGAGCAGTTAAGTCCGGAAGTTTTATTTATTAGCGCCGACGTTGCGAATGAAGCGCAAATGGAACAAGCGATCGCATTAAGCTTAGAGCGCTTTGGCGAGATTCACGGTGTTATCTACGCCGCCGAAACAAATGACGAAAAATCATTTCGCCCAATTCAACAAACAACCATCAATGAATGCGAGTGGCACTTTCACCCCAAAGCGCATGGACTGTTTGTTTTAGAAAAAGTATTGCAGGGAATCAAGCTTGATTTTTGCGTATTGCAATCTTCTATATCCTCTCTTGTAGGCGGATTTTTTGCCCATTGTGCCGCCAACATTTTTATGGATGCCTTTGTTCGCAAACACAACCAAACCAACTCTATACCTTGGACAAGTATTAACTGGGAAGGCTGGCAGTTTTGGGAAGAAAGACAAATAACACCGACTGGCACAACAGCAGAATGGGCGCTGCTACCTAAAGAAGGTGTAGAAGCTTTTCAAAAGTTTTTATCCATCAATCAAGTAGAGCGAATAGTTGTTTGCACTACAGATCTGCAAGCTAGAATTAACCAGCAAGAACTAAAATTTATCCGCCAAACAGAACCTTTAAAACAAACAGATTCTTTGCTCCATCCGAGAGGGAATTTGCCCAATGCTTACGTAGCGCCTAGCAATGAGATTGAGCAAGCGATCGCTAATCTTTGGCAAGAACTACTTGGGATTGAAAAAGTCGGCATTTATGACAACTTTTTCGAGTTGGGAGGACACTCATTACTTGCCGTCCAGACTGTTTCCCGCATCCGTGAAATTTTCCAAGTAGACTTACCTCTGCGTAACCTAATTTTTGACACTCCTACAGTAGCCGGACTAGCTGAAGTCATTGCAGAAAAACAACCTCGACCAGAAGAACTTGACGAAATAGCTCGGCTATTACAAGAAGTAGAAAATCTCTCGCCAGATGAGATCCAAGCTCAACTGGCTAATTAATTAAACTTGAACTTTTTCCTTAGTTTTAAATCAAGAAAATGGATAGTTTTGCCAAACGAATTGCAGCCCTTTCACCCGAACAGCGAGTTTTGTTTGAACGGCAACTCAAGAAAAAGGGCTTGAATAATCTACAAACTCAAGTAATTCCTAAGAGAAAGGTAGCTAATTGCTTACCGTTGTCTTTTTCACAAGCTAGACTGTGGTTTCTCGACCAGTTGCAACCTGGTAATCCCTTTTACAATCTGGCGGCGATTGTGCGTCTTGATGGGTTACTGAACGTAGCGGTTTTAGAGCAAACTTTTAACGAAATTATCAGACGCCATGAAATATTGCGAACTGCTTTTCCTACAGTAGAAGGACAACCTATTCAGCTAATTGCCCCGGTTCAGTTTCTCACCATACCAATAACAGATTTGAGAAAATTACCCGCAACCGAACAAGAGCAAGAAATCGAGCGGTTAGCAACTCGAGAAGCTCAACAACCTTTTGATTTGACACAAGCACCCCTGCTGCGAGTGCATCTTTTACAGCTAAGCGAAACAAAACACGCGATGCTGTTGACAATGCACCATATTGTTAGCGATGGTTGGTCGAAAGGCGTGTTAATTCGGGAAGTGGCGGCGCTGTACGAAGCGTTTGTTTCTGGGCGTCCTTCACCACTACCTGAATTGCCGATTCAATATGGCGACTTTGCAGTTTGGCAACGAGAGCGATCGCAACCTGAATTATTAGAAAAACAGCTTTCCTACTGGAAACAGCAGCTTAAAAACTTGCCCATTTTACAACTTCCCACCGATCGACCCCGACCAACAACCCCCAGCTTTGAGGGTGCTTGGGAACCCGTGATATTATCTACTACTTTAAAAGAGGCTCTCAATACCCTCAGCCAACAACAGGGAGTGACGCTATTTATGACCCTGGTGGCGGCATTTAAGATATTGCTGTACCGCTATACAGGATTAGAAGATATAGTTATAGGCTCATCGATCGCTAGTCGCAACCAAGCTGAAATTGAGGCAACGATCGGGTTTTTCATTAATATGTTAGTCTTGCGGACTAATCTTTCTGAAAATCCCAGTTTTCTTAACTTGTTGAGTCGGGTAAAAGAAGTAACTTTGGGTGCTTACGCGCATCAAGATGTACCGTTTGAAATGCTGGTGGAATTGCAGCAGGAACGCAATTTAACCTACAACCCGCTCTTTCAAGTATCGCTGACTTTGAATAATGCCCCAATGCCGCCCTTGCAGGTTGGCAACCTCAGCTTGAACGTTCAAGAAATTGACAACAAAACGTCAAAGTTTGATTTATCACTTTACCTATTCGACACGCCAGATGGTCTTAATGGTTGGTTTGAATACAGTACAGCATTGTTTGACGCTGACACAATCCGCCGCATGGTCGGGCATTTCCAAACTTTGCTAGAAAGCATTATTGCCAACCCGTCTGGGCGCATTTCAAACTTACCAATTTTAACCGCAGCAGAACGGCATGAGCTGCTAGTAAAGTGGAATGACACAAAGACAAACTATCCCCATGACCAAGGCTTCCACCAGCTATTTGAGGCTCAGGTAGAAGCGACACCAGATGCTGTTGCTGTAGTCTTCCAAAACGAACAACTAACTTATCGCCAACTGAACGAGAGAGCGAATAAACTGGCGCATTACTTGCAAAAACTAGGAGCCGATCCTAATAGACCTCTCCAACAAAGAAACTCTTTGACAGGCGAGACGCCTATCCCACAAGAGATATGGTCGAAGCCTAATAGTTTAGTCGGCATTTGTGTAGAGCGATCGCTCGAAATGCTAATAGGATTGCTGGGCATTCTCAAAGCAGGTTTCGCCTATGTTCCCCTCGATCCAGCTTATCCTTCCTCCCGCATCGCCTTTATGCTAGAAGATGCCCAAGTATCGCTTTTAGTAACGCAATCGCAATTAGTCCCAGCATTACCTTCACATAATGCGATCGTTGTCTGTTTGGATACCGACTCCGAACAAATTAACCAGGGCGACGCCCACAATCTTAACAATACCGTTACCCCAGAAAACTTAGCCTATATAATTTATACCTCCGGCTCGACAGGAACACCCAAAGGCGTACAAATTCCCGTTGGTGCATTAGTTAACTTTTTAACTGCAATGCGCCAAACGCTAGGGTTAAACCAACAAGATATCCTGCTTGCTGTAACTACTTTATCGTTTGATATTGCAGCGCTGGAACTGTTTTTACCCTTGATTGTTGGGGCGCGAGTAGCGATCGCCAGTCGCCAAGTAGCTACCGATGGTACTGAGTTATTAAAACAACTAATTGAAAAAAATATTACGGTGATGCAAGCCACACCCGCCACCTGGAGGCTACTATTAGCAGCCGGATGGCAAAGTAGTTCTGGTTTAAAAATCCTTTGTGGTGGTGAAGCGCTTGATACCAAACTCGCGGATGAATTGCTTGCACGGGGCGAGCAAGTATGGAACTTATATGGCCCAACAGAAACCACAATTTGGTCAATTATTAATCAAGTTTCACCGTCGGATAGTGTAATTTCGATTGGTCGTCCAATAGCCAATACGCAAATTTATATCCTCGATTCAAATTTACAACCCGTACCAGTGGGAGTAATAGGAGAACTTTACATCGGCGGTGCAGGTGTAGCAAAAGGATATCTTAACCGTTCTGAATTAACGGCGGAGCGTTTCATTTCCAATCCGTTTGAAATCGGCGATAGTCGGTTATACAAAACTGGAGATTTAGCGCGTTATCTTCCTAACGGCAAAATCGAGTATTTGGGAAGAAGCGATTTTCAGGTAAAACTGCGAGGTTTTAGGATTGAACTGTTAGAAATTGAGGCCACCCTCAATCAACATCCAGAGGTGCGAGAAACTGCGGTTGTACTGCGCGAAGATGAGCCAGGAAATCGACGTTTGGTCGCCTATGTCGTTCCTAAAGCCCCCCTTGTGAAGGAAGGTTTGGGGGGATCAGAAACGCCTGAAAACACGCAATTACCTAACTGCTGCGTAAGTCCAGATCTAGTGCCGCAATTGCGTAGTTACTTGCAGGCGAAACTACCAGAATATTTTATTCCTTCTGCTTTTGTAATCCTGGAAACTTTACCCCTAACGCCCAACGGTAAAATAGATCGGCGAAGCCTTCCAGCACCAGACACAACTAGACCTGAATTAGAAGCCGTTTATACAGCCCCTTCCACTCCTATTGAGAACGTACTAGCCCAAGTTTGGGCGCAAGTTCTCAATCTCGAAAAAGTAGGTATCCACGACAACTTTTTTGCCTTGGGCGGAGATTCAATCAGAAGTATTCAAATTCTCTATCGCGCTCAAGAACAAGGCTTAAACTTTTCGGTAGCGCAGTTGTTTCAATATCAAACCATTCACAAATTAGCCCAAGAAATTCAACGTCACGAAACCAACAATGCAAATTGCGACCAAGTTCAACCCTTCAATCTCATTACTCTAGCAGACCGAGAAAAGTTATCTAATGATATAGAAGATGCCTATCCCTTGGCTATGCTGCAAACGGGGATGCTTTTCCACAGCGTAGACTCTAATGTTTACCACGATGTTTTCAGCTTCCACCTGAAAGCGAATTTCGATTTGCCAGCCTTGCAAGCATCTGTGCAACAGTTAGCAACTCGACATCCCGTACTTCGGACTTCATTCGATCTGAGTAATTTTAGCGAACCATTGCAGTTAGTCCACCCAACAGCGTGTATTCCATTGCAAGTAGAGGATCTTCGTCACCTTGCACCTGACGCGCAAGAGAAAGTTTTGGCAGTCTGGATGGAAAGTGAAAAGTGCCACAAATTTGACTGGACACAGGCACCATTATTGCGCTTTCAAATTCATCGCCTGAGCGAAGAAACATTTCAATTTGCATTAAGTTTCCACCACGCCATTCTTGACGGATGGAGTATGGTATCTCTGCTCAACGAGTTGTTTCATCACTATTTTTCTTTGCTGGGCGAAGAAATTAATTCCACCATAACATCGCCTGCGATCGCATACCGGGAATTTGTAGCGTTGCAGCGACAAGCGATCGCATCCCAAGAACACCGCCGATTCTGGATGGAAAAGTTGCATTCCAGTACAATGACCCAGCTACCCCGCTGGAATTTTACCGCTCAAAGTACAGGCGTCTCAGCAATTCGAGTGCCAATATCGCCAGAACTTTCCCACAATTTGAAACAGCTAGCGGTATCGGTAAACGTTCCGATCAAAAGCGTTTTGCTCGCTGCTCATCTGCGGGTATTAAGCTTGCTCAGCGGACAATCCGACGTAGTGACGGGACTTTCATCGAATAGCAGACCAGAAACAATTGACGGCGATCGCATATTAGGTCTATTCCTTAACACGTTACCATTTCGCTTCAAACTAAAACCAAGCACTTGGCTAGATTTAGTACGGCAAACATTTGACGCCGAACGAGAATTACTGCCACACCGACGCTATCCCCTACCCCAAATCCAAAGAGATCTAGGTCAACAACGCCTATTTGAAGTATCCTTTAACTTTACTCACTTCCACATTTCCCAACGTCTTTACAAACTAAGTAGTCTGGAAGTTTTAAGTATCCGCGAATTTGGCTTCACAGACTTTGTTTTATTAGCCAACTTTAGCTTAGACGTGAACTCATCCCAAATTCAACTTTTAGTAAATTACAACACAGCCGATATCTGCCAAGCTCAAGCAGAAGAAATTGGTAACTGCTATGCCCAAATCCTCACAGCAATGGCTAAAAATCCCCAGCAATCCTCCCAACATTTTGACTTGAAACCACACAAACAAATGCAACGCCAGAAATTAACAACCATCAAACGCAAACTTATTGTTGAATCATTGAAGCAGGAAGATAAATCATGATATCGAATCCGTTTACATCTGATATCTAGTCCGGTAGTAAGCCGGGGCGGGTTTATAAAATTGATCTGTTAGCGTCATAAATTTTTGGTAAAACCCGCCCCTACACAACCTGAAAATATACACAACCAAGCCAAACCGACCTGATATAAATAATTTCTCTCTTTTCTCTTTCTCTGCGTACTCTGCGTCTGAAGCGGTTCAATCATTCCTAAACAATATGAAACCTCTCAACTTAAACCCCTCCCGGCGAAAACCCATCAACCTATCCTCATCCGAATTAGTTAAATCAAACTTCATTTACCCTGAAAAACCTTTGCCATTGGTGCTAGAGCCTGCTATCGATGGGGTCAACTTACTAACTTGGATCGCTAGCAATCGAGAATGGCTGGAAACACAACTATTAAAATACGGCGGCATTCTGTTTCGGAATTTCCAAATCGATGGAATAGGAGAGTTTGAGCAGTGCATTAAGACAATTTCTGGAAACTTGCTAGACTACTCTTATCGCTCAACACCGCGCCATCAAATAAGCGGCAAAATATACACTTCAACTGAGTACCCTGCCACTCAATTTATACCCCTGCACAACGAGATGGCTTACTCCCGCAACTGGCCTATGAAAATCTGGTTTTTTTGCCTTAAATCTGCCGAACAAGGCGGCGAAACCCCCATAGCTGACAGTCGGAAAATTTTTGAACGTATTCCAGCAGAAATAAAAGAAAAATTTATGCAAAAAAAGGTGATGTATGTCCGAAACTATGATGACAAACTAGACCTTTCATGGCATAATGTTTTTCAGACAACTAACAAATCAGAAGTAGAAAATTATTGCCGTCAAGCTGAAATTGAGTTGGCTTGGACTAGCGAAGATAGTTTAACAACACGTCAAGTCTGTCAAGCTGTAGCCGCCCATCCAAAAACTGGTGAAATGGTGTGGTTTAACCAAGCTCATTTGTTCCATGTATCCAGCTTGAAATCGGAAATACGCGAATCGTTGCTAGCAGCGTTTAAAGAGGAAGAATTGCCGCGCAATGCTTATTACGGTGATGGCTCTCCGATTGAGACTGCTGTATTAGATAAAATTCGGGAAATTTATCAGCAGGAAGCCATAATTTTTCCTTGGCAAGACGGGGATATATTGATGTTAGACAATATGCTAGCATCCCACGGTCGTCAACCATTTACGGGTTCGAGAAAAGTTGTAGTTGGGATGGCTGAATCTAACATTTTTTAAAACATTTAGCGTCAGAGAACAAAGAGAAAGATATGCAAAAGCAAGTTATAGAAGGGTTTCAACTTTCACCGCAGCAGAAGCATTTGTGGCTGTTGCAACAAGCTAGTCATAACCAGCATTACCGGGTTGAATGTGCTATTTATATTGAGGGAAAACTGAATAAAAAGATTTTGGAATCTGCTTTACAGCATGTCGTCGATAAACATGAAATTTTCCGCACTAATTTTTGCTTTTTAGACGGGATGACGATGCCGCTTCAAGTCATCAAAGAGTCAAGAAAAATACAATTAAAAGATCGCGATTTGAGTCAGTTAAATAGCCAAGAGCAAGCCGAAAAAATAGAGAAAATAATCGAGGATAATGGACAAAAATATTTTGATTTTCAACAAAGTCCATTCGGGGAAATTTCGCTAGTTATTCTTTCAGCAGAAAAGCATTTATTACCGATATGCTTGCCTGCATTATATGCAGATAGGATAACTCTTAAAAATCTAGCGATCGCAATTAGCAATGCTTACGCAGCTTGCTTGCAGGGGGAAGAGCTATCTGACGAACCATTGCAGTATGTCGATATCGCCCAATGGCAAAATGAACTATTGGAAGGAGAGGAAGCAGCAGTTGGAATTTCCTATTGGCGTCAGCAGGAACTTTCTGGATTTTTGAGTCTGAAACTTCCTTGTGAAACTCGTTCGGAAAAAGGGGATTTTAACCCTCAAATTTATCGCTTAATGCTCCCTGGTAGTTCAGAAAAAATCAAAGCGATCGCTCAAAAATATAACACTTCAATTGCCGCAATACTGCTAACTATTTGGCAGATTCTCCTCTGGCGACTTACCGGAAATTCAGACATTACAATTGGCGTCTGTTACGATGGTCGCACCCATGAAGAGTTAGAATCAGCACTAGGTTTATTTGCCAAATATTTACCGCTGACAGGTCATTTAGAAGCCAACCTTCAATTCAGCCAAGTTGTGCAGCAAATTGAAGCATCAATCGGGGAAGCTTCCCAATGGCAAGAATATTGGGGAAAAATCAACAATAAGGAGATAGTAAATCAGCCTGTTTGTTTTGATTTTGAACAACTGCCTTTTAAAGTTACTGCGGCTGACGTATCGTTTTCAATTGAAGAAAATTACGCTTGTTTGGAGCGGTTTAAACTAAAACTTTCCTGCATTGGTAGAGAGGATGGTATAGTTGCAGATTTTCACTACGATTGCAACTATTTTAACGCAGAAAGTATTGAGGAATTGGCAAGTCAATATCAGACATTGTTAGAGGATGCAATTGACAAACCAGAGTCGGCGATCGCAACACTTCAAATCCTCAAACCAAGCGACCTTTATCAACTGCTAGTCGAGTTTAACCAAAACCAAAAACCTCAAACCGAAACTTGTATTCACCACTTATTTGAAGCACAAGCCGCAGAGACACCTGACCATATTGCAGTTGTCGCAGAGGAAGAGCAACTAACCTACGCCGAACTTAACGCACGAGCCAATCAACTAGCTCGTCACCTACAGCATTTAGGTGTAAAACCAGAAGTTTTGGTAGGAATTTGTCTCGAACGATCCGTGAATCTAATTGTGGCATTGCTGGGCATTTTAAAAGCTGGTGGAGCATATCTGCCACTAGATCCAGAACTACCAAAACAGCGTTTAGGATTTATGTTGGAGGATGCGGGGGTATCGGTACTGTTGACACAACAGAAATTGACCGCAATTCTGCCAGATTATAGCGGTTTGCAGCCGGATGAGGTACATCTTAGTTTGTGTAGCGGCAGCATTAATGCTGCCGCTACACAAACTCAGCCTTTTGGCTATACTTTACTCGCTTGCAATCCGCTGTATGCAACAAAAGTAGTGCAATTAGATACTGACTGGGATGCAATCTCACAAGAAAGCAACGAGAATTTAAACAGCGAAACCAAGCCTGAAAATTTAGCATACGTTATCTACACTTCTGGCTCAACAGGTCAACCCAAAGGCGTCGCAATTGAGCATCGACAACTCTTCAACTACCTCAACGGTATCTTGGAAAAACTCGATCTTCCTGCGGGTGTCAGCTTTGCGACTGTTTCCACCTTTGCAGCAGATTTAGGAAACACGGCTATTTTTCCCGCCTTATGCACGGGAGGATCTCTGCATATAATTTCCCAAGAACGAGCCTGGGATGCTAAAGCTCTTGCAGAATATTTTAGCCGCCATCCCATCGACTGTTTGAAGATCGTTCCTTCGCATTTAGCAGCTTTGCTGACATCTTGCTATGCCGCACAAATTTTACCCCGGCAGCGATTAGTTTTGGGCGGTGAAGCTGTTAGATGGAAGTTAATCGAGCAGATTCGCAAATACGCTCCTAATTGCCGAATTCTTAACCACTACGGCCCTACAGAAACCACCGTAGGCGTGTTAACCTTTGAGGTGGAAAATATTTTAACAAGTGATGCACAGACGGTTCCCATCGGTCGTCCTATTGCTAACGCAGAGATTTACTTGCTCGATCGGTACGATCGACCAGTTCCGATTGGCGTACCGGGGGAATTGCACATTGGTGGTGCTAGCGTAGCTAGAGGTTATTTAAACCAGCCCGAATTAACTGCCGAGAAATTTAAGGTATTAGATTTTAATTTGGGCGGTACGGATTCTGACGAACAATCTAATATAGCGGATTGCAACCCTATGAGGTACACCGCTCGTTTGTGTAGCGGCAGTATTAATGCTGCCGCTACACAAACAAGCCAAAAGGCTGTACTCACACGAAAAGCAATCTGCTGTAATTTAAAATCAGGTCGCCTCTACAAAACAGGTGATTTAGCTCGCTACATGCCAGACGGAAACATTGAGTTTTTGGGGCGCATCGATAGTCAAGTAAAAATTCGCGGTTTCCGCATCGAAATTACTGAAATTGAAGTTGTACTACGCGAGCATCCAGCGATTCGGGAAGCTGTTATTTTAGGGCGAGAAGATGAAGCGGGTAACAAGCGTTTGGTTGCTTATATAGTTTTCAACCAAAATACATTTGCTACAACTAACCAATTGCGCCAATTCCTTCAAGAGAAGTTGCCAGAGTACATGATACCATCTGCGTTTGTGCGACTAAAGGCTTTGCCGCTATCGCCTAACGGTAAGGTGGATATTCAAGCACTACCAGCACCAGACACATCGAGAGCCGATTTGGAAGAAACTTTTGTCGCACCTCGTACCCCCGTTGAGGAAGTATTAGCTAACATTTGGGCGCAAGTTTTAGGACTCAAACAAGTCGGCATTCACGATAATTTTTTCGAGTTGGGTGGAGACTCTATTTTTAGTATGCAGATCGTTGCTAGAGCCAATCAAGCAGGCGTGCAACTCACTCCCAAGCAGATGTTTGAGTACCCAACGATCGCACAATTAGCAGCAAATGCCCGCACCACAAATTCGCCGAATGCAAATGTGGTTCAAGCTGAGCAAGGTTTGGTTACAGGAGAAGTATTCCTGACACCGATTCAACATTGGTTCTTTGAGCAAAATCTTGCCGATGTTCATCACTGGAACCAAACTATTGTGTTAGAAGTGCGACAATCTCTCGATTTAAACTTATTAGAACGAGTAGTAGAGCATTTATTGCAACACCACGATGCACTGCGTCTGCGATTTGTGCAAACTGAGTCTGGCTGGCAGCAATTTCTTAGCAATACTGATGGGGAAGAAATACCATTTTTATATATAGATTTATCGGCATTGCCAGAAATTGAACAAAAAGCTGCCATGGAAGCAACGGCGTCCGAATTGCAAGCAAGTTTGAATTTATCACAAGGACCGCTGGTGCGGGTAGGTTTGTTTAATTTAGGCGATCGCAAGCCTAATCGCCTGCTTTTAACCATTCACCACTTGGCTGTAGATGGTGTTTCTTGGCGGATTTTGTTGGCAGACTTTGAGAGCGCTTACCAACAACTCAGCCGGGGTGAAAGTATTAAGTTATCTCCCAAAACAACCTCGTTTAAGCAATGGTCTGAAAGTTTGCACCAGTATGCTCTCTCACCACAATTGGAGCGAGAGCAAAAGTACTGGGTTAGTTGTTTCTGTCAGCCAGGAAACCGCTTACCAGTGGACTTTATAAACGGAACAAATACGGTGGCGTCGGCTCGTACCGTGTCGGTTAATTTTAGTGTGGAAGAAACCCGCGCCTTGCTGCGAGGCGGGATCGAAGACGCATCGCTCGCCGCCCTATTGCAAGTTTTTTCCCGGTGGACAGGTGAGCAAATGTTGCTGGTAGATTTAGAGGGGCACGGACGGGAAGAAGTTGTGGAAAATGTAGATTTGTCGCGTACAGTCGGCTGGTTTACTACTATCTTTCCAGTGGTATTAAAGTTGGGCGAATCTACTCAGAAAGAAGAGGTATTAAAAGCGGTAAAAGAGCAATTGCGTGCTATTCCCCATCGAGGTATTGGCTATGGCGTGCTGCGCTATCTCAGCAATGCCGAGCAACTGCAAACCTTACCAAAGGCAGAGGTAAGATTTAATTATTTGGGTCAATCAGACCAAGTATTTCAGAATTCGTCTTTATTCCAACTCGCTACAGAATCTATCGGCGCTGCTCGTAGCTTGCGAGGAAATCGCAGCTATCTGTTAGATATTAACGCTATTGTTGTCGGTGGTAGGCTACAATTCGATTGGACTTATAGCGAACAAATTCATTGTCGAGATACGATTGAGAATTTAGCTTTGGAGTTTGGGGCGGTAATGCGATCGCTCATTCTCAACTCCCCCGATGCAGCAAGCTACACCCCAACTGATTTCCCGAAAGCAGGCTTAAGTCAAACAGCCCTCAATTTGCTGCTCGCCCAAATCAAATCTCAAACGCAAAACATCGAAGATATTTATCCCCTATCACCTGCACAGCAAGGCATTTTATTTCACAGTTTGTACGCTCCCAAAGCAGGGATGTATTTCGTACAAATGAGCTATGTCTTGCATTGCAATCTGAATGTTTCTGCCTTTGAGCAAGCTTGGCAGCAAATTATAGATCGACATGCGGTTTTGCGGACTTCTTTCCATTGGGAAAACGTGGAGCGATCGCTACAAGTAGTGTATCGGCAAGTCCAACTACCTCTAGAGCAGTACGATTGGCGCTTAATTCCACCCAGCGAACAACAACAGCAGATCGAAGCGTTTTTACAGGCAGATCGAGAGCAAGATTTCGACTTTTCCCAAGCACCGCTGATGCGCTTGACGCTGATCCGCTTAGAGGATAATACCTACCAATTTGTCTGGAGCAAACACCATCTGATTTTAGATGGGTGGTCTACCGCATTAATTCTTAAAGAAGTGCTGGATGCTTACACAGCGCTGTCTCAAGGTCAAGATTTTCTCTCAGTTAGTTGTCGTCCTTACGGAGACTATATCGCTTGGTTACAGCAGCAAGATTTATCTGTTGCAGAGACATTCTGGAGACAGTTACTTAAAGGTTTTACTGCTCCGACAATGTTAAATAGAATTGCCCAACAAACAAACTTAAGGGCAGGCAGGATGCCTACCCCACAAGAGTTGTTAGAGAACTCTAATAGAATTGTCCAAAAAACAAACTTAAGGGCAGGCAGGATGCCTATCCCACAAGAGTTGTTGGAGAAGTCTAATAGAATTGTCCAAAAAACAAACTTAAGGGCAGGCAGGATGCCTACCCCACAAGAGTTGTTGGAGAACTCTAATGTAGACGAAGCAAAGGGTAACGGTAAGCAGCAAATCCAGCTATCGGAAGCAACAACAGCAGCACTTTATTCCTTAGCTCGAAAGCATCAACTAACGCTGAATACCCTAATTCAAGGGACGTGGGCGCTGCTTTTAAGTCGTTATAGCGGGGAATCAGATGTTGTTTTTGGAGCCACTGTTTCTGGTCGTCCGGCGGAACTGGCAGAAACCGAATCTATGGTAGGATTGTTTATCAACACTCTACCCGTGCGCGTACAAGTCGATCGCGATCAATTTTTAATACCTTGGCTGCGCGAAATTCAGGCTCAACAATCTGAGGCACGACAATATGAATATAGTCCTTTAGTGGAAATTCAGGGATGGAGTGACGTACCGCGAGGCGTGCCTTTGTTCGAGACTCTCGTCATTTTTGAGAACTATCCGGTACATTCTTCTTTACCCCAATACAGAGAAATTCTGGGAGTGCGCGAGATTGCAGTTGTTGAACAAACAAATTATCCTCTGACGCTGATAGTCGAAGTAGATTCGCAAGTGTCGCTACAAATTTTATGCGATCGCACCCGCTTTGATAGCGCTACGATTACCCGAATGCTGGGTCATTTCCAAACTTTGCTAGAAGGCACGATCGTCGATCCGGATCGGCGTCTGTCGCAATTGCCCCTATTAACAGAATCTGAGCGACAACAGGTATTATTTGATTGGAATAACACCAAAATAGATTACCCGCATTTATGCCTGCATCAGCTATTTGAAGCGCAGGTGGAACGCACTCCCGATGCTGTGGCGGTGGTGTTTGAAGACCAACAACTCACTTATAGCCAACTTAATGAAAAAGCTAATCTTTTAGCACATCATCTGATTAAATTAGGAGTAAAGCCTAATAGTTTGGTCGGCATTTGTGTAGAGCGATCGCTCGACATGGTAGTAGGATTGTTAGGCATTCTCAAAGCAGGTTCTGCTTATGTTCCCCTCGATCCAGCCTACCCAAGATCGCGCATTGCCTTCATGCTAGAAGATGCCGAAATATCGGTTTTAGTAACGCAATCGCAATTAATCCCAGCATTACCTTCACATCATGCGATCGCTGTCTGTTTGGATACCGACTCCGAACAAATTAACCAGAACGACGCCCACAATCCCAACATTACCGTTACCCCAGACAACTTAGCATATATAATTTATACCTCTGGTTCAACAGGAACGCCCAAAGGCGTGCAAATATTCCAGATCGCATTAGTTAACTTTTTAACTGCGATGCGCCAATCGCCAGGATTGAGCGAAAAAGATATTTTGCTTGGCGTAACTACTTTATCATTTGATATTGCCGCGTTGGAGATATTCCTACCGTTGATAGTAGGAGCGCGTTTAGCGATCGCTAGCCGCCAAGTTGCTACAGATGGTACTGAATTATTAAAGCAAATGCAAGATTTGGGCGTGACAGTAATGCAAGCCACACCCGCTACATGGAGGCTATTGTTAGCAGCCGGATGGCAAAATAGTCCGGGGTTAAAAATACTTTGTGGTGGTGAAGCACTTGATACCAAACTCGCTAATGAATTGCTTTTGAGGGGCGAGCAAGTGTGGAATTTATACGGTCCAACAGAAACAACAATTTGGTCAGTTATAGATCGAGTTTCATCCTCGGATAGTGTAATTTCGATTGGTCGTCCTATTGGTAACACGCAAATTTATATCCTCGACCCAGATTTAAAATTAGTGCCAGTGGGAGTAATAGGAGAACTTTACATTGGTGGTGCAGGTGTAGCAAAAGGATATCTCAATCGGCCTGAATTAACGGCTGAGCGTTTTATTTCCCATCCGTTTGAAGTCGGCGATAGTCGAGTATACAAAACTGGAGATTTGGCGCGTTATCTTCCTGATGGCAGAATCGAGTATTTGGGAAGAAGCGATTTTCAGGTAAAATTGCGGGGAAGGAGGATTGAATTATTAGAAATTGAGGCGAAAATTAATACTCATCCAGAGGTGGGTGAGATCGTAGTTGTACTGAGAGAGGATGAGCCGGGTAATCAGCGTTTAGTGGCGTATATTGTCTCTAAATCGTTGAATTTAAAAGCGGGGGAATTGCGCCGTTACTTGGAAGAATTGCTGCCCGATTATATGGTGCCAAATTTGTTTGTGATGTTGGAAGCTTTACCTTTAACGCCTAATGGTAAAGTGGATAGGCGAAGTCTTCCGGCACCTGAAACAAGTAGACCTGAGTTAGAAAAACTATTTGCCCCTCCCCGCACAGCAGTAGAAGAAGAAATAGCCAAAATCTGGGCTGAAATTCTTAATATCGAGCAAGTAGGCATCCACGACAACTTTTTTGATTTGGGAGGACATTCGCTACTAGCCACCCAAGCGATTTCTCGGCTACGCGCTGCATTCAATGTTGAATTACCCTTACGCCAACTGTTTGAATCTCCTACTGTAGCCGAATTAGCTGTAGCGATCGCGCAAAACCTAATCGATCAAGCTGATGATGAAATGCTGACTCAGATGTTAGCAGAACTAGAGCAGGTATCCGATCAAGAAATTCACCAAGTAAATCAATGAGCAACAATAACGAACGCATCGCCGCACTTTCTCCCGAAAAACGCCAGATGCTTGTCCAACAGCTTTATCAGAAAAAACGCAGCGTGCCAAATGGCACCTCGCCAATTACACCCCAAAATCGAGATGTTAACTGTTTTCCCTTATCTTTTGCACAAGCGAGGTTGTGGTTTCTCGACCAGTTAGAACCGGGCAAACCTTTCTATAACATTTCCAGTGCTTTGCTACTAAAAGGCAGTCTCAATCTGGCGGCACTTGAACAAAGTTTCAACGAGATTATCAGGCGGCACGAAATTTTAAGGACTAGCTTTCGGACAGTAGATGGACAACCCGTTCAGGTCATAGAGCCAAACTTAAAATTGACTTTGAACCTGCAAGATTTGCGGCAACTTCCCCCAATTGAGCGGCAACAAACGCTACAGCAATTAATCGCCCATTCAGCCAACCAACCGTTTGATTTAACGCAGTTGCCGTTGCTGCGGGTTAGCTTACTGCATGTGGGCGAATCAGAATATGTAATGCTGCTCGTAATGCACCATATCATTTCGGATGGTTGGTCAATGGGGGTATTGATCCGCGAGATGGTAGCGCTTTATCAAGCTTATGGCGCTGGCAAATCTTCACCGCTTTCGGAATTGACGATTCAGTATGCAGACTTTGCTGTTTGGCAGCGATCGCAACAGCAAGCGATCGCTTCTCAAATAACTTATTGGAAACAACAATTAAGCGGCAATTTACCCGTCCTGCAACTTCCCACAGACCGACCTCGACCCCCAGTTCAAAGCTTCCAAGGAGCGCGGCAATCTTTATTATTACCCAAAGTTTTAACCTCAGCGCTGAAAAAACTCAGCCAGCAGGAAAACGCTACCTTATTCGTAACCCTACTAGCAGCGTTTCAAACATTATTATACCGATATACAAATCAAGCCGATATCTGCGTCGGTTCGCCAATTGCTAACCGCAACCGAGTTGAAATTGAGGGTTCGATCGGCGTATTTGTCAACACTTTGGTGCTGCGTACCGATCTGGCGGGTAATCCCAGTTTTCGGCAACTGATCGGTCGAGTGCGGGAAGTTGCATTAGCAGCTTATAGTCACCAAGATTTACCCTTTGAGAAGCTAGTAGAGGAATTACAACCGCAACGGGATTTGAGTCGAAATCCACTGTTTCAGGTGATGTTCGCGCTTCAGAATGCCCCCATGCCAGAGATTGCGTTAGAAGGATTGACAATCGATACTTTAAAGGTTGAAAGTAACAGGTCGCAGTTCGATTTAAGCTTAACAATCGTGGAGAATTCACAAGAAGCGATCGCAGAGCTAGAATACAGCACCGATTTGTTTGAAGCTGCCACGATTTCCCGAATGCTAAAACATTTTGAAACCTTGCTCGAAGGTATTGTTGCGAATCCGGATCGGTGTTTATCAGATTTACCAATTTTAACTGCGTCAGAACGACAGCAATTGCTGATAGATTGGAATAATACGTTTGCAGATTATCCCCAAGACTGCTGCATTCATCAGTTATTTGAAGCCCAGGTAGAGCAAACACCCAACGCTGTTGCTGCAATCTTTGATGCCCAAATCTTGACTTATTGCCAGTTAAATGCTAAGGCAAATCAATTGGCGCAATATCTTCGTTCGTTGGGATTGAAACCAGAACAACTGGTGGGGATATGTGTAGAGCGATCGCTAGAAATGATGGTAGGAATTCTTGGCATCCTTAAAGCTGGTGGGGCTTATTTACCCTTGGATTCTTCCTACCCTTCAGAAAGGTTAGCCTTTATTTTAGAGGATGCTCGGATAGGTATACTGCTGACTCAACAGCACTTAATAGAAAAACTGCCGCAATCAAGAGTGACAATCGCCTGTTTGGATACAGATTGGTCAGAAATTTCTCAGCACAGCCAAGAGAATCCTAATATCAATGTAACTGCGGAAAACCTAGCTTATGTTATCTATACTTCTGGCTCTACAGGAACGCCCAAAGGCGTTGAAATTACTCACCAAGCTTTAATAAACCATAGTATTGCTGTTGCCAAAGCTTATCAAATTCAAAGTAGCGATCGCATTCTCCAATTCGGTTCTATTAGCTTCGATGTTTCGGCAGAAGAAATTTTCCCATCCTGGTTGAGCGGCGCGACGGTTGTTATCCGACCAGAAGCAATTCTAGATTTTGCCAACTTAGGGCAATTTTTAAACCAAGAAAAAGTTACCGTTGTCAATTTACCAACTACTTATTGGCACGAGTGGGTGTCTTATCTTGTCGATTCAAAAACCGAATTACCTCCCACAATTCGTTTAGCAATTGTAGGAACCGAAGCAGTACAATTAGAACAACTGCTGATTTGGGAAAAACTGGTAGGAAATCGCGTTCGCTGGATTAATGCTTACGGCCCAACCGAAGCAACAATCGGTGTCACGCTTTATGAATTAACTACCTCGGATCGACAACTTTCCTGCGTGCCTATTGGTCGTCCTATTGCTAACACGCAAATTTATATTCTAGACTCTCATTTACAACCAGTTCCCATCGGCGTGAATGGTGAAATTTATATCGGCGGCGATAGCTTAGCTAGAGGCTATCTCAATCGTCCGGATATAACAGCCGAAAAGTTTATATTAAACCCCTTTGAGAGATCGAATTCCCAATCCCTAAAACCAAGTCGCTTGTACAAAACCGGGGATTTGGCTCGCTATCTTCCCGATGGAAATATCCAGTTTATCGGACGCATCGACTCGCAAGTAAAAATTCGTGGTTTCCGCATTGAATTAGGGGAAATTCAAACAATTTTAAAACAACATCCTGCGATTCGAGATGCAGTCGTTTTAGCCCAAGAAGAAAGCGAAAAGCCGAACCATAAACGTTTGGTAGGTTATATTGTTCCCAAAGAAACAGCACCCACAACGGTTGAATTGCGGGATTTTTTAACAAAAAAACTGCCCAATTACATGATGCCGTCGGGTTTTGTAATGCTGGAGAGCTTACCGCTGTTACCCAACGGTAAGGTGGATAGGATCGCTCTGTTGCATTTGAATTTGACACCGCCTGAATCGGAAACAAAATTTGTCGAACCTTCTACAAACATCGAGGGGTTGTTAGCGAAAATATGGGCTGAAGTTCTCCGCATTGAACAGGTAGGAATTCACGATAATTTCTTTGAATTGGGTGGAGATTCGATTCTCAGCATTCAAGCGATCGCAAGAGCCAATAAAGCTGGTTTGCGGCTAACTCCCAAGCAACTATTCGAGCATCAAACTATTGCTGAATTGGCAGCTGTCGCAAGCACAATTCAGATTACAGAGGCACAACAAGGTCTGGTGACGGGAGAGGTACATCTAACGCCAATTCAGCACTGGTTTTTCCAACAAAATCTGCCACAACCGTATCATTTTAACCAAGCTGTGCTGTTGCAAGTCGAGCCAGGTTGCAACTTGGCTTTGTTACAGCAGACAATACAGCAGTTGCTATTACACCACGATGCACTTCGCCTGCGCTTTGTGCAAACTGAGTTTGGTTGGAAGCAGGAGATCGCCAATCCTGATGCAGAATTTCCATTGACGCGGTTGGATTTTTCCGCACTACCAGAGGTAGAACAAATAGCAGCCTTAGAAGTAGCTGTGAATGAATTACAATCGAGTCTTAACTTGTCAGTTGGACCATTGATTCGAGTTGCTTATTTCGACTTTGGTGTTGACAAACCAAGTCGCCTGCTGTTCGTCATTCACCACTTAGCAATTGATGGGGTTTCTTGGCGAATTTTATTAGAGGATTTGAGTCGGGGTGAGGCGATCGATTTACCACCCAAAACAACTTCCTTCCAGCAGTGGTCTAACTGTCTTCAAGAGTATGCACGCTCAGCCAGTTTACAACAAGAGCAAAACTATTGGCTAGCCGAGTCTCGCAGTTTAGTTTCTCGTTTACCTGTGGACTATCCAGAGGGCGATAATACCGTTGCTTCTGCGGATCGAGTAGCGATCGCACTCAACGCAGAACAAACCCAAGCCTTACTACAAGAAGTTCCCAAAGCTTATAACACCCAAATTAACGATGTGTTACTTGCAGCGCTGGTTATGGCTTTTGCTCAATGGACGGGCGATCGCTCTCTTTTAGTAGAGCTTGAAAGTCACGGACGGGAACAAATTTTTGACAATCTAGACTTATCGCGCACCGTAGGTTGGTTTACCAGCGTGTTTCCCATAATTTTAAACCAAGATTCCACTCCAGGAGAAACTTTAAAAGCAGTTAAAGAGCAACTGCGAGGGGTTCCCAATCGGGGAATTGGTTATGGAATTTTGCGCTATCTCGGCGATGATAAAATTGCTGAAGAACTGAAAAACTTGCCCCAAGCTGAAGTTATTTTCAACTATTTAGGTCAGTTTGACCAGACACTTTCTGAGTCTTCTTTGTTTAGCTTTGCCAGGGAATCTACTGGTAATAGCCGCAGTTTGGAAGGTACGCGGAGTCATTTATTTGAAATTGACGGATTGGTGAATGGGGGACAGTTATCGCTGTCGTGGACGTACAGCAAAAATCTTTACCAAAAAGCCACAGTTGAGTATTTAGCTCAAACCTATCTGGAAGTGTTGCGGGAATTGATTGTTCACTGTCAATCACCCGATGCGGGTGGTTACACTCCTTCAGACTTTCCCGATGTGGATCTTAATCAAGAAGAACTTGAAAATGTGCTGGCAGAAATAGGGGGTATGTGATGAAGAATAAAAACATTGAAGCTATTTATCCGCTTTCTGCGCCGCAACAAGGGATGCTGTTCGAGACTTTATACGGTTTAGAGTCAGGAATGCACGTCGAGCAGTTTACCTGCACTTTACGCGGAAATCTTAATATTTTGGCGTTTAAGCAGGGCTGGGAACGGATTGTGGAACGGCATTCTGTTTTGAGAACAGGTTTTGTTTGGAAAGAGCAACAGCAGCCGCTGCAAGTGGTGCTGCGGCGAGTGGAAGTGCCGTTTGAGCAGCAAGATTGGCGCGGATATCAATTGCTGGAACAACAGGAGCAATTAGCAGCTTATTTGAGCAGCGATCGCACTCGCAATTTTAATCTATCCCAGCCACCCCTGATGCGTCTGGCACTTTTTCATCTAGCTTTAGATACCTATCAATTTGTTTGGACTCATCATCATATCCTAATGGACGGTTGGTGCGGCCCTTTAGTAATTAAAGAATTCCTTTCTTTTTACCAAGCTTTTAGTAAAAATCGCGCTCTACAGCTAGAACCTGTTTGTTCCTATAGTAAGTACATCGCATGGCTGAAAAAACAGGATTTATCTCAAATAGAAACATTTTGGCGAACAAGGCTACAGGGTTTCGTCAAACCAACCCCCCTGGGTAAAATAAATCACCAGGCTGAGCTTCCTACTCCTTGTTTGGAGGCTGAGCTTCCTACTCCTCGTGAGGAGGCTGAGCCTCCTATTCCTACTCCTCGTTTGGAGGCTGAGCCTCCTACTCCTAATTCCCAGGCTGAGCCTGGGAATGAGAAAGAGCGCTATGGCGAAGAAAGTACGTTTTTACCAGCACAAGTTACAGCAGATTTAAAGTCTTTAGCCAAAGCTAACCGCCTAACTTTGAACACCATCGTTCAAGGAATCTGGGCGCTGCTTCTGAGCCACTATAGCGGTGAAAAAGACGTAGTTTTTGGGATTACTGTTTCCGGGCGTCCGCCAGATTTACCCGGTATTGAATCGATGGTAGGGCTATTTATTAATACCTTACCTCTAAGAGTTAAAATCGATACTCAAACAAATTTGTTGTCCTGGCTCCAAGATATTCAAACTGATAACTTTGCGCTTCGACAATACGAACACAGCCACGGCGGGCAAATTCACGAATGGAGCGGATTGCCTGGTTTTTTACCACTTTTTGAAAGCATTTTAGTGTTCGAGAATTACCCGGTCGATTTAGCAATACTGCAAGCGGAAGATTTCAGCATCAATATCAGTAATTCTCGATCAATTGGCGCACAAACCAAATATGCCCTTACCCTACTGGTAACTGCTGACTCAACGCTGCAATTGAAATTTGTCTACGACCGCCGCCGCTTTGAAAGTGCTGACATCAAGTTGATTCTGGAGCATTTTTTAGTTTTGCTCAATACCATTAATAGCACCTACTTTAGACCG
>DNGJ01000519.1:50130-53084 GCA_003486305.1 Cyanobacteria bacterium UBA11371
TTCCTAGAGGCAGAGCCTCGCTTAAGCAAGTGCCATTTAGAACTAGGAAAACTTTTAGATAAAATCCCGGCAGACCAAATCCCAAAAGTCAGACCGCTGAAGATAAGCGCCAGCTCTACTTCCAAACAAATTTATCCAACTTTGCGTACACCAATTGAAGAAGTAGTGGCAGGAATTTGGACTCAAATACTTGGTCTAAATCAAGTTGGTATCGACGACAACTTCTTCGAGTTGGGGGGACACTCGTTGCTAGCAACTCAAGTCATTTCCCGCTTACGGGAAGCCTTTAAAGTAGAAATCCCGCTCTCTTATTTATTTGAGTCGCCAACAATTGCCAAACTAGCCTCTAAAATTGAAGCGAAAATGAAGGCAGGATTGGGATTAATAGCTCCACCCATAGTGCCTGTAGCGCGAGATCAAAACCTGCCTCTCTCCTTTGCCCAACAGCGACTTTGGTTTCTCGATCGCTTAAATCCGGGCGACCTTACCTACAATATTCCCAGTGCAGTTAGGTTAACCGGGTCGCTCAATTTGACCGCACTCGAACGCAGCCTCAACGAAGTTGTTAGGCGTCACGAAGCCTTACGAACGCACTTTGTTGAAGTAGACGGACAGCCGATGCAAAAGATTGCTCCCCCTGCAACTTTCAGCCTCCCCGTCATTGACCTGCGCCAGTTGCCCTCTGTGCAACGAGAACAAAAAGCACAAAACCTCGCTGTTGAGGAAGCACAACTACCCTTCGACCTAGCACGAGGGCCATTGTTACGAGTCATTCTGCTGCAACTTGACGAGACAGAATACGTACTGCTGTTGACGATGCACCATATCGTCTCCGACCTTTGGTCAGCGGGAATACTCATCCGGGAAGTGGCAGCGCTTTATCAAGCTTTTTGCAATGACTTACCTTCACCGCTGTCGGAACTGCCCATCCAGTACGCAGACTTTGCGGTTTGGCAGCGGCAATGGATGCAAGGTGAGGTACTTGCAACTCAGCAAACTTATTGGCAGCAACAGCTAAGCGGCGCTTTGACCGTACTTAAGTTACCCGCCGACAAACCTCGACCCTTGCAGCCAACTTCTGAGGGGAGAATGCAATCCTTGGTGTTGCCCAAAGATTTGAGCGAGGCGCTCAAGTCATTAAGCCAGCGGGAAGGCGTTACTCTTTTCATGAGTTTGTTAGCGGCTTTTAATGCGCTGCTTTACTGCTATACCCAACAGGATGACATTCTGGTGGGTTCGCCGATTGCTAACAGAAATCGAGGAGAAATTGAAGAACTAATTGGATTTTTTATCAATACTTTAGTTTTGCGAACAGACCTTTCCGGCAACCCCAGTTTTCGAGAGTTACTCAGTCGGGTGCGTCAAGTAACGTTAGGAGCTTATGCCCACCAAGATTTACCTTTCGAGAAGTTGGTAGGGGAATTGCAAATAGAGCGAGACTTAGACAGTAACCCCCTGTTTCAAGTATGGTTCACCCTGCAAAATAGTTCGACGGTAGATGTTTCTCTACCCGATTTAACTCTTAACTTGTTCGAGGTTAAAAAGACGACTGTTCCGTTCGATTTGGCGCTTCTGCTTTCAGAAAAGCCCGAAGGCATCAGCGGTTGCTTTGAATACAAAACAGATTTGTTTGCAGCCTCGACGATTTTATCGATGGTAGAACGGTTTAAAATGCTTTTGCAATCTGTTGTTGCAGATCCCGATATTACCCTCAACCAGATTGTTGAAAATTTCCACGAATCAAACAGGCAACAACAGTTGATTAAAGAGCAAGAGTATCAAAATACCGTGCGCCATAAATTAACTAACCTCAAACGCAAATCTCAAAAGCTATGAACAATATTCAACAAAAACAAAGCCTCGGAGACTTGGGAAAAATTAAGCGCAAAACAGTTAAAGTTTCCCAAGCAGAATTGATTGAAGTTCAGCCTCTACTTGCAGGAAAAAATATCCCTGTGGTAATCAAACCCGTTGTAGAAGGGTTAAATCTCTTAAAGTGGGCGCAGAACAATCGAGAGACGATAGAGGCACTTTTGTTACAACACAGAGCCTTACTTTTCCGTAATTTCCACATGAATACGACAGATCTGTTCAACGAGTTTATCAAAGTAACTTCTACCGGGGAGTTGCTGGAATACCGCGATCGCTCATCGCCGCGCCACGAGATTAGCAACAAAATTTATACCTCTACCGATTACCCTGCCGAACAAAGAATCTTTTTACACAATGAGGGGACATACTGGCTAACTTGGCCTTTAAAAATCTATTTTGGCTGTCTAACAGCAGCGTCGCAAGGAGGGGAAACGCCAATCGCTGACTGTCGAAATATTTTTCAACGCATTGACCCCAAAATTAGAGAGCGTTTCATCGAAAAAAAAGTTCTGTACGTGCGAAACTACAACGACGGATTTGGACTAACCTGGCAAACAGTATTTCAAACAGAAGATAAAACTGTGGTAGAAGAATATTGTCGCCGCAATCAAATTGATTTTGAGTGGAAAGACAGCGATCGCTTGAAAACTCGTCAAATTCGCCAAGCTGTTGCCAAACACCCTAAAACCGGGGAAATGATTTGGTTCAATCACGCTACTTTTTTCCATATTTCAACCCTAGAAGATCCCATGAAATCGGCATTGTTAGCAGAATTCAAAGAAGAAGATCTGCCCAACAACACTTATTATGGTGATGGCTCTCCGATTGAATCCTCAGTTTTAGACGAACTTCGCGCAGCTTATCAACAAGAAAAAATAACTTTCCCTTGGCAATTGGGAGATGTATTGCTGCTCGATAATATGTCAATTGCTCACGGACGCGAGTCATTTGTAGGAGCGCGAAAAGTTGTAGTAGGAATGGCAGAACCGTTTAGTAACTCAAGTAGTTATCTAGAAGGTGCGGCTAATGGCTAATCGCTAATGGTTAATGGTTAATGGTTAATGGTTAATGGCTAATGGTTA
>DNGJ01000519.1:53295-77505 GCA_003486305.1 Cyanobacteria bacterium UBA11371
TAATGGCTAATGGTTAATGGCTAATGGCTAATGGCTAATGGCTAATGGCTAATGGCTAATGGCTAATGGCTAATCGTAGGAAAAATGCTATATTACCGATCTGAGAGCAATTAACAATTAGCAATTAACAATTAGCAATTAACCATTAGCAATTAGCAATTAGCAACTTATCAACTAAAAAAACATAGGACAAAAACATGCAGAAAGCTACTATTGAAGGAATTCGACTTTCGCCGCAACAAAAAGATCTGTGGCTGTTACAGCGAGATGAAAAAAAGCAGCCTTATCGCGTACAGTGCGCTATCGAGATCGAAGGAAATCTCAATAAAGCTATTCTCAAGACAGCCTTAGAGAATGTCGTTAATCGACAAGAAATTCTTCGCACTACCTTTCAGTGTCTACCTGGGATGGACATTCCAGTTCAGGTAATAACTAACGGCAGGCTAGACTGGCTTTCCGAACATAATTTTAGCGATGTTAATCCGGAGCTACAAAAAGCTAAAATTGAGGAAATTTTTCATCAAGTTAGCCAGATGCCTTTCAACTTTGAGGAGGGGCCACTTTTCCAGGTATTGTTGATAACTTTATCACCTGAGAAGTTTGTGCTAATTATTAGCTTGCCTGCGATGCTTGCAGATACGGCTACGCTGAAAAATCTTATGGGCGAAATTAGCCGTTGCTACGCAGCTAGCAGGCGCGGTGAAGAACTGGATGACGATCTGCTGCAATATGCAGATATCGCCCAATGGCAGAATGAATTACTAGAAGGAGAAGAGACAGAAATTGGCAGAGAATACTGGCGAAAATGGGAGATTGATAGGATTTTGAACTTAAATCTTCCTTTAGAAAATCGGCCTGAAGTCAAGCCAGAATTTCAACCTCAATCTTTGAGATTGACGATTAAAAACGATTCCTTAGCTACAAATCCTACATTTTTGCTAACTTGCTGGCACGTTCTACTGTGGCGTATTACAGAACAGTCTGAGATAGCGATCGCTACAGCCTGCGATGGTCGTAAATATGAGGAGTTAGAGCCAGCAATAGGGCTATTTGCCAAATATTTACCGCTGAAAATCCATTTAGAAAATCGGTGTAAATTCAGCGAAATATTAGAGCAGGTTAATGAATCTCTTGGCGAGGTATACAAGTGGCAGGAAAGTTTTAGCTGGGAACAACTTGTTGGGAATAATACTGAAGAAAACCAGGCTAACTTTTTCCCTTTCTGCTTTGATTTTGAGACAGATATTGCCAAACACACAGCGGGTGAAGTATCTTTCTCAATTTTTAAGCATTACGCCTGCATTACTCGGTTCAAAGTAAAACTCTCTTGTATTCAAAAACAGGATGTTTTGGATGTAGAGTTCCACTACGATGCTAATTTATTTGAAGCCGAGTATATCAAGGGTTTAGCAAGACAATTTGAAACATTGTTCCACAGCGCGATCGCCCACCCGGAAGCATCAATTGACGAGCTAGAAATACTCGATTGCCAAGAATTAAATCGAGTAATAATTGAGTTGAATAGTACCCAAATCGATTATCCGAAATCTCAGTGCATTCACCACATATTTGAGGAAAAAGTTAAGCAAAACCCAGACAAAATTGCCGTTGTTTTTGCAGGTCAACAGTTGACCTATACTGAACTAAACGATCGCGCCAATCAACTGGCGAACTACCTACAAAAGTTGGGAGTAAAACCAGAAGTATTCGTGGGGCTGTGCGTAGAGCGATCGCTTGAAATGGTCATCGGTATCTTGGGCATTTTGAAAGCAGGTGGAGCCTATGTACCGCTTGACCCCCTTTATCCAAAAGAGCGATTATCCTTCATGTTAGAGGATACCCAAACACCCATATTATTAACCCAGCAGCGATTGGTAGAAAGTTTACCAGAATCTAACGCAAATATCATCTGCTTAGACACAGAATGGGAAGCGATCGCTCAGCAAAGTAGAGAAAATCCTGCCAATGCTAACGCTGCTGAAAATTTAGCCTACCTAATTTATACCTCTGGCTCTACTGGTAAACCAAAGGGAGTGCTAGTAACCCATCAAAACTTGGTTCATTCAACTTACGCTCGGATTAATTACTATCAAGAACCTGTTACTAGCTTCTTATTGCTCTCGTCCTTTGCTTTCGATAGTTCAGTAGCGGGTATCTTTTGGACGCTATGTTCTGGCGGAATTCTTTTTCTGCCTCAAGATGGTCTACAGAAAGACATACCACAACTTATAGAATTGCTCGAACGCAATCCTATTTCCCATTTATTAAGCCTTCCCTCCCTGTATGCTCTTCTATTAGAACAAGCTGCACCAGAACAGCTAAATTCACTTCGTACTGTCATCGTAGCCGGTGAACCTTGTAAGAGAGAATTAGTTGCACGTCACCTTAAAATGCTGACAAAAACATCTCTTTTTAACGAATATGGGCCGACAGAAGCAACAGTTTGGAGCAGCGTTTACAATTGCCAATCTTTGGAAGCAGGAAGAGCGCAAGTTCCTATCGGTCGTCCTATTTCTAACACCCAAATTTATATACTCGACTCTGATTTACGTCCAGTTCCCATAGGCGTGTCTGGCGAGTTATATATTAGCGGCGACGGCTTAGCACGAGGATATCTCAATCGCCCCGATCTAACTGGGGAAAAATTCATACCCAATCCTTTTTATCCTTCAGATCGCCTGTACAAAACCGGAGATTTAGCCCGCTATTTGCTAGACGGAAACATTGAGTTTTTAGGCCGAATTGACCAACAAGTAAAAATTCGCGGTTTCCGGATCGAATTGGGCGAAATAGAAGCCGTGCTGAGTCAACATCCAGCCATTCGGGAAGTCGTTATCTTAGCCAGATCGGATGAATCAGACAACAAGCGCCTGGTAGCCTACATCGTACATAACGAGCAAATTATTAATCCAAAATCTAGCGAGTTGCGAGAATTCCTTCAGGAAAAATTGCCAGAGTATATGGTGCCTTCAGTTTTTATTCGGCTGAAAGCGCTACCGCTAATGCCCAACGGCAAGGTAGACATCAAAAAACTTCCAGCACCAGAGACAGTCAGATCTGAATTATCAGAAACTTTTGTGGCTCCAAACGCGCCAATAGAGAAAATATTGGCAGAAATTTGGGCTGAAGTCTTGCAAATCGATCGCGTAGGTATCCACGATAACTTTTTTGAGTTAGGTGGGGATTCTATTCTCAGCATTCAGATTGTAGCCAAAGCTAACAAAGCTGGTTTGCAGATCGCTCCCAAGCAAATTTTTGCTCATCAAACGATTGCGGAATTAGCAGCAGTGGTTAGCACAATTCGCACTATTCAAGGCGAACAAGGGTTAGTGACTGGAACGCTACCTTTGACTCCGATTCAACACTGGTTTTTTGAGTTGAATCAACCCGATACCCATCACTGGAATCAAGCCTTATTATTGGAATTGCGGCAAGTATGCGATCCTAAGTTGTTGGAAAAAGTGGTGCAGCATTTAATCGAACATCACGATGCTCTCCGCCTGCGTTTTATGCAAAATCAATCGAGTTGGGAGCAAATCAGCGTTAGTCCCAACGAAGTTGTACCGTTTACTTGTTTCGATTTTTCAGCGCTACCAGAAATTGAACAAAAAGCAGCAATTGAAGCAGCCGCAAATCAACTACAAGTTAGTTTAAACTTATCAGAAGGGCCGTTGGTGCGGGTTGCTTTATTTGATTTAGGATCGCAAAAAACAAACCGCCTGCTGATTGTGATTCACCACCTTGTTGTTGATGGTGTTTCTTGGCGAATTTTGTTGGAAGATTTCCAGACAATTTACGAACAACTTTGTCGTGGTGAGGCGATACAGCTACCGCCAAAAACAACTTCGTTCAAACAATGGGCGTTGCGCTTGCAGGAGTACGCACAGTCAGCCGCATTGCAACAAGAGCGGAATTATTGGTTAGAACAAGAGCGATCGCATGTTTCCCGGCTACCCGTAGACTATTGTGGGGGAGAAAATGCGATCGCAACAGCAAATACCATATCCGTCTCGTTGAATCACAAACAAACCCAACTCCTCCTACAACAAGTTCCTAAAACTTTTAACACCCAAATCAACGATGTCTTATTAGCAGCGCTACTACAAGCTTTTGCCGAGTGGACAAAACAACCGTTCTTGCTAGTAGATTTAGAAGGACACGGGCGGGAAGAAATCTTCGATGATGTGGATTTATCGCGTACTGTAGGCTGGTTCACCACCATTTTTCCATTACTATTAAAACTCGAAAAAACAACCGATACAATCGCTGTTTTAAACGCAGTAAAACAGCAATTGCGTAACATCCCAAATCGAGGTATTGGCTATGGTGTGCTGCGCTATTTGAGCCAAGATCTGCAAACTTTACCTCAAGCCGAGGTGTTATTTAACTACCTGGGACAATCTGACCAAATATTTCACCAGGCGTCGCTATTTGCACCAGCCCAAGAATCTAGCGGACTCACCCACAGTCTGCGAGAAACCCGCCGCTATCTGCTAGATATTAACGCAATTGTAGTTAGTGGTCAGTTAGAAATCAGTTGGACGTACAGCAAGGCTATTCATCGTCAAGCCACAATTGAGCAGCTGGCTGAAAGTTTTATCAATAAACTCGAAACGCTCATCTCTCGCTCTCAATCTTTCTCAACGGAAGATAATACTAACAATACAGAACTTATCGCCACTCTGAACGCTGACTCTATTCTCGACCCCGCAATTTTTCCTCCCAACATACCTATCGAGCCTAAAACCGAACCAAGTGATATCTTTTTAACCGGAGCAACAGGCTTTGTGGGAGCCTTTTTACTCCACGAACTTTTGCAACAAACTACTGCTGATATTTATTGCTTGGTACGTGCTTCTAATATAGAGGCTGCAAAGAAAAGGCTGCAAAGTCACCTTGAATCTTATTTACTTTGGAATGAATCTTTAAGCCACCGAATTATCCCAGTTGTAGGAGATTTATCGCAGCCGCTGTTAGGTCTTTCCAATGACCAGTTTGAAGTATTGGCAAATCAAATCGATGTTATCTATCACAATGGTGCATTCATAAATCTTGTCTATCCCTACTCTGTAGTCAAGGCTGCCAACGTTTTAGGAACGCAGGAAATTTTAAGATTGGCAAGTCTTGTCAAAGTGAAACCCGTGCATTTTATGTCTACCTTGAGCGTTTTTGAATCAGTTGACCGATCCCTAGTCGAGAAAATTCCGGAAGTGAATAATCTGGATAATATTCCCGTACCTGAGATTGGCTACGTTCAAAGTAAATGGGTAGCGGAAAAGTTAGTAACAACCGCACGAGAACGAGGAATTCCAATTGCTATTTACAGGCTCGGACGTATGTCAGGGAATAGCAAAACAGGCATTTCTAATACAGATGACTTCATTCACCGAGTGCTAAAAGGTTGTATCGAACTTGGAAGTACGCCAGACTCCGACACGATGGTAGACATGACTCCTGTAGACTTCGTGAGTCAAGCGATCGCTCATCTATCAATGCAAAAAGAATCTCTAGGAAAAGCTTTTCACCTATTCAATCCTAACCCTATTCCTTGGCGCGAACTTGTCAGGTGGATGCGCTCTTTTGGCTACAATATTCAGCATATATCCTATAATAATTGGGAATCAATGCTGATGGATAAATGGCAAAGAAAAACGCTTGATGAAACTGAGTTTAACGCTAAAAGTGCCTTACATTCACTTGTGCTTCTTTTGGTAAAAAATACCAACGATTCAAATTCCAACTTGCCAGAGCCACAGATCGACTGCCAAAATACCCTTAATGGACTTGCAAATACCTCGATTGTTTGTCCAGCTATCGATGATAAGCTGCTTCGTACTTACTTCTGTTACCTGATTCAAAGTGGTTTTCTAATTTCACCTCAGCCTGAATCTACCTAAAAAATAGATATGTTGGATGGTGCGTTACGAAGAAAGCTAACGCACCCTACAAATTACAAATAGAGGCGCAGCTTTAGTTTTGATTTGACTGAATTCACCCACAAGAAGGAACCATAAGCTTTATGAACCAAACGGAAACTAGCTTACAAAAAGCTCAAACACAATCGAATGAAAGTGAAAATTCCTGCCAGCAGTATCTGGAAGCTTTCATTGCAGGCTACAACAACCGAACCAAAATATCAAAACAACTCGCGCAAAATTATCGCCCAGTGCTAGCCGATCCAAGAGTTTCAGAAGGATTCAATCTTCCTTTTAAGGAAATGTGCTATCCCATCGTTGGCAAGCGTTCTCAGGGGTCTAGAATATGGGACATAGATGGTAACGAATATATAGACCTGATGATGGGATTTGGAGTCAATCTTTTTGGTCACAATCCGCCTTTTATTAAAGCAGCGTTAGAGGAGCAACTTGAGCAAGGCATACAACTAGGGCCGCAATCTGAATTTGCTGGTGAGGTTGCTGAGTTAATTTGCCAACTGACGGGAATGGAACGAGTAGCTTTTTCTAATACAGGCACAGAAGCTGTGATGACTGCAATCCGTTTAGCACGAACTGCAACAGGTCGCAACAAAATTGCCTTATTTTCAGGTTCTTATCACGGGCATTTTGATGGAACTTTAGTTAAAGCAGAAACAGGAGATGGAAATCCTCGTGGCGTAGCGATCGCTCCTGGAATACCGCCAAATATTGTTGAAGATGTTTTAGTTTTAGATTACGGGAATCCTCAATCGCTAGAAGTAATAGAAGCTCATCGGCAAGAATTAGCGGCTATTTTGGTTGTACCCGTGCAAACAATGCGACCCGACTTACAGCCTAAAATGTTTCTTCAGCAACTCAGGCAATTGACAAAAGAGTCAGGAATTACATTGATTTTTGATGAAATGGTGATCGGCTTCCGCATACATCCAGGTGGGGCGCAAGCATGGTTTGACGTTGAGGCAGATATAGCAACTTATGGAAAGATTGTAGGTGGTGGAATGCCGATTGGAGTCATCGCTGGTAAGGCTCTCTATATGGATGCGATCGACGGCGGTATGTGGAATTATGGAGATTCATCTTATCCTGAAGCGAAAACAACATTTTTTGCCGGAACTTTCTGCAAGCATCCGTTAGCGATCGCTGCTTCCCGCGCAGTAGTTAAACATTTAAAAACTCAAGGTCCCGCCCTTCAGCAACAGTTGAATCAACGCACATCACAATTTGTCGCAGCATTGAATGCTTACTTTGAAGAAGATGAAGTACCAATTCGGATGGCAAATTTTGGTTCCTTATTCGGTCCCGCTACATTAGGGCATTCCGGTGTAGCGGGGAATTCTGCTATCTCCCAGAGTATAAACTTACTACGATATCACTTGATGTACAGAGGAGTTCTCCTACTTGGTGGAGGTGGTTACTTATCCACAGCTCATACAAATGAAGATATCGATTGCATCATTCAAGCTGTGAAAGATAGCGTAGCAGAACTACGATCGGCAGGTTTTTTGCCCCCCCTTTCTGCTAATTCGTCAAATGCAAGCTCCAAGATAAATCATAGTAAGTAGCCTGAATTTTCTCAACTTGGTATGCCTCAGATATTACTCCTCACTTTCGTGTCTATAAAGGTAAATCTGCGGTTAGTTTCACCGAATTAATTGCCAAACAGTTAGTCAAACAGGAGAAATGTTTCATGTCTTCAACAACTCGCTATTCCAATTACGATTCTATTGCTTGGGTATACAAAGAATACTTTGGTCATCAGCAGCTTGAGAAAGCACTATCACCTTTAGAAAAATTGCTGATATCACATCTTCCTCAAAAAGCGCGCATTCTCGACCTCTGTTGTGGTTCAGGAGAACTGGCACAACATCTGCTAACAAAAGGTTACCAAGTGACTGGATTAGATGGCTCGGAAACTATGTTGAGTTATGCTCGTGAGAATGCACCAGGCAGTGAATTTATTTTGAGTGATGCACGCTGCTTTGAGTTGCCACCTACCTTTAATGCAGTTGTTTCGATATCTGGTTCTCTTGCCCATCTCATAAAAATTGAGGAATTAACCTGTGCTTTCCGTAATGTGTATGCGGCGCTGCTAGAAAACGGCCTGTTCGTGTTCAACATGTATTCTGAAGAAGAGTATCAGTCAGATTGGAACGGTAGCCTTTCTGGCGATGTCAAACAGGAATATGCCTGGGCTGTTCAAACGAACTATCACCCCGAAGAGAAAATAGGCAGACTTAATTTCACGGTATTCCAATTGGTAGAAGGAAACTGGCAGCGTTCAGACATTTCTGTAGAAGAAAGATGTTATGCGATCGCCGAAGTTCAGTCGGCTTTAGAAACAGTAGGGTTCACAGAAGTTAATATCTATGATGCCGAACGCGATTTGGCAGTAGAGCAAAGTGCTGGTCATCTCTATTTTGTTTGTCGTAAGTGACTAACCTATATAGAGATAAAGTTACAAAAATAATGACCAAATCGACCAGCCTGCACAAGTTTTTGATTATTTGGAGCGGACAGGTAGCTTCGATTTTAGGATCGGAGATGACGAATTTTGCCATGACCATTTGGGCTTGGCAATTCACAGGTCACGCAACGCCTTTAGCTTTAATCGTTTTTTTTGTCCAGACACCCAGAGTCATTGCTGCTGCTTTTGCGGGGCCTTTAGTCGATCGTTGGAATCGCAAGCACCTGATGATGATCGGCGATACGGCAGCGGGTATTTCTACGATTGCCATCCTTTTACTGTTAGCAACCAACCAGTTAGAAATATGGCACTTATATGTGAGTGGAGCAATTAAAGGGCTGTTTGGTTACTTGCAAGAATTGGCTTACTCAGCCTCGATGTCTACGATCGTCCCCAAGCAACATTACGCGCGAGCCACCGCGATGGAATCCTACATTTCCTATTCTGGCTCTGCAATTGTTGCACCAGCATTAGCCGGGACGCTCTACTACATTATTGGCTTGCAAGGAATTTTAGTTATTGATATTGTCACCTTTGCGATCGCTCTGGGTACAATCTCATTTGTGCATATTCCCCAACCAACAGCAAGCGAGATTAAAGACATCAACAGCGCGAATATTTGGCAAGAGCTAACTTTTGGTTTCCGCTACATAATCAAGCGTCCTAGCCTGCTGGCAATTCTTGTTTTCTTGCTGAGTTCTAACTTAGTCACCAACGCCGGTGGTGCGATCGCAGCGCCTATGATTTTAGCGAAGAGCGGCAATGATGCAGCAGCGTTTGCCAGCGTGCAATTTGCCATTGGTGTAGGTGGGTTAGTTGGTGCCGCCGTATTGAGCGTTTGGGGTGGCCCAAGTCGTCGCATCCACGGGCTATTGCTTGGCGGGGCATTAGGAGATATTAGCGGCGTGATGCTAGGTTTGGGGCGGATACCATCAATTTGGATGCTAGCTGGCTTTTTTGAAGCATTCTTTTCACCTTTTTTCGGTAGCTGTAATCAAGCCATCTGGTTATCGAAAGTAGAACCCCATGTCCAGGGGCGAGTTTTTGCCTGTCGCTACCTGATTGCCCAGATTACTTCACCACTGGGACTTGCGATCGCCGGACCATTAGCCGATCGTGTTTTCGAGCCAGCAATGATGGCTGGCGGCAGTCTGGCTGGAATCTTGGGCGGCGCGGTAGGTACTGGAGCCGGAGCCGGGATGGCACTTCAGTATACTTTATTCGCTGGCTGTGGCGCATTTATTTGCTTGGGTGCGTATACCTTCCGCTTACTGCGTGACGTGGAAGACCTCGTGCCAGACCACGAGCATTCGTGACAGCTTAGCGCGACGTGACGCTGCTCCATAAAACTAAGACAATTCCCGACATGATTTCCTCCAGTAACGATTGCGATCAATCTTTTGTAGGTTGGGTTTCGTACTTCAACTCAAACTACGGAATTTAAAGGTACGTTTTAGACCCCAACTTCAGCGATGCTTGTGGCGAAATATGGCGCGATTCGCTACGCGATGGCTGATGCGATCGCACTTTGTAACCAACACCGCGATACTTCAAATTTAATGTTTCTTGAGAGCTAACTTTTAACGGCAAAGATGGAATTTCATAACTCGCACCGCGATACTTAGCCGTTATTGTTTCAACTTGCTCAATATTTTGAACATCCCAATCGTAAAAATTGCCCCGATAACGCAGAATCATGGTATAAACTCCTTGAAAGCCGATTTTTACTCGGGCTACCTTGCTTCTATTTATCTATGGGTGGAACTGGGGGGAATTTATGCAGCTTTTTCGCCAAAATCACACTCTGTCTTGCTAGTCACAAACCCGGTTTATTTGCGTAGCGAAAGAAGCTTTTTCAGGACTTACGCACAGCCTCTATCCGTAGGGTGCGTTAGCAAGCAGAGTACGGCACCATCTACCATTTTTTGATACCGTAGGGGCGGGTTTTACGAGAGATTGTTGCTATCAGCGCCAAGGATTAATAAACCCGCCCCCCCCTAGATACAGATGCAACCGGACACGATATGATACCGTAGGGGCGGGTTTTACGAGAGATTGTTGCTATCAGCGCCAAGGATTAATAAACCCTTCCTTAGCTGACTGTTTTTAGGTTGTTTGCGCTTCAAAACAGAACCAATACCCAATACACCAAACGCCAATAAACCAAACACAGAACCCGGTTCGGGTACGCTGCGAGCAACTTTAACTTGAGTAATTTGGCTACTCCATCTGCTGCCCAAATTCGGGTCAGATTTATTAGCAAAAGCTTGGAAAGTCCAGAAGCTAAACGGATCGCTTGGATCGACTACAGTGGCGCTGTAGCCGCCCCAAGGTTGAATACCAAAAGGAGGATATATCTCCCGGTTATAGCTATCTAATCCTGCCTTCAAGAGTAAAGGATTGCCGAATGTTGTGACTCCATTTGTTGTTTGACCCAACACAGCATAACTACTAACAAATTCATTCTTTCCTGTACCGTCGATACTAATCCCACCTGAACGATTGAAACCAATAACAACATCGCCAAATTGGTTAGCAGCAATCGAAGGCAAGAAGTAATCGTAGTCGCGATCGCTAATAGTGCCAGACTGAAGTACGGCATTAGTTCTTTCATCGATTTCGTACCAACGAATGCCAACGCGCGGAAGAAGACCACCCCCCGATGAAACTCCGATGTTGTGAACTGCCCAAAGGCTATTACCAACTTCAAAAACATTGCTATTTAAACGGGTGTCGAGATCCTTGGCAATCCGCCAATAGGAAAAGTTTGTAGGATGTGGTTGAGTTGCCCAGTTGGGAGTAGAATAGTTATCCACTTGAATACCAACCCCGGCGGAAATATTTGCCAAACTGCTGCCAGAATTCAATAGGTTAGAACGCTGGAGCAAATTACTGGCTCCCCACTGTGGTGGATAGTTGGTGCCTAGCAACGCAGCACGATTATCTGAAGCACCAAAATCCAACGCTGGCTGAATACTAAAACCATATTGGGAATTATCTAAATTACCCAAAATCTTAGCATTGGCTACAGTTGGTATAGGCGATAAAAGGTCAGCTTTTGGAATGGACGCTACTGAGATGGTTTTACCATCACCCCTATAATCCAAATGATTTTTTGACAGATACACTCCATCAGCATCCAAGCCTAAAGTCGGATGAATTCCCCAATAATCCAAATAATTTGATGACGGATACTCTCCATCAGCATCCAAGACTGGGACTGGATAAATTTCCAACGGATCTGTTTCAGGGGGATCGTCAACTATCGGTTCAGAATTGGGTATTGTTGCTGGGAGATTAATTTTAAAACCCGTCCAACCCGCAGTAGGATCGGAAGAATTGGATACTGCCAACAAAAAGTTGTTGGTTGGATCTTTATCTGTCCAGTCTGCCCTAAACGTTTCTAGTTCTGAGGCAAACCAGCGCCCAGTAGCAACGTCATACACTACTCTTGGTTTATAGCTCAAACTATTTACTTCAATGCCAGCTATATCTGTCCAAAACTGCATACCGCTTAGCTGTTGCAGGCGCGTGCCAGTTGTTTTGTCGTAGACAGTAAACGAACCGTTAGTGAATTCAACGATTTGATTAGTTCCCACCGCGCCACTTATGCTAGAAGGGTTACTCCGGGTGATGCCTGTGAAGTTGGTTCCAATGTTGAATGTAGCCGCTTCTGCGCTTACCGAACAGATACTTAAAGTAGCTGTTGTAGCGATAGTTGCTGATGCAATAGTTTTATGAAAGTATTTCATTTTTCTTAATTCTCCAAATATCTGAGAAACCCGGTTTCAAATAGTTTTGAGTTTTGAGTTTTGAATTTTGATTTAAAGACGCCATAGCTAAGTTTAGTCAAACATTTTTAACTCTTAATTCAAAACTCAACATTCAAAACTCAAAACTATTGAAAAGATCCCAACCTACATAGAAATGGTTTTTTTCTTGAAACGCGAACTAATCCCAAAAGCACCCAAAGCAAAGACAGTCCCAAAGATAGTATTAGGTTCGGGAATTTGCTTGGTGGGAGTTACCTTGCCTGCCAAAACATCATCTACATAGCTGGCATAGGTTGACACGCGGGTATCAAAACCGAATTCTCCGAAACTAGAGTTTCCGACATTATCAACATCAGGAGGACTTGAGCATTTAAAGTTAATGAAATCAAAACCCAAGCATGTAGCACCCGATGTCACTCCAGCAATTAACCCTTTGATAAATGTTGGTCCTCCCGAATCACCGGGGGCTGTAATAACTTCTTGCAGACCTAACCCTAAATTGGGAATGCCAAGAACTCCAAAGGCATCATTTTCAGGTTGCCCATTATCAAAATCGTATGCCAAGAGTGTGCCGGGAAGTATATTAACGGGAATTACGCTACTCAAAATTTCCCCTACAGCGTCGTATTTATTTTGACCTAAGCGCTTGGTTCCAAAAGGGAAATCCTCTGTGAAACCGACATTGCCCTGACCAGAATAACCATAGCCAACCTTAACGCTGACCTGACCAATTTCATCAGTATTTCGGTAAATGTCGTATCGTTGGGCTGCTTCAGGTGCAATAGATGCTAGTTCCAAAATTGCGATATCAGCACTAAAGGATTCTATATCAGCGAAACCGCCCCATTCTGGGTGGATAAAAATTTTGGGAACATTTATAGCAAAAGTACCTGTGGTTAACTCAAAAGATACTGTGGCAGCGTTAGTGATATTAGCGCCAAATTCGTCAGTGAGACAGTGGGCAGCTGTGAGAATGTGCAAGCCTGTTGATAACAGCGTACCCGAACAACCAAAAACTCCTTGGTTTGTATTGATACCTAAACCGACAACGCCGTCATAGCCAGTACCGGGTTTAACTATGTTATCGTTGGGGTTGCCTGCAAATACCAACGCTTCAGCTCGATTGTTGATTTCCAGGGCTGTCAATGCGCCTAGCGCAAGGATCGCTGCTTGTGCGATCGCAACCTTTCTCGATCCTTTCAAAGCTTTCTGCAAAAAGTCGAATCCCATTTCCTCTTTCCTGTATGAACTGTACTTCTCTCGATCTATGGGTAGAACTGGGGGTGATTTATGCAGCGCCAGCAAAAGCTTTGTGCAAAAAATCCCATCCCATTTCCTATTTCCCGTACAAACTCAGTAATTTACAATTTATTACAGTAGCTAATAGCACTAAGTAAACCTTCGAGTTAAACTCCAAAAGCCCTGTCAATTGTTAGCTGTTGAACGTAACTTTTTGTTAACTTAGTATCCTTTTTGCTTTACTTGACAAATTTAGCGGCTCATCGCTACTTTGTCCCTAGCCAAAAGTACAGTTTTTACTTGATAAAATAGCTAGTTAATCGCTGAAGCTGCGATCCGGGGTGTAGAAAAGACCGAGGGAAAATGCTTGAACTAAATGGATACCAAATTCTAAATAAAATCTATAGTAGCCCGAAGCGAATTTTATATCGAGGGCGGCGGATATCGGATGGACAGCCGGTAATTCTTAAATGCCTCATATCCAATTATCCCACACCCGTAGACATCGCTTGTCTGCAACATGAATATGAAGTTAGCAAAAATCTGGAAATATCTGGGATAGTTAAACCCCTAGAATTGTTAAATGTTAACTCTCGTCCTGTCCTCGTTTTAGATGATTTTGGCGCTATCTCTCTCAAAGAATATCTAACTAACCATCAACTCAATTTAAGCAATTTTCTGTATATTGCTATACAAATTGCTCGGATTCTGGGGGAATTGCACCGGCACCAACTCGTTCATAAAGATATTAAACCCAGCAATATTTTGATCGTTCCTGCCACTCTAGAGGTAAAAATTACCGACTTGGCGTTAGCTTCCCCAATGGAAGCAGAAGAGACAAATATTATATTAGAAGGCACTTTAGCGTATATATCTCCAGAAGCAACGGGGCGGATGAATCGCACGATTGATTATCGTACAGATTTCTACTCGTTGGGGGTGACTTTTTATGAAATGCTGACTGGAAAGTTACCTTACGATACACAAGATACAATCGAGTTAATTTACTCTCATATTGCGATCGTTCCGGTTGATCCACAAGTTGTGAATTCAGACATTCCAACGGTTTTATCCGATCTGGTGATGAAATTAATCGCCAAAGATCCAGAAGATAGATATCAAAGTGCTTTTGGGATTAAATCAGACTTAGAACTGTGTTTGGCTAAACTTGAACAAAATGGTTATATCGATCGTTTTCCTTTAGCCGAACGCGATTTTTCTGGAAGATTGCAAATTTCGCAAAAACTTTATGGAAGAGAACGAGAATTAGCCCAATTATTTGCAGCTTTTGAACGAGTTTGTGCTGGGGCGACGCAGATGGTGCTAGTAACTGGATATTCTGGTCTTGGCAAGTCTGCTTTAGTGCGAGAAGTACAAAAGCTAAGATTGCACGGCACTAAGATAAGCGAGGCAGAGCCTCTGTTCTCTGGCTCCCAGGCTCAGCCTGGGAGCGAGTCAGGGAGGCTCTGCCTCCCGTCAGAGAACATAAGCGAGGCAGAGCCTCTGTTATCTGGCTCCCAGGCTCAGCCTGGGAGCGAGTCAGGGAGGCTCTGCCTCCCGTCAGAGAACATAAGCGAGGCAGAGCCTCTAGAATCTGGTTCCCAGGCTGAGCCTGGGAGCCAGGTGAGGGAGTATCGGGGTTATTTTATATCGGGAAAATTCGACCAATTTCAGCGGAATATTCCCTATAGCGCTTTAGTGCAAGCTTTCTCTGCACTGATGCGGCAATTGTTAACTGAAGAACAAACGCGGCTAGAAGTTTGGCGCGAAAAACTGCAAACTGCTTTGGGTACAAATGGTCAAATTATTATCGATGCAATTCCAGAAGTAGAATTGGTGATTGGTTCTCAACCACCAGTACCAAATGTGCCGCCAGAGGATGCCCAAAATCGCTTTAATTTAGTCTTCCAGAATTTCATGCGCGTGTTTGCATCGAAAGAACATCCTTTAGCGATGTTTTTGGACGATTTACAATGGGCAGATTCAGCTTCTTTGAAATTGATACAACTGCTGGTAACCGCAGCCAAAAGCGGATTTCTTTTAATTGCGGCTTATCGAGATAATGAAGTTAATGCTGTCCATCCTTTGAAACTGACTGTAGAAGAAATGCAAAAAGCTGGAACAGTTCTCACTGAAATTTTCTTATCTCGGTTAGAGTTGCCAGAAATTAATCAGTTAATTGCGGAAACCCTACAGTGCCCTTTAGAACGTTCAGAACCTTTAGCAGAGTTGCTTTTAGCAAAGACTGATGGTAATCCCTTCTTTATCAATCAATTCTTGAGATTGCTTTATGGCGAAAAGCTGTTAGAGTTTGATTTTGAACAAGGTTGTTGGCAGTGGAATTTAGCTCAAATTCGCGCTAAGGGCATGACGGAGAATGTCATCGAATTGCTGGCTATTAGAATGCAAAAGTTGCCAGAAGAAATGCGACGGGTTTTAAAGCTAGCTGCATGTATTGGCAATGAGTTTGATTTAGGAAATTTAGCAATTATATCAGAAAAGTCACCAGAAAAAGTGGCAGCTATTTTGCGCGAAGCTGTTAACCACGATTTAGTTGTTTCAACAAGTTCGACTACTGCCTACAAATTCGTCCACGATCGCATTCAGCAAGCTGCCTATTTCCTAATTCCAGAAACCGAGACTAAAGCGATTCATTGGAAAATTGGAAAACTGCTGTTGGATATTACACCAAAAGAGGCACAAGAAGACAAAATATTTGAGATTGTTAACCAAATCAATCAAGGTATTGAATTAATCGAACATCAATCCCAAAGAGATGAACTGGCACAATTAAATCTGAACGCTGCCAAAAAAGCTAAGTCTTCAACTGCATACGATCAAGCATTTCGCTTCTTAAAATTAGCTTTATCACTTTTGGGAATTGACTGTTGGCAACGCCAATATCAACTAACTTTAGAAATTTATGAATTGGCAACAGAAACGGCATACTTTTGCGGCGAGTTTGAAGAAATGGAACGCTTGGCAAACGGCGTGTTACACCACAGCAAAAATATGTTGCAAAAAGTTAGAATTTATGAAATAAAGATTGAAATTTGTATCGCCAGAAACCAAATTGGACAAGCGGTAAAAATTGGATTGGAAGTGCTGGATATTTTGGGATTCAAGTTTCCAGCAAAGCCTAATATTCCCCAGGTTTTACTGGAGTTATTAAGAACGAGGCTTGCTTTAGCTGGTCGGTCAATTAAACAATTGAGAAACTTGCCAGAAATGACGGATGTTAAAGCAATCTCAGCTATGCAAGTTATGGATAAAATCGCGACTCCCGTTGCACTTACCAATCCTAAGTTATATCCGTTAATTATTTGTAAAATTATCGATTTAACCCTTCGTTATGGTAACGAGCCTAATTCAGCCGTTGGTTATATCGGTTACGGAATTATTCTAATTATTGTATTTGGAGATATTAAAAAAGGGTATCAATTTGGGAAACTTGCTTTAGATTTAGTTGAAAAGTTTAAATTTAAACGCAAGATATTGACAGGGTTTTACACCTGTATAAAACACTGGAAACACCCACTCAAGGATACGCTACAATCTCTCAGAGAAGTGGCTAAAATTGGTTTAGAAACAGGAGATAGCAAATTATTTGCTTTTACAGCAGGTAGCTACTGCGTTCATTCATTTTTCAGCGGTAAACAACTTGATGTTTTAGAAAAAGAGATGGATTTTTATAGCGATAATATTCAGCAGTGTAAGCAAGAACTTGCTTTACAATCGGTAAAAATATATCATCAGGTAGTTCTCAACTTGTTGGGGCGCAACGAAAATCCTTGCCGTTTAATTGGAGAAGTGTACGACTATCGACAGAAACTATCTTTTCCAGAAGAGCGTAATATTATAACGATAACTTTTGTGGAAAAGTTTTATTCATTAATTCTCTGTTATTTGTTTGGGGAAATTCACCAAGCTGCTGCGGGTGCAAAATTAGCAGAAAAGAATTTAAAGAGTCTGGCTTCGTCTATCAATTTGCCGCTATTTTATTTCTACGATTCTCTAGTTAAACTAGCTCTGTATCCTGAAGGTAGTAGCTATCATAAAAAATCTTGGCTTAGTCGGGTAAAAGCTAACCAGAAAAAGATGAAAAAATGGGCGGATATTGCCCCCACTAACTTTTTGCATAAATATTATCTAGTAGAGGCAGAATTAAATAGAGTTTTGGGTCGAGATCAAGAGGCGATCGCGCAATACGATAAAGCTATTGAACTCGCTAAAGCTAATGAATATATTAATGAAGAAGCTATCGCTAACGAACTAACAGCTAAGTTCTACCTTAGCCGAGAAAAGATTAAGATTGCCAGTTTATATATGCAAGAGGCGCGGTATTGCTATCAAAAATGGGGCGCGATCGCTAAGATAAACCATTTAGATCAAACTTATCCGCAATTATTAGATAAAATTCCAGAAGCTATCCCATCAATGACTCTAACTACTGATTCTTCTCGGTGGGATGTGGATTTGAAAGCTATTACTAAAGCTGCTAAAGCAATATCGGGGGAAATCGTACTCGATGACTTATTGAAAAAGTTGATGCAGATTGTGCTAGAAAATGCAGGGGCGCAATCTGGTTGTTTAATTCTTAATCGATATGATACTCTCTTTGTGGCAGCAACTGGTACAACTGCACCCGAATTTATTGAAACTAGACAATTAATTCCCGTAGAAGCAAGCGAGAATCTTCCCCTTTCAGTTATCAACTACGTTGCCAGAATGAGGGAAGATGTCGTGCTAAATGATGCCAGCGTTGATGGTGACTTTATCACCGATAAATATATCCAATTCCAGCAAAATAAATCAATTTTATGTACGCCCATTCTCGGTCAAGGGAAACTGATCGGTATTCTATATTTAGAAAACAATTTGACAGTGAATGCGTTTACACCTGAGAGAACGAAGCTGTTAAAAGTGTTGTGTTTTCAAGGTGCGATCGCTCTCGAAAATGCCCTGCTTTACGAACAGTTAGAAGACTATGCCCAATCTCTTTTAGAAGAACGCGATCGCATGGCACGAGAAATCCACGATACCCTGGGACAAGCGTTTACAGGGATAATTATACAATCCGGTGTTGCAGAGCGCGTCATTCACAAAGACAAAGAGAGCGCGCGATCGCACATCACAACAATCCGCGAGTTAGCAACTTGTGGACTTAGCGATGCAAGGCGATCTGTGGAAGCATTGCGTCCAAAATTGTTGGAAGATGGCGATTTGTGTAGCGCCCTAGATCGCCTTGCGATCCAGATGTCCTCTGACGGCGATACCCGCACCATTTTACAAGTAATTGGCAAAGCATATCCCCTCGCAAAAGAGGTAGAAAATAATCTGTTCCGGATTGCTCAAGAAGCCTTGACAAATGCTTTTAAATATGCAAAGCCAACCGTTATCAGCATCGATTTGGTATACGAAACAACCCAGTTTGTTGTGCGAGTTAAAGACAACGGACAAGGATTTGATACTGCATCTATCAGCAACGGTTTTGGCCTTCTGGGAATGAAAGAACGCGCCAAACGCATCGGCGCAAAACTGGCGATTGAAAGTCAGCCAGGACAGGGAACGACTGTAGTAGCGTCAGTCAATCGGATTTCATAACGCAAGTTGCTAGTTATAAGTTGTGGCAGTGGTAATTGGTAATAGGTAATTGGTAATAACGCAAGTTGCTAGTTATAAACTACGGTGTTGCTAATTGCTAATTGCTCATTGCTAATAAAGGATTTTTACTCACAGCTTGCCATCAGCCATTAGCTGCTATGCATGAGATAACTAGCAACTTGAGTTAATGGGTAATGGGTAATATTTCCATTACCCGTTACCCATTACCAGTGTCTGATGCTTTTAATTGTTGTGGGGTAGGCGTCTCGCCTGCCTGAGAGATTTTTTTTTCGAGAGGTCTAGTAAGCGATCGCGCATCGAAGACAAAGACGGGCAGGATGCCCATCCCACAAGAACAAGAGAAAAATTGACTGTGAAATTAGATGCTACCCCAGCTTACCAGGTTGGACTCTTGCGCCTGCGAAACCCAACACCCCTGCATAAATGTCTAGTCGTGCCACCCATATTTTTTATAGAAACCGGGTTTCTTGGCGTTATTAGGGAGTAGGTTTATGAAACCGTCAAATATAATTCGCGTTTTAATCGCTGACGATCATCCGATTGTGCTACAGGGCTTGGCGGCGCTGCTTGAGAGCGAAACAGATATAAATGTTGTAGCAAAAGTTCGCGACGGATATGAGGCACAAGAAATGTTTCGCATCGATCACCCCGACGTAACTTTGATGGATTTGCGAATGCCCCAAATGGATGGAGTTGAGGCTATTAGTGCTATTTGTGGTGAGTTTAAAAATGCTCAAATTGTTGTGTTGACTACCTACGACGGCGACGAAGATATTTATCGCGCATTGCAAGCGGGTGCAAAGGGGTATTTGCTTAAAGATGCCGAACCCGATGAAATTTTAGCAGCTGTTCGCACCGTTGCTGCTGGTAAAAAGTATATCCCGCCTGATGTGGGAGCTAAACTAGCTGAGCGGATGGGGAATACCGAATTGAGCGATCGCGAAAACCAAGTCATCCGCTTGATTGCATCTGGCAAAAGCAATCACGAGATTAGCAAAACGCTGCATATCAGCGAAAGTACTGTCAAGTTCCACGTCAACAATATTTTGAGCAAGTTGGGAGTGAATGACAGAACGCAAGCTGCTTTAGCTGCACTCAAGCGAGGTTTTGCTACTTTGTAGCTAAGCGATACCTAACCAAAAGTTCGGGTAATATTGAGCGTTGTTTATAGGTTAAAAACTCAACTTTGAATCAGTGACTTTGTGGGGCTGATTGTCTAAATTGAACTTATACCAAATACGCTTTCATCACCCTCTTTGATGCCTAACGACTTAAGTCGCGGCTATACAAACAAAGCCCGCCTGCGCGGGCTATAAAATGCAATCGGTTTCAAATAACAGCAGAAAGGTTAATAATGAAATCTCGAATACCTTTAGCATGGCTGCAACTTAGCCGTGCAAATAATCGCATGGTGGTTGCGATCGCTGGGATTGCTTTTGCAGATATTCTGATGTTTATGCAAATGGGTTTTAAAGCCGCTCTTTACAACAGCAATACTCTTTTGCATCGCGAGTTGCGCGCCGATTTATTCTTAATCAGTCCTCAAGCTCGCAATCTTACTGGTATGTCAACTTTTCCCCGCCGTCGCTTATACCAGGCTATGAGTTTTGCACCAGTAGCATCAGCAGATGCTTTATATATAAGGTTGGCTGAATGGAAAGCTCCCATAACTCACTTTAATAGGCTAATATTAGTTTTAGGTTTTAATCCAAAACAATCCATTTTAAACTTGCCTGAAGTTAATCAAAACTTGGATAAAATTAAGCTGCCTAATGTATTGCTATTTGACCGGGGCGCACGAAATGAATACAGCGCTACCGTCGCAGAACTTGAACGAGGTAGAACAGTCTTTACTGAATTTAGGGGTCGCCAAATAAAGTTAAATGGCTTGTTTAAAATCGGTGCGAGCTTTGCAGCCGATGGTATCTTAATCGCAAGTGACCAAACCTTTTTCCGTTTATTCTCAAGGCTACAAACGGCAAACGAAGTTAATATAGGGCTAATTGCGCTTAAACCCAATAGCGATCCAAAGCAGATAGCTGCGATTTTAAAAGCCAGTTTACCCCAGGATGTTAAGGTGTTGACCAGGGCAGAATTTATAGAATTTGAAAAAAAATATTGGGCAAATAATACGCCGATTGGCTTTATTTTTAATCTGGGAACTGCGATCGGTTTTTTTGTGGGTCTAGTCATCTTCTATCAAATACTTTATAATGACATTTCTGAGCGTTTGCCTGAGTATGCAACTCTCAAAGCAATTGGATACGGGCACGCTTATCTATTAGCTGTTGTTTTTCAACAAGCTCTGATTTTGGCTGTTTTGGGTTACATTCCTGGTTGTGCTATTTCTTTGGGTCTGTATTCTTTGACTATAAATGCTACTAATTTACCCTTGTTTATGACGCTTGAAAAAGCTACTTTTGTTTTAGCTTTGACTGTATTAATGTGTTCAATTGCTGGTGCGATCGCTATGAAAAAGATCGGTGATTCTGACCCCGTTGACCTGCTTTTTTAAACAATTTAAATTAAAATCTATCTTTGGGTAGATAACTAAAATTAAAAAACTGGTATAATTCACGAAACCGAGTGCATCTCAGCGCATGAAACAGCCTCTACTCCACTTTTGGCTTTTTAACAGCAGTATCCTCTTTTATCTGTTGTATTCCAACGCCACAACAGCACAAATTGTTCCGGATGCCACGTTACCAGTAAATTCCAGCGTGACGCAACAGGGTTTTACTAGCATTATTGAAGGAGGAACAACAGCAGGCGCGAATTTGTTCCACAGCTTTAAAGATTTTTCCCTTCCTAATGGTGCAGAGGCTTTTTTTAACAATGCCCTAGAGATTCAAAATATTTTCAGCCGCGTCACGGGGGGAAATATTTCTAATATTGATGGATTGATTCGAGCTAACGGCGTCGCTAATTTATTTTTGATTAATCCAAATGGAATTATTTTTGGGCCTAATGCCAGATTGAATATTGGCGGTTCTTTTTTGGCGAGTACGGCGAGTAGTATTAGGTTTGCTGATGGGATTGAGTTTAGTGCTACTAATTCTAATGCGCCACCTTTGCTGACGATTAATGTGCCGATTGGGTTGCAATTTGCCAGCAATAGCTCTGGCTTAAATGGAGCGATCGCTATCCAAGGTGCGGGTCATAATTTGAGTATCGACCCAGACACAGGAGCCATAAATAGAGATAATAGGCCGATTGGTCTTGGGGTACTACCCAATCAAACTTTAGCCCTTATTGGCGGTGACCTGACGCTGGATGGAGGAAATTTGACGGCCTCCTCTGGACGAATTGAACTAGGAAGTGTAGCACCAGGGAGTTTTGTTACTCTTATCCCAACAAATTCAGGTTGGCAATTGGGATATGAAGGAGTGCAGAATTTCCAGGATATTAGTCTTACCAATGCAGCTTCAGTGGATGCCAGTGGCAGTGGAGGTGGAAGTATTCAAGTGCAGGGACGGCGCGTGACTCTTACCGATGGTGCGGCAATTTTGTCCCTCACAGAGGGTAGCAATTCAGGAGGAAACCTAATTGTACGTGCCTCTGAGTCAGTGGAACTGATTGGCACAAAAGCTGACGGTGAGTTTCTCAGAAGCTTGACAACTGATACCCAACCCAAAGCCACAGGCATTGCTGGCGATTTGATAATTGAAACAGCAAGGCTGACTATTCGGGATGGCGCGCAGGTAAGCGCCAGCACCTTTGGGCAAGCTAATGGGGGAAATCTGACGATAAAAGCCACCGATTCCGTCGAACTGATTGGCGTTGGTGGCAATGGTCAGTCTGCCAGCACCTTAGCTGCTTCAGCCCAGCAAGGCTCAACAGGAGATGGAGGCAATTTGACTATTGAAACAGGACGGTTGCTTGTCCGGGATGGGGCACAGATATTAGCTGTTACGCTTGGGCAAGGTAAGGGAGGAACTCTAACTGTAAAGGCAATCGATGCCATAGAAGCGATCGGCGCATCAGCCAAGGGTGAGGCAAGCGCCTTGTTTACTTCAGCCCAGCCAACCTCAACAGGAGATGCGGGCGATTTGACAATTGAAACAGGACGTTTAATTCTCCGGGATGGGGGACAGATTTCCACCTCTACTTTTGGGCAAGGTAACGCGGGAACTCTTTTGGTAAGGGTAAGGGATTCGATAGAAGTGATTGGCATTGCTGCCGATGGTCAATCTTCCAGCAGCTTGGCGGCTTCAGCTGAGCTGAACTCAACTGGAGACGGGGGTAGTTTGATAATTGAAACGGGACGTTTAATTCTCCGGGATGGGGGACAGATCACCACCTCTACTTTTGGGCAAGGTAACGCGGGAACTCTTTCGGTAAAAGCAACCGATTCTGTCGAAGTTATTGGCGAAACAGCCGATGCTAAGGGCGGCAGCGTCTTGTTTGCTTTAGCTGGGCCTGGTTTAACAGGAGATGCAGGCGATTTGACGATTGAAACAGGACGGTTAACTGTCCGGGATGGGGCGCAGATAGGCAATGGTACTTTTGGACAAGGTAAGGGCGGAACTCTGACCGTAAAAGCCACCAATTTGGTTGAACTGATTGGCAAATCAGCTAATGGTCGGTTTGCCAGTGGCTTGTCGGCTAATGCCGACTTACGGTCAACAGGAGATGCGGGTGATTTGACCGTTGAAACCGAACGGTTAATTATCCGCGATGGAGCAGCGATAAGCACTATTACTTTTGGGTCAGGTAAAGCCGGAACTTTGACAGTAAAAGCCACTGATTCTATTGAAATTATTGGCACTCAATCCAGTAAGTTCGATAGCAGCTTGTTAGCTTCAGCTGCTCTACGCTCAACAGGAGATGCGGGCGATTTAATTGTTGAAACGGGTCAGTTAACTGTCCGGGATGGAGCAACCGTAGCAGTCCGCAGTTTTGGAACGGGGAAAGCAGGCACACTGGTTGTGAATGCTGACTCGATCGAGCTTTCTAACAAAGGTTCTCTGAATGCAAATACAAAAGCTGGCGGCGGCAGCATCAAATTGCGATCGCCCACCATCACCTTACGCGACAGCAGTATCACGACCAACGCCACTGGAGGAAAAAGCGGCGGCGATATCATCATAGGTTCGCAATTCTTACAGTTGCGCGACAACAGCACCATCACCACCAACGCACAGGGCATTGAAGTCAAAGGCGGCAACATCAC
>DNGJ01000145.1 GCA_003486305.1 Cyanobacteria bacterium UBA11371
GGGAATCGGTGCGGGAGTTGGTAGGGATGGAGTGGCTGGATCTCGCTCCAATTCTTGCCGCAATGCCAGAACGAGTTGAGGTAAATGCTCTATTTGCCCCGGATTCGGGTTTGTATCGGCTTTAAAGGTTTGTTCGATTTGACGCGAGAGGTGGGAGGCATTCTCAAAACCAAAGCTACCCAGGGAACCGACGAGGGTGTGTGCTTCCCTAACAGCGGACTGGCGTAATTCTTCGGTTAGGTTACTTTGTTTTAGGGCAGCGATCGCATCTTCCAAAACCGCTATCCGAGCCAGGTACTTGTCTTTATATCGCTCCCAGATACCAGTAATAGCTCCTCTAACATCGGGGATAGCAGATTCTCCCCCGCTTCGCTGCTCTTTTTGAGGGGCGGGTTTAGTTAAATTGTCTGTGGTGGGTGTATGGTTATGGGTAACATCCGCTCCTACAGCGCTCTTCTGCTCCTCTGTTCCCTTGCTCTCCAGCTCTGTTTGTATTGGTTTGAGCCGATAACCCAGGCGATAAACTGTTTCGATCAAATCGGCTTTAGCGCCAGCTTGTTTGAGTTTAGATCGCAAGCTTTTGATGTGCGCTCTGACGGCATTTTCTGAAGGGGGTTCGTCAAACGACCACAGGTGATCGAGTAGCGCGCTGGAACTGTATATTTTATTACTATTGCGTAAGAAAAGCTCTAGCAGACAATACTCTTTAGCTGTCAAATGCAGCAGTTGACCGTTGTAAGTAACTTCACAGCTACTAGGATCGAGGCGAAGATTTCCCCACTCTATCACTGGGGAACTGGTGCTATTGCCTCGACGCAGCAAAGCGCGTATCCGAGCTAATAACTCTTGAAAATCAAATGGTTTGACGACGTAATCATCTGCCCCGGCGTCTAACGCCATCACTTTGCTGGTACTGGCATCTTGGGCGGTGACTAAAAGCACGGGGGTGCTATTTTGAGCTTGTCGCAGCCGTTTGCAAAGACTAATCCCGTCGAGCTTGGGCAGCATTAAATCGAGCAAAATCAAGTCATATTCGATACTTTCGGCAAAGTTCCAACCAGCCTGACCATCCAAAGCCAAATCGACTAGATAATGCTGGTTTGTCAGCGTGTCTTTCAGCACTTGAGCCAGATGCTCATCGTCTTCTACTAGCAAAATTCTCACGGCGGCTAGTTACCCTTAAGACTTGTTGGGAGCTTTTGCGCTCCTGTAATCCAGATTAATCTGGAACGGTAGGGAGCGATCGCGCCAGGGTAGCTGTTGCAAAAGCGATTCACGGGTTTCAATACTGTTTGATGAAACAAGCTGCACAATTGGTCGTCGGGGCACGGCAGTAGAACATCTTCGCGTTTTGGGCAAAGACGGTTGATGCCGTGCCCCTACAATATCAACATTGGTTGGAGGGGCACGGCATCCAAACGATCAAAATCGATCGTAGGGGCACGGCAGCAAAAAACCTTCTGGTTTTGGGCAAACCCTATTGATGCCGTGCCCCTACAATAACTGTGTTGCTTTCTGGCAAATTAATCTACGTCGTCATGGGCATAGCGCCGGTAGAGGAAGTCTAAAGCGTAGTTGCGAAGGTCGTAATAGGTTTGGTCTTCCATGATTTTCTCGCGATCGCGCGGACGCTCGAAGGGAATATCCAAAACTTCACCAATTTTAGCCGCTGGGCCGTTGGTCATCATCACCAAACGATCTGCTAAATACAACGCCTCATCGATTTCGTGGGTAATCATTAATACCGTGACTCGATGTTCGCGCCAGATGGCTAGCAGTTCGTCTTGCAATTCTTCCCGCGTCAGGGCATCTAATGCGCCGAAGGGTTCGTCTAAAATTAGCACTTGGGGACGAATAGCTAAGGCGCGAGCGATCGCTACCCGTTGTTTCATGCCGCCGGATAATTGGGTGGGGCGCTTGTACATTGCTTCTGCCAGTCCGACCATTTCCAGGTGTTCGCGGGCGATCGCGCTTTTCTCGGCTTTGGATTTTTCCGGATATACTTCGTCTACGGCTAAGTAAACGTTATCAAACGCGGTCATCCAAGGCAGCAAACAGTAATTTTGAAACACTACCATGCGATCTGGTCCCGGTTCCGTAATGCGCCGCGTTTGGAGTCGCACTTCTCCCGTTGTCGGTGTTTGGAATCCGGATACCATGTTCAACAGGGTGGATTTACCGCAGCCAGAGTGACCGATGAGACAGATAAATTCGCCTTCGTAAACTGTTAAATCAATCCCATCCAATACAACCGCAGGGCCTTTGGGCGTGGGATAAACTTTAGTGACGCTATCGATGACTAAAAATGGATCTTTTTTCGGTACTGATAGCTGTTTTTTTAAGGCTGATTGGGTGCTGTCGAATGTTTGCATGGTTTTGATTAGTCAGTTGGTAATGGGTAATGGGTAATGGGTAATGGGTAATGGGTAATGGGTAATGGGAAAGAAAACTACCAATTACCAATTAGCAATTACCAATTACCAATTATGCTGCTTGAGAATCGACTAAAATTTCTTCCACGTTGAATTCGCGTTTAATTTCCAGCCGTTTGATGTAGCCTAGCGGATCGTCAGGGTTAAAGACAACGCCATCGAATAGAGTAAACGGTTTGCGGTCTGGTTCCATATCAGGCCAGTTTAATTGGCGCGCGGCTTCGCCGTATAAGTCTACTCGGCGGACTCGTTCGAGAATTTCGATCCAATTTTTCGGGAAGGCGGTAATTCCCCAACGCGCGAGTTGAGTTAATATCCATAACCCTTCTGCACGACCCGGACAATTAGTATTCTCGAAGTGGAATTGATTGAAACGCGGAATTAATTGCGGCGGCGCACCCGTTCCCCGGTGATAGTATCCCAAGAAACCTGGGCGAATATATTCAGCGGGGACGCCGACATATTCGGGTCGAGTTAGCCATTGCATAATCTCTTCGCGATTGCGGCGGTCTTCGCAGTATTCGCAAGCTTCTAAAAGTGCTTTAACCAGGGCGATGTGCAGGTTTGGATTTTGATTTGCCCAATCTTCTCTTACACCTAGCACTTTTTCTGGGTTTCCGGGCCAAATATCCAAGTCGGTGGCGATGACGAATCCCAATCCTTCGTAGACGGCGCGACAGTTCCAGGGTTCGCCGACGCAGTAGCCGTCGATTCTCCCGACTTTGAGTTGATTGACCATTTCTGGCGGGGGAACGACGACTAAGTTCACATCGCGGTCGGGATCAATTCCGCCTGAAGCTAGCCAGTAGCGCAGCATCAGGTTATGCATCGAACATTCGTGAACGACGGCGAGGGTATAAACTTTGTCTTTGTTTTGGGCGATCGCGCGTTTAAAATCGCTTAATGTCCGCACTCCTTGCTGGTAAAATCTATCGCTCAAGGTAATCGCGTTACCGTTGCGACTCAGTACCATTGCGGTAGAAGTCGGTACTGGTGTGTTGCCAAATAAACCTAATGTCATCGCTAGAGGCATTGCGGTCACCATTTGGGCTGCGTCTAGGCGTCCCGTGGCGATTCCTTGTGCGATCGCATCCCAGTCGCTTTCCTTCACCAAATCGACTTCTTCTATCCCATGTTTTTTGAAGAAACCTTTTTCTTTTGCGACTACAAACGGCGCGCAATCTGTTAAAGGCAAAAAGCCAATTGCTAATTTAACTTTCTCTAATTCACTCCCACCTTTAGAAACTTTGCGGGCAACTTCTTTAGTTGGCTTTACAGATGTTGCAGTTGCTGGTTTCGTTTCCTTGACAGGCGTGGGGCTTGCGGCTGCGGCTTGTTTTGCCTTGCGGCGTTTATCCCGCTTCTGCTGGTTGAGGAAATTGATTAATTCCGCCCGCATGTGATAATAATCGGGATGGTTAACCACTTCCAAACGGTGGCGAGGACGGGGAATATTCACTTCTAAAATTTGACCGATATGGGATTCTGGCCCATTAGTTAACATTACAACCCGATCGGATAATAGAAGTGCTTCATCTACGTCGTGGGTAACCATTACCGAGGTAACATGACTTTCTTGGCAAATTTGCATCAGCTGTTCTTGCAAATTACCCCGCGTCAGGGCGTCCAACGCGCCGAAGGGTTCGTCTAAGAGTAGCAGTTTAGGACGGATGGAAAGGGCGCGCGCGATCGCTACCCTTTGTTTCATCCCCCCCGATAATTGTCCCGGAAGTTTATCAGCGGCGTGACGCAGTCCCACCATATCGATACTTTGTTCGATAATCCCGCGTCTTTCCCCTTTAGGTTCCGATCCATAAACTTCATCAACTGCCAATTCAATATTTTCCCGTACCGTCAACCAAGGTAGCAACGAATAGTTTTGGAATACTACCATCCGATCCGGTCCCGGTGCGGTGATTTGGCGTCCTTCTAAAATCACGCCGCCGTGACTTGGTTGATCCAAACCGGCAATAATATTGAGCAGCGTTGATTTACCGCAACCAGAGTGACCAATTAAGGAAATAAACTCGCCTTTACGAATCTTGAGTTCGATATTCTTAAGGGCGATATACTTGCCGCCACCAGCCAGGGGGAATACGCGGTCAATGTGATCGACTTCTACAAAGAAAGACATGATAATTGCTAATTGCTAATTGCTAATTGCTAATTGCTAAGTGGTGATTGGTAATTGGTGATTGGTGATTGGTAATTTTTTCATTACCGATTACCGATTACCAATTACCCATTACCCATTTCCTACTTATGTTCTTGCGGTACGACAATGCTGCCGATGAAGCTAACTAACCTGTCTAGTAGTAGACCGACGACCCCGACGTAAATCAGCGCGATAATAATTTGGGACAACAGCGAGTTGTTGTAAGCATCCCAGATAAAGAACCCAATTCCTACACCGCCGACTAACATTTCAGCCGCAACAATTGCCAACCAGGATAAACCAATTCCTATTTTTAACCCGGTAAAAATGTAGGGAACCGAAGCGGGCAGAACTATCTTCAAGAAATACTTATGACTTTTTAGACGCAACACCCTGGCGACGTTTCGGTAATCTTGCGGAATGTTTTGTACGCCAACGGTTGTGTTAATCAAAATGGGCCAAATCGCCGTAATAAAAATTACAAAGATTGCGGAAGGATTGCTTTGTTGAAACGCGGCGAGAGAAATCGGTAACCAAGCGAGGGGAGGAATAGTACGCAGCACTTGGAAAAGTGGGTCTACGGCGCGAAAAACGAAGTCATTGACGCCAATAAAAATCCCCAAAGTGATGCCAACAATTGCAGATAAAGAGAAGCCAATCGCTACTCGTTGCAAGCTGGCGAAGACTTGCAAAGCCAAACCTTTATCCGTTCCGCCGTTATCAAAGAAAGGATTGATGATGTAAGGGTCCCACGTATCGGCAATCACTTGCATCGGCCCTGGTAAGCCTTTAGAACCGGGAGGACAGAGAATTTGCCAGACAATCGCAAAGAATGCGATCGCTACAATTGGCGGCACTACATACTTATTATTTTTCTTGAACCAACTACCCAACAAATTCTGGGGATTGTTGTTATTTGAATATCTGCGATCGCTTCTAGCTGTCATGAAACCCTCCAAATTATCAGCCGTCAATTCTTACTTTGTCTTCCTAGTTCCCAGGCTCAGCCTGGGAACTAAATCTGAGAGGCTCTGCCTCGGGTACTTTAATGACTAATTAAGCCTTCTTAATCTTCAGACTTGCCAAATAAGCTGCGGGGTTTTCCGGATCGAAAGTAACGCCATCAAAGAAAGTTTCGACGCCGCGAGAAGGACTCGTGGGAATTTCTGCCGCCGGTACGCCCAATTCTTGAGCGGCTGCTCTCCACAAATCTTCCCGGTTGACCTTATCAACCAATTCCTTAGTATTAGTATCGGCAGGAATAATGCCCCAGCGAATATTTTCAGTCAAGAACCACAAATCGTGACTCTTATAAGGATAAGAAGCATTATCCGCCCAGAATTTCATCCGCAAGTCGCTAGCCTGAACAGGGGGACGACCATCGCCATATTCAATGTTGCCTTTAGCGCGTTCGATAATATCTGCTGCGGGAACTTTAAACCACTTCGCTTGCGACAGAATTTGGCACATTTCTTCTTTATTTTCCGTCTTTTCGCACCACTGTTGCGCTTCCATAACGGCTTTTAAAATCGCCTTCGCCGCTTTGGGATGTTTATCCACCCAATCTGCCCGCATCGATAAAGCTTTTTCGGGGTGATTTTTCCACAGTTCTCCCGTCACTAAAGCAGTGTAACCAACTTGTTGGTTAACCAATTGCGCGTTCCAAGGTTCCCCTACGCAAAACGCTTCCATATTTCCCGTCTTCATATTCGCCACCATTTGCGGCGGTGGAACGGGAATTACTGAAACTTCTTGATCTGGATTAATACCGTTAGCTGCTAGCCAGTAGCGCATCCACAAGTCGTGAGTACCGCCGGGAAAAGTAATAGCAACTTTAAGTTCGTCTTTACCGCTGGCTTTGGCTTGGGTGAATACATCTTTGAGAGCTTTAGCTTCTAAGCCAATCTTTGCCTCTTTGTAGCTATTACCAACAGAAATACCCTGACCGTTTGTATTTAACCTTGCCAAAATATACATCGGCACGGCTTGTTTGGTCTTGGTTTGACCCAAGGTCATAAAGTAAGGCATTGGGGTTAAAATGTGCGCCCCGTCGATACCGCCACCTTGGGAACCAATTTCTAAGTTATCGCGAGTAACGGGCCAAGATGCTTGTTTGAGGACTTCTACATCCTTCATTCCATACTTTTCAAACAACCCCTTTTCTTTGGCAATAATTAAAGGTGCAGAGTCGGTCAGCGCGATATAGCCCAGTTTGGCTGTCGTGACTTCTGGGGCGTCGGCGGCGCTGACGTTGGTAGCTGCGACTGGACTAGAAGTTGCAGCCGGTGCATTGTTAGCAGCAGGCGTATTGTTGGCGGTAGTATTATTCCCCGAAGTACAGCCGTGAGCAAAAAGAGTCCCTGCTGCGGTTGCGCCTGCGGTGATGATGAATTTGCGTCTGGAAAACTTGGTCATTTTTCTTTCCCTGTACGATAGTTTGCTTCTTTCCGGCTGAGTTTCCCCTGTTTAGAAGGGATTAAGTTGCATTTGATAGCAAGTTGGTGTTCGTTTTGGCTTTCTGGGGGCGGGTAATACTTTTACCCATGCATCTTAGACAAATTAAATCGATGGATGGGGTATCACCTTTAACAGAAAGCGTCGTATTTGTAAATACTTTTGCTAGTAGGTTGGGTTTAGATACGTTGTCACTTGGGGTTACCCTGTTTGAACGGCTATTGAGTTTTGTTAAGTAAAACCGGCTTTTGTGCGCCCTTGGTGTCTAATTAAGCCATCGCTGAATTGATTGTTTCGTATCTTTAGTTACAAATTATTGCAATAAATGAATTTTAGGCATATATGTTATGCAACTTTGACATACATCGTTCTTAAGAAAGATTGACCAAAGAGGCAGGTGAGTAGAGGTGCAGGTGGGCAAAAGGTGCAGGCTTGGGCCGTGAGCGTCAGCCGAACGGTGGGATTGTAAAAAAGATTTGCTGACATCTTACCCGCACTCATATGCTCACAGAGTCACAGAGTCACCTGCTTTTTTTTCAGCCAGGGGAATTGGTAAAGTTGAATTTAGAAGCGCTGAGAGTTTTTTATGGATCGTCGTACCTTTCTGGGCTGGGTGGGTGTGGGTTGGGTAGCGAGTTCGCTGCCGGTAGCACTTGCCGCCTGTTCCTCCAGCAACACCGCCACGGATACAACCGTCGCCAGTTCTCCCCGCAGCGATCGCTTTGTCGTCGTCGGTACGGTTGCGGATTTAACTCAGAAAGGTCAAATCCTGAACAAGCAATCTGCCGTTGGCCCGGTTTTAGTTGTCCGTAACCCTGCTGCCTCTAACCAACTTGTGGCAGTTAATCCCACCTGTCCCCACTTACGCTGCACCGTAGATTGGAAATCTCAGCCCAGGGAGTTTGTCTGTCCTTGTCACGGTTCTAAATTCGCCACGAATGGCTCTGTTGTTACCGGCCCAGCGGATAAGCCGCTAAAAACTTATCAAGCCAAAATTGAAGGTAATTCAGTTTTGGTGAAATCAAGCTAGCTTGAGCAGATTTGAATGCCCCCCTTTTAAAGGGGGATTTAGGGGGATCAAACACCCTTGGTAGAAGATATGCTAAAAAAGCATTCAACCAATGCATAATCAGAATCAAAACCAGAATTCAGTAGTAAAAGTTACAAAAACCAACTGGGATAACCGAATATGGTGTTCTTAGTAAGACATATATCCTTTCATGTTTGTCTTGTAACGCTCTGGGGTGGGACGCATCCTAAGAGGATAAATAAATTGCCTGTGGAGGCGATCTGGCGGGGATGTAAAACATGGGTTGAGCGTCTAGTTAAGAGCCTAAGAGACAGGAAATCCCCTCGTCATTTAGACAGGGGAGTACGTCACTCCAAGCCCTCCGATTGACAAGGCGATCGCCTCCTATGAAAGGGGCGATTTTTTGTTAAAATCCAACTCGCTCAAATAACGATTATGTTGAACGTTCTAGAACAGGCTGCTTGTGCAGTCGAGCAAAAGAATTGGTCGTTGCTCAACCAATGCCTGGAACAACTGCCGGTGAAGAGAAACAGTGCAGGCGCATCAGGCGGACAGCAAGCCGATCCTAATATAAATTTAGTCCTAACTTTAGCGTTAGAAATTCTCCAAACTGGGGATTTTCACCAACGGTGGGAAGTCGCGAAGGTTTTCCCTCGACTGGGTAATTGTGCGATCGCTCCGTTAGTAGAAATTTTGGCAGACGAAGCCTCTTTTGATCGCGAGTTACGCTGGTTTGCTGCTCGCATTTTAGGCGATTTCCACGATCCAGAAGCGATCGCCGCTTTGGTAAACGTTCTCAAAACCGACCATAGCGAAGATTTAACCGCAATGGCAGCAGCCGCATTAGCTAGTCTCGGTGCATCCTCAAAAAATGCTACCGCCTTTCGCTTAGCAATCGACGCTTTGACCGAGCTGTTGCATCAAGACGATACCAGATCCTTAGCAGTGAGGGCGCTTTCCCACATCCGCCACTCGGAAACGATTACACCCCTGCTCAGTGTTATCCGAGATAAAGAAGTAGCGGTTAGAACAACAGCTATAGAAGCGCTCGCCAGCTTTCACGACGATCGGATTTTGCCGGTTTTATTAGACGCGCTTAAAGATACCGCAGCCCCAGTGAGGCGGGAAGCTACCATAGGCTTGGGTTTAAGGGCGCAATTGCAAGAACAATTAGAATTAGTGGCGCAGTTGACCGAGCAACTTTGGGACTTTAATCTGGAAGTTTGCAACGCTGCTGCTATTGCTTTGGGGCGCATGGGAACAGACGCCGCCGCCGATGCTTTGTTTTCAGTGCTGCGAAAGGGAACCGCGCCTCACTCGTTACAAGTTCAAGTTGTGCGAAGTCTGGGCTGGATCGAGACGCCAAAGGCGCTAATTTATTTGCAACAAGCGATCGCACAGCGGAATTCATTGCAGGTGTGCAGGGGTGCAGAGGTGCAGGGGTGCAGGGGAGAATTACTAGCGCCCGATGGCTCGGCGGAGATTGACTTAGTTTCCCAGGAAATTATTGCAGTTTTGGGGCGAGTAGAAAAGCCAGATGTAGTACCGCTGGCTGCTAAAATTTTGCTCGATGCCTTGAATTCTAACTATCCGACGATTCAACATCCTAGACTAAAACAAGCCTTGGCAACGAGTTTGGGGCATTTAAAAGATCCCGTGGCGATTGATTCGCTGATTCAAATGTTGGCAGATGGAGATGAGGGGATAAAATGGCACGCGATCGCAGCCCTAAAAAAGTTCAAAGGAATCGCGCCCAAATTAGAGGCTCTGGTCGCTAATGATAATTTGACCCCCGCGCTCTTTCAAGGGATTGCGATCGCTCTGGAGAATCTCAGATTTTAAATTGGCTCATGGCTCATGGCTAATGGCTAATGGTAAAACCGAAAAATATTCCCACGAGCAATTAGCCATTAGCAATTAGCCGTAGGGGCTATCGCATTTGCGCTGTTATCTTGTCGGTAAATCTGAAATATTTGTACGCAAATGCGATAGCCCTTACACGCCATTAGCCATTAGCAATTAGCCATTAGCACATTGCCAAATCTACCTGTTCTCCAATTAAATCCAAAAATCTCGTTCCATAGTGCTGAATTTCCAAAAAACTTGCCTGTTCTGCTACTGATTTGTAGACCCGAAATGTCTTCATAATTCCCAAAGTGGCGGCACTTTCCAGCGGGCTAACAAAACTCGTGTCCCGGTCGAGAAAGTGAGATTGTTTAGCCCAATTATTCATCTGATTGGCATTTAAAAAGTAGCAACCAGAATGAGGATTGAGAGCGCGTCGGAACGTGATAGGAACCCCGACGATGTTGCTTTTCAGTTGCGATCGCTCCTTCACATTTTGGAACCGCTCGGTGACTCGTAAAGCCAAATCGCCGTCAACGTAGGCTTTACATGTAAGCGCGCGAGTAGAGATTTCATAACGATTAGGTTGCAGCAAGCACATATTGCCTGCCTCCTTGGTAAACCAGCTTAATTTGTTAAAAAACCAGGGATCGTGGAGAATCAAATCATCTTCCATAAAGCAATAATAATCATACTGACCAAGGCAATCCCGCAAGACTGCTTGGCACTCAAACCCCAATAGTAGAGGTTCTGCCCCAGTAGGATAATGCTGATAAAAATGAGCGGGTAAGGAAAGTTGATTTAGAAGATGACAATCTCCAGTCGTACAGATGACAATATCCAGATCGTGAGCCTGGGGTTGGTTTACAGGAAAAGCTAATCGCCGATTGATATCGATAATGCTTTGAGATTTACCAAATAGCTGGTGTAAAGCAGCAAGACTCTTAGTTAATGCGTCCAAACGGGGCTGGGGGTCTTTTAGTTTGGAACCGTGCCGACCATTTTTTTCCGGTTTAAAGAAGTGGGGGATGGTAATTAGAATTCGCATAGTTTATAGAGATTTATAGAGGTTGTTTGAGTTGTTCCTACGCCAACAAACCGGGTTTCTAGCAAAAATTTTCGATTTCAAACTAGAGATCTCGGGAAGAAACCCGGTTTCTGGGGGTTTCTCGGAAGAGGTTTTTAGAGTTGTTTGTCGAGCCAATTAGCGAACAGTTCATCGAGTAACCGCCGCCGCATCGCATCATCTAATTGAGCAGGCAAATACTTTTCCAATCGTACAATTACCCAGACATCTTTGATCGGAGTGGGAGGCATTAGCTGCCCTAGTTGGCAGATTCTGATCGTTTCGGCGAGTTGAGGATGCGCGTTACCCAATCCCACCGGACCAATTAAGCCACCCGTCTTAGCTTCTGGACCCTCAGAGTATTGCTCTGCTAGTTCAGCAAAGGACTGTTCGCCTTCTTGCAAGCGGAAGTAAATTTCCTTTGCGGTGTCAGCATCTCGAAGGCGAATCAGAGAGTAGACAAACTCGTCAAGTTGCGGCTTACGTTTGAGAAAGTAGCTTTCTAACATGCTCCCCCACGTTGCTTGTTTAAACTTATCGATTCTCAGTTGCCGAGTTGCCATGTTAATTAATTGAGCTTCTATAATACCCTGCTGCTGCAACCATTTCTGGCGTGCCGCGTCGGATGTCAACTGATACTCTTCATAGAAGTCCTCGCAGCACTTGGCTTGTTCCTCTGGGGTGCATTCAAAACGAGCGATCGCATCGTCAATTAACATCTCTTGTTGCAGCTTTGGTAGCAGTTGGTATTGACTCAGCAGAGAAAGCAGTTCGGTACCCGTCACCTTGCGATCGCCAATTTGTAAACCCAAACTATTAGCGAGCGCCGCTGTATCTGAATCCTTGTTATCTTTACCTTTCTGATTAAACTTCTGCACTAACTCTTGTGGGGTGGGCGTCTCGCCCGCCTTGGAGGGTAATTTTTGGGGAGGTTTATTTGACCCAAAACCCTTAGCGATCGCTGGTGTAAGTAAATTCTTGGATTTTTTATCTGTCCGATTTGACTCATTGACTTGAGCGATCGCAACGATATCTGGCGTGGATGATCCTTCCGGATCTTGATGTTTCCGATTCGATTCGTTTGCTAGTTTTGACTGAGTTGGCGTCCATAGAGGAATTTGATTTTTCTCCATGTCCTGCCCAATCCACTGCAAGTGTTGGGGTAACAAAAGTGACAGGTCGTAACGTTCCAGAATCATTTGCCTTGCTTGGGTGCGGATCTGATTCATGCGATCGCGATCTTTCAAAGCTTCCTCAATCCGATCGGCAATTTCTGCTGGTGAGAAGAATTCCGCTAACAAACCATTGACCCCATCTTGGATCATCTCAGTTACCGGAGCTGTATTGGAAGCTACAAGCAAACAACCTGCGGATAAAGCTTCCAACATTGACCAGGATAAAACAAAGGGGCGAGTTAAATAAACATGAGCCGAGGAAGCTTGCAGAACTTGCAGATATTCTTCGTAAGGGAGATACCCTGTAAAGTGAACTCTAGACAAGTCCAACGGGAATTTTTCTAACATCAACTGCTTATACGTTTTGCCATCTGCCAAAGTTTTTCCATAAGCAACTCGGTCTTCCCCGACAATGACGACGTGACATTGAGGGCGGCGCTGTTGAAGCGAGTAAATTGCTTCAATAAACTGGGGAAAACCTCGGTAAGGTTCCATGCCTCGACCTACGTAGGTAACGAGTTCTTCGACGTGAGACAGGTCGAGATTTAAGCGAGGCAGAACTAACTTAGCTCCTGGCTTGGGGCAAAAAAAGTTAGTATCAATTCCATCATGGAGTACCGTAATTTTACTTTGATTTTCTAGTGGAAATTGCTGGCGTTGCCAATGGGTGGGAGAAAGACCGCGATCGCAATTATATAAATCGAACAAAATCGGCGCATTTTTAATCCGAATGCGGGCTACATCGTCGGCTGTTAGCGGTTCAGTTGGGTCAAAATCCGCATCAGTGCCATGAGCATGATAAAACCACTCGAAATAACACAATAATTTAGCTTTTGGGAATATATCTTTCATTAATAAAGTAGGCCCCCAACCCGAATGACCATAGACGACATCGGGAACAAATCCCCGCGCCTTGAGTTGTTCTGCCATGCGATAAACAGCCTGACCTTGAATTACCGCATTTTCCAAAGGACGAACATAGTGATGAGTTTCCGGACTTGCTTCTCGTTTCGGGCTATAGATCGTTTTCGTAACACCAGGTAGGCTACCATCGCGGCGAGTAGTGCCGAAAACGACTTGGTGACGGTTGTCTTTAGCGATCGCACCAGCTACATGGCGAAATTGGGCAGGAAAATTAGGATGTAAAAACAGAATCCGCATGGTTTTGTTGTTTTATAACTAAGTTCCTGCCGTCTCTTTGCCCAGAGACAGCAGGAGATGAACAGAATTTTAGATTTGCTCAACCAAATTGAGCATCAGGTATGTGTATCTGGTTAACCCCAGATATACACCCATTTGTTAGATTAAGAAGTCTGCTTCTGTGATTGTAACGATCGAGCCACCTGCCCCATTGATCCGGGCGATCAATTCGATGTAATCAGGTATTTCTCCAGGAACACCTTCATTGCGAACGCTGAGCGTAACGCTAGAAGTACCATTGCCGCTGATAATCAATTCGCTAAAGTCAGTGACAAACTCATACTCGATCAGGTCAATTCCATCTTGGAAATCAGTAATCAAATCGCCCACAGGTTGTTGTGGCACGGGTTCTGGTGGGAAACTAGGCTCGACGGGTTCTAGCAAAAAGCCCGTGCTTGATAACTGGAATAAGTCTGCATCAGCGCCACCAGTCAGCGTATCGCGCAAGCTTTGCGTTTCCGAATCTTCACCACCACTGAGAATGTCAAAGCCAGCGCCACCGATCACCCGATCGGCACCAAAGCCACCATTGAGGACGTCATTTCCGCCTTGACCATTGAGGATATCATTGCCAGATAAAGAATCTGCCGCGCCGAAATCCCCGTACATGGTGTCATCGCCACCGCCCCCTAAGAGACTGTCAACGCCTTCACCACCATCAATAAAGTCAGCATCAACACCACCAGTAATGGTTTCTAAGCCAGCACCGCCCAACAGTACGCTCGATCCAGCACCACCATTGAGGATGTCATTGCCGTCGCCCCCATCGAGGGTGTCAACACCATCGCCGCCCAGCAGCGAGTCATTACCCCCATAGCCATAGAGTTGGTCATCACCAGCACCACCTAAGATGGTGTCGTTGCCGCCGAGAACTGTGTCGTCACCTTCGCCATAAAGGCTATCATTGCCATCGCCACCAGAAAGCGAGTCAGCACCACCTGCAAGTGAGTCATCCTTGGTGCCATCGCCGTACAGCGCGTCATCATAAGCGCTACCAACTACGGTGTCATTTCCTGCACCGCCCAGTGCTGTATCCTCGAAGCCGCCAAATACCCAGTCATTGCCAGCACCGCCATCGAGCAAGTCTTTACCATCAAGGACATCGTTAATATTTGACCCACCATAGAGGGAGTCATTCCCAGCTTCACCATATAGAGAATCTTCGCCTGCATCTCCAAATAGCCTGTCAGCACCACCGCCGCCCAGCAGGGTGTCTTTATCAAGACCACCTTGGAGTAGGTCATTACCAGCTAAACCATTAAGGATGTCATCACCAGCAAAGCCGCGCAGCGTGTCGGCACTCGTAGTACCTGTTAGGGTATCGGGAAGCGCTGTGCCATTTCTGATTGCCATAATTTACCTCTGTTGTTGGTTGAAGTTGTTATTTAACCTGAAGATGATTGATGCAACAAAACATCCAAGTATTTCTTGCTTTTGTTAATTACCTCATAGTTCCCCTCTCTGGGAATTAGGAGAGGGGCGTCCAAGGCATAGAAACGAGAGATAAAACGTCGGTAATCATCCAATAGATTTCCAGGATCTATATAAGTCGCTGAGGGATTTTATGCGAATACATATAAACCTCAAATACCCGCTCGTTCAAATTTTCGTCGAATGCTCTGTTACTGCTAGCTTTCGCTTGAACTGAGTATTGACCTCAGCGTCGCAAAGAATGCATCAGTGTTTTTACTAAGTAAATTCTATTTAGATTAATTGGCTTTGGCAAGCACTTTATGAAAACTTCATAAGAAAACATGAGGAAAATTTTATTTTTACTTTAACTAAAAATAAATAGCAAAATTTGGATATTGACATCGCTTTATTCGCGCATTCAATACCCTGATAATTTGTTATTTATTTACCCTAAACTGAAGTCAAATTTCCTAATTCTCTAAAAATTGCAGATGGCAGATAGCAGATTAAAAAGCGTGTGTGCCTGGTTTTGGTACACACGCTTGTCTGTTAGAGCTTAGGGGACTAAGAAGTCAAATTCGTCCAGAGTGAAGGCAGCACCGCCTGCTCCATTCACCGTAGCGATCAGTTCGTTGTAGTTAGGGATACCGTTTAGTGGATCGCCTTCGTTGATAACCCGGATGGTAGCGGATGTACCTGCCGCGTTATAAGTGATGATCAAATCGTCAAACTCGAAAACGCCGGTGATGGGGTTGACATAGTCCAATTCGATCAGGTCAATACCATCCTGGAAATCTGTGATCAGGTCGCCAACGGGTTGGGGTGGGGGTGGGAATTGACCTGGCTCTAGCAGGAAGCCTGTATGTACCAATTGGAACAAGTCGGAATCGGCACCGCCTGTTAGCGTGTCCCGGAGGCTTTGCGTTTCCCCTTCTTCTCCACCAAAGAGGATGTCAATGCCTGCACCGCCGATGACGCGATCGCCACCAAAGCCGCCATTGAGAATGTCATCGCCTGCACCGCCGTTGAGGACATCATTGCCAGACAACGATACTGGTACACCGAAATCTCCGTAGATGGTGTCACTACCACCGTTCCCTAACAGGCTGTCAGCACCTCCACCACCATCAATGAAGTCTGCTTCAATTCCACCTGAGATGGTGTCATTACCGCCTTCACCATAGTAGTAGTTCGATCCGCTTGCATCAATGAACGTATCGCTGCCGTCGCCACCGTAGAGAGTGTCGATACCATCGCCACCATTGAGGGTGTCATTCCCCCCTTCACCGTAGAGTTGATCGTTACCGGCGTTTCCTGAGAGGGTGTCACCGCCGTCACCGCCAAACATCTCGTCGTCAAAAGTACTACCAATTAAGGTGTCGATACCAGCTCCACCCAGCACGGTGTCATCGCCATCGGTTGTGATGCGATCGTTGCCATCGCCACCATCTAGGTAGTCAAATCCGGCACCGCCATCCAAGATATCGTTGCCAGCATCTCCATACAGAGCATCATCACCATCGTCGCCAAACAATCTGTCGGCACCCGCACCCCCATGCAGTTCATCTTTGTCGAGTCCACCCCGGATGGTGTCGTTACCGCCTTCACCATAAATTAGATCCTCACCAGCTTCGCCCAGGAGGGTATCATTGCCATCTCCACCTTCGATGGTGTCGTTGTCGTTTCCACCTAAAATGGTGTCGTTACCACCTAAGCCTCGTAGCAAGTCTTCTTTGCCGAAGCCGCGAATGATGTCGGCTCCAGTATTGCCTGTAACTGGGTTTGGATCGGTTCCAATTAAAACATCTGGGTTTTCTGTACCATTTCTAACTGCCATGATTTATTCCTCGATTGTGCAATGAATTGGTTTAGATCTGAGGGTGCGGGATGCACCAAAAAATTTGATAACTGGTTGTTTTTGTCATCTCCCGATCTCTCCCCCTCTCCAAGATTTAGGAGAGGGGTGCTGAAGACATGGACAGGGGGGATAAAAGGTTAGTAATCATTAAAGAAATCCTGAGTTATAGCTAGGGATTAGGGGTTAGGGGCTAGGGGAAAAAGGACTTCTAATTAAACGTTTCAGGAATTAAGAACGTCCTAAACCCCTTGGCGCATAAATTACAAAGGAACAAAATCTATTGCTGTGAAGCGTCCGGGAAGTAACCCAGCCACAACGGCTAATTCTTCGCCAGTTGCAGTTACGGTGATGCGAGTACTACCTGTAGAAACACCACCAATGTTGAGATTGATGCGGCTAATAGTTAGCGCTTCAAAGCTGAAACCTGTTTGTAAGAAATCAATGCCATCTTGGAAGTCTGAGATGTAGTCGCCCAGTTGCCCGCTTAACCCGGAATCTTCCAACCTAAAGTAATCACTGCCCGCGTTGCCTATGAGGGTGTCGCGTTGGATTTGTTCGGGGAGGTCATCGCCGCCATAAAGCGTGTCGCTGCCAGCGCCGCCTAGAATGCGATCGACCGCTCCACCCCCATCGAGGAAGTCATTGCCAATACCGCCGTTGAGGGTATCGTTGCCAGCTAAAACATCAATTCCGTCGCCGTCAATGATGTCGTCGCCATCACCGCCTAATAGGCTGTCGGCTGCTTCTCCGCCCTCGATTAAGTCAATATCAATGCCGCCGATGATGGTATCTGAGCCACTACCGCCCAAGAGAGTATTAGAGTCCAGACCACCATCGAGGATGTCGTTGCCGTCTCCGCCTTCGAGGACGTCGTTGCCGTCTCCGCCTTCGAGGTAGTCATTCCCGGCAAAGCCAAAGATTTCGTCATCGCCAGCATCGCCCAGGAGGGAGTCATTACCACCGGCACTTAAGGTATCTGCATCGCCGTAAATGGTGTCATTGCCATCCCCACCCAGGACGGTGTCAGCACCCGCGATGCCCAAGGTGTCATCACCTAATAGCAGGTCATTGCTTAGACTGCCATCGAGGAAGTCACTGTCTCCGCCGCCTTCCAGCGTGTCTTCAAAAAAGCTACCTGTGATGGTATCCGAGCCTGCTTCGCCATTGAGGGAACCTTCACCCGAAAGAACGTCATTGCCATCGCCGCCCAGTACTTCGTCCTCTGGGCCACCAAACAGCCAGTCGTTACCAGCACCACCTAACAGGGTATCTTTGCCATCCCCACCATCGAGGGTGTCAGCACCTGCACCGCCGTCGAGGAAGTCCTCGCCTGCTTCGCCGAAGAGGCGATCGCTACCACCCCCACCTAACAAATCGTCACCGTCGTCCCCACCGAGAATCAGGTCGTTGCCGCCTAAGCCAGATAGGATGTCTTCTCCAGCAAAACCGCGTATTGTGTCGGCATTGGCAGTCCCTGTGAGGGTATCGGGTAGTTCTGTTCCATTTCTAATTGCCATGATTTACCTCGTTTTTGGGTTGAATTTGGATGTGGCGTGGAAGGAGCGATCGCAACAGGACTTAAGCGCGAAGAGAGCAGAAACCAGGTTTCTTTGCGCGATCGCAACCTACGAGAATAGGAAGGTTGTACCGGCTGAGTCGGTAATATTGGTAGCGATATCCGCTTGGGTAAAGCCAGTGCCAGCCAGGGTGAGTAAAAGCTCGCCGGTGTTAAAGCCTGCATTTCCGGCGATCCCGTCCCCAACTCGGAAAAATGTATTCGTAACTCCCGTGGTTGCATTGGTGACGGATCGCACATCGATGTTGGCAACACCGCTGAAGGAAAGGAAGTCTCCGCCTACTCCTGTCGTAAATACGTTAATTCTGTCCGCACCATCGCCGCTGGTATAGCGAATCGTGTCGCTGCCTACACCGCCAGTGATGGTGTCATTACCAGTACCGCCGACCAAAATATCATTGCCATCAGCGCCAATCAGAATATCATTGCCACCGCCACCCACGAGGGAATCAGCTGCCAGTCCGCCGTTGAGGTTATCATCCCCTTCACCGCCATCGAGGGTATCGAGGCCACCTGCGCCCAGCATGGTATCGGCACCACCATTGCCAAACAGGATATCGTTCCCCAATGCTCCATTCAGGCTGTTATTGCCCTCGTTGCCTGTGATGCTGTTGGCAAGTTCGTTACCCGTGCCGTTGATTGCAGTGCCTTGCAACACCAGGTTTTCTAGGTTGATGCCTAAGATGTAGTCGATGCTAGAAAGAACTGTATCTGTTCCTTCATTCAGGTTTTCTGTAACACTATCTCCGGTGCTATCGACGATGTAGGTGTCGTTGCCCGTTCCACCGCTCATGGCATCGTTACCTGTGCCGCCATCGAGGGTATCATCACCGCCATTGCCGCTGAGGGTGTCGTTGCCATCACCGCCGTTGAGGGTATTGTTGCTCTCGTTGCCGGTGATGATGTTGGCAAGTTCGTTACCCGTGCCACCTTGGGCAGTACCTACTAAGGTAAGATTTTCTACATTGCTACTTAAGACATAAGTAGAAGCACTGGACTGCACTGCATCTGTGCCTTCGTTGGGGTTTTCTGCGATCGCATCCCCCACGCTATCAACAATATATGTGTCGTTGCCGATCCCACCAATCAGCGAATCGTTGCCAGCTCCGCCATTGAGGGTATCATTTCCTCCCCCACCGCTCAGGGTATCGTTGCCGTCACCGCCGTTGAGGTTGTTGTTGGCATTGTTACCAGTGATGTTGTTAGCGAGGGCGTTACCCGTACCGTTGACGACGTTGCCTAGCAGGATCAGGTTTTCTAAGTTGTTGCCTAAAGTATAGTTAGCGTTAGCGCGGACGGTATCGATGCCTCCGTTAGCGCTTTCGATAATGGTGTCGCCAGTAGTGTAGACGTAGGTATCGTTGCCACCGCTACCGTTCATCCTGTCGGTGCCTGCACCGCCGTCGAGATAATCATTGCCGCCACCGCCGCTGAGGGTGTCGTTGCCTTCGTTGCCAAACAGGTTATCGTTAGGGCTGGTATCGCCGCTGCTGTTGAGGACGTTATCGCTGGCATCTCCAATGTATAAGCCAACAGAATCGACTGCGATCGCACCCGTCAGAGTTGCACCGACAAAATTGGCGCTGGAAAAGTCGCCGTTCGAGAAGTTAGCGTTAGTTAGGTTGGCATTGGTGAAATTCGCACCAATAAAAGATCCCCGAAGAGCGATCCCTTCTGCATTAACTTGGGTGAAGTTCGCACCATCGAAAGTACCGCCAGCGAATATCGCACCAGTCATGTCTGTGACTGTTACTGCACCATTGGCAGCAACAAAAGGACTAAAGTTAGCGCCGCTGAAATTAAGATCTTCTGCGAACAAACTACTGAGATTCGCTCCCCGAAAACTGGCATTAGTAGCGGTTGCTGGATCGAGGGGATTGGTATCAGTTAAAGAAACACCACTTAAATTTGCCAGGTCAAAGATAGCATTTTGCAGAATAGCATCTGTGAAATTTGCTAGTTGAAAATCAGCGCCCGTGGCGTTGACATTGACTAAAACAGTGTCTTCTATGTTGGCGTCGAACAAAATCGTATCGACTAAAGTTGCACCTGTAAAATCTGCTCCTGTGAGATTCGCCAAAGACAAATTGGCGCGAGTAAAGTTCGCTCCAGTCAAATTAGGACGCTCAGACTGTTCGCCGCTGATATTAGCTGATTGCAAAATGGCATCAGTTAGGTTGGCATTTGATAGATTCAGGTTCAATGAGTTGAGCAGCGATAGATCTGCCTGTCTCAGATCTGCGCCGCTGAGATTGAGGTCAACTGAGTTGATCTCAGTCATATTTGCCTGTCTCAGATCGGCACCGCTGAGATTGACATTCTCTAATGTTGCCTTGAATAAATTAGCGGGGCCAAAGCTAGCATTGGGGGCAAAGATAGCTAGACGAGCATTGACGCCAATCCAAACAGATTCAGAAAAGTTGGTGCCTCTAAGTTGGGTTCGAGTGCCTGCATTGTTGGGATCAAAGCGGACGTTTTCTAGTCTGGTTCCAACAAATGTAGACCCATTGAGGTTTTGACCTCTGAAGCTATTTCCTACTAAGTTTTGTCCGTCAAAGTTTAAAGCTGGCATGATGCAATCCTCGCAAGAAATTTTACAATTCAGAATCTGCTAAATGTAGAGGCAAATAATGCTTTCCCCGGTGAGGAATATGGATTTAAATTCATATTCCTCAGCAAATGTCTGTTTTAGTTAGAAGATAAAGTCGGTAGCATCAACATTGCTGGCGGTGAAGTTTGCCAGGGTAATTGTATTACCAGTTCCAAATACCGAACTGGTAATCACTGTGTTGGTAGAACTTTGAGTAACTGTTAAAGCTGCGAAGCTAGTGCCAAATGCTGTGAGGTTAATTTTGTCTGCATTATTGCCGAAAGCGTTAATGCGATCGCGACCAAAACCCGATCCGAAGATAAAGGTATCGTTACCAGCACCACCATTGATAATATCGTTGCCAGCACCACCATTGAGGATGTCAACACCAGCACCACCATTGAGGTTATCAGCACCAGCTCCGCCATCGAGGTAATCATTACCCGCATCACCAGTGAGAGTGTCATTACCAGCATTACCAAAGATATTATCGTTGCCAATTGTGCCGGTGAGGGTGTTATTTCCAGCATCACCAACGATTAGGCCATTAGTATCGATCGCAGTAGCATCTGTGAGGTTCGCCCCAATCATTTTGGCATTGGTGAAATCGGCTTTTATCAAGTTAGCATTGCTCAAGTTCGCATTGGTGAAATTAGCACCAATAAAGCTGCCAACTTCCAAGCTCGCGCCACTGAAGTTTGCATTGGTAAAATTGGTCAGGTTATCCCCAGCAACTTCTTTCAAGTCAGCACCAACAAAGCTAGCACCTGTAAAGTTGGCTCCATTGACATTGCTTTTTTGAATGAAAGCATTATTTAGATTGGCATTGACCCCGCTGGCATTGCTCAGGTCAGCTAGCTCGAATCTCGCATCAACTGAGATCGTGTTGTCGATTTTCGTACCTGTGAGAATTGCGCTTGTAAGGGTAGCTGCTGTCAGGTTAGCACCAGTGAGGTTGGCTTCATTCAGGTTGGCAAATGATAAAAAGGCGTTATCTAATTCAACACCACCCGTTAAGTTGGCTTGATTGAGATTTGCTCCTCCCAAGTTGGCGCTACTCAGGTCTGCTCCTACTAATGTGGCATTACTCAGATCGGCTCGTTCTGCAAATAGGAATTCTGCTTGTACTAATGTGAGATTTGCTCCGATCAGATCGGTATCAGCCAGCCTTGCATTGTTTAACTGGGTGCGAATGGGACCACCACTGGGATTGTCTATAGCCAACCCTGTTCCAGCATCAATGGCGCTGGTAATGTACTGTCCCGTAGCTGGGTCGGTAAATGGACTGAAATCAGCAGCGGATAAATTGACATCCTCGCCACTAAAGCCGTTTAAAACAGCACTATTAAATTTAGCGCCAATAATTTCTGTTTCTGTAGGCTTAAGTGGATTATCCGACAGAATTACATTACTTAAATTAGTGGCAATAAACAGACCATTGGATGTTTTGTAAACGCTAAAATCTGCTCCATTCAAATTCAGGTCTTCTGCTCTCAAGCCGCTCAGGTTTGCACCATTGAACTTGGATTCACTCAAGTTAGTATCCGGCAGAATAGCAGCAGATAAATTTGTAATTACAATGTCTGTTGCTTTATTAAAATCGGAAGGTAGAGCATTCGCCACCCAAGCTCGAATCGCGCCATTCTGGCTACCGGGAAGACCTGGATCGTAGGGGCGAAAATCGGCACTGCCTAAGATGACATCTTCTGCTCTAAAATCTTCCAGGTTTGCCCCACGAAAACTGTTAAAAAATCCTCCTGCATTCTGGGGTTTAGTATCTGTCAAGGCAACTCCACCCAGGTTAGCTAGGTCAAAGATTGAGTTTTCGATACTACCATCGGTGAAGTTGGTTAGCAGGAAATTAGCACCTGTTGCGTTAGTATTCAAAAACACAGCAGATTCTAGATCGGCGCCTTCTAAATTGGCATCTACCAAATTCGCACGAGTTAAGTTAGCTCCTTTGAGCTTGGTACCAGTTAAACTCGCACGAGTTAGGTTAGCGTTGGTGAGGTCGTTAAAAACCCCATCAGGTTCGCCACTCAGATCGGCTTGGTCTAAATTGGCATCGATCAGGATTGCGTTTGTAAGGTTAACACCATTCAAGTCAGCAAGAGAAAGGTTAACCTGGGTCAGGTTCGCACCGCTGAGATTAACATTATTTAATGCCGCTAGAGACAAATTAGCTGGGCCAAAGGTAGCATTCGGCGCAAATATGGCACTACGGGCATCAACATTCAGCCAAAAAGATTCACCAAAGTTGGTGCCTCTGAGTTGGGTGCGAGTCCCGACGCTGTTGGGATCGAACCGGACGTTTTCCAGCCTCGCTTTAAAAAAGGTGGAACCGTTGAGGTTTTGACCTCTGAAGCTATTTCCTACTAAGTTTTGTCCTTCAAAGTTTAAGGCTGGCATGATGCGATCCTTGTCAATTTAAAGATATAAGTCTCTGGTTGGTACAGTTTTGTCAGATGTGAGGAGCTATTGCGATAACTGGCAGATCGGTATGCTGGGAACACCTTAAATTTGAAATATCGATCTTGCTCTAGCGAATCCAAGTAGCCAGGTGGGCGAAAGTTTGGGGAGATGCGATCGCATCAAATCAAACCCTTTAAATCGATCTAGTAAATCTCAACTTTCCTGATTCGCCTTCTGGCTGTAAACCTGAGTATGTTTATTTACTTCTATGAAGATTTATCTTTAAATAACCTTCACTTCAGTAAATCTACCCTCGACAAATTCCCTGAGTCAACTATTGTGAGAGTTTTCTCATGATTACTTACGTATTTTTAATTATTTAAGTAATTGCACTATATATTTAAATCTTATTAAACTAAAAAACTTGCAAAAAGCTTGCCAGCAATAGCTTTCGGCTTGCCAGCAAAATTATATTATTTTATTGTTTACAGCCAGCACAAATTAGTGAAGACATCTATTTTTTGAGAGATAGAGTCAACACAATCCCAGTTTGACAAACTTTTAAAATTAGTTAAAAACTTATATCAATTCATAACCACCTCCTTAAGTTCGGCGTTCCCTACTCTGTACTAACCCAAGTTGCTAGTTATAAACTGCGGTGTTGCAAGCTTGCTCATTGCTAATTGCTAATCAAGGGTTTTTACTCACAACTTGCCATTAGCCATTAGCCATTAGCTGCTATGCATGTGATAACTAGCAGCTTGAGTTACTAAGAGAACTGGAAGACAGGAATGTTGGTTGGGTCGATATTGGCGCTAATGTCAGCTGAGGTAAAGGAAGTATTGGCTAAGGTTATCAACAGCGCACCTTTGCCAAAATTGCCATTACCAGCGATACCATCTCCCACTCGGAACAAGGTGTTGCTGCCGGATTGCACAACATCAATCGCAGCAATGCCACTGAATGAAAGGATGTCTCCCCCTATTCCGATGAGAAATTGGTTGACCGTATCGCTACCATTACCTTTGTTGTAGGAAATGGTATCTGTAGCACCATCTACACCTAAATTAATGGTGTCATTTCCAGCACCACCAATCAGGGTATCAACACCCAAACCAGCAAATAAAATATCAGCGCCGTTACCACCACTGAGGTTGTCATTCCCAGCACCGCCGAACAAGGTGTCGTTACCGTTGTTGCCGGTAATCGTATCGCTGTCAGCGCCGCCGTAAATAACATCATTCCCGTTGCCACCGGAAATGTTATTGGCGCCAGATTCTCCAAACAGCAGATCGTCACCGTTGTTCCCGGTGATGGTGTCGTTGCCTGCGCCACCGTAGATAACATCACACCCATTGCCACCAGAGATGCGATCGCTTCCTCCCAAACCATTAATAAAATCGGTTTGATCCGAACCGTTTAACGTTTCTCCCAGTTCGGTGCCAACTATGCCATCCGTATCGTTAGGTGC
>DNGJ01000234.1 GCA_003486305.1 Cyanobacteria bacterium UBA11371
TGTCCCTACGCCAACAATTTTTGTTCGCACCCCCATCGATATCCACAATCTTTCGGACAAAACCAAAAAATTATCATGCCTTGTCTCTACGCCACCGCAGATATACACAATTTAGGGGCGCGATCGCATAAAATAAAATACCCCCTCTCTTATTGAAAAACAAAGGGAATGAAAGTGTTTCTAACTATTTAAACCCACCAAGCGCGATGTCATAAACCGATCCATCCAATTTTCCAAATAAGCTTGATTTGCTTTTTGTTCCTTCGGATCGGTTGTGTTTATAGGATAAGGTGCCAATCCCAAAATTGCCGCCGTTGTAACGCAGAACATAGACTTTTGGAAAGTCTGACAAATTTGCACTCGCAAATCGTCTTCTCCCCGACGACTTTTCCGGTAAACTTCGTGCAAATATTCTGGGAGATAATGACGCATATCTTGCATCAATTGCGTAGGTGGAATTCCCGCCCCACCAATAGGTAATGGATCGGCGTACAATGCCCCATATTCAAATCTACCTTGATCGGGGGAAATAGCTTGAGCTTGTGCGTTGTAAGAAACCGTACCGGGGAATGGCGTTCCTCTAAAGAAAACTGCCTCAACGTAAGGCACGGCAGTATCAGCAAGGAAGGTTAACCCTGCCGATTCCGGGATAATTTCATACACTTTACCGTCAATTTTAACCGAGTAGGTAATTGGCAAATTGGCTGCTGCTACTAACGCATCCAAGATATGCTGTACTACTTGGGGAATCGTTTTAATTTCTCCTCGGTCATAGCGATCGGATAAATCGAGGAACATCGGACACATCACCTGCCAAAATTGACCCAAGGCGCTGTAATAAGCAAAGAGGCGCACCTGTTCTGGTAAAAATTCGGGAAACAGTTGTTGCAATCCTTGGATGAAGAAATTACCCTTAATTTTAGCTTGGATGGCGGGTTGCGATCGCTTTCTAAATTCCTCTGAGTCTAAATAAGCATCCAATCCGCCGCCGCCGTGCCACATCATCGTTCTCATGCAGTATTCTGCATACTCAAAATTTATGCGATCGTGCCACCAATGACGCAGCAATTTGCCCCAAGTAATCTCGCCGTTGAAGTACTTAAAAAAGGGAAACAGCACTAAAAATTGCTCTTCGGAAATGTAGAGGAGATTTTTATAATAGGCGTCCATCACCACGCCATAACTTTTGAGAATTCCCACCACTTCCAATACATTTTCAGGCGTATCTTTCAGCAGTGCCTGTCCAGTTTGCAGGCGGTTAATATATTCTGTGAGCGGGTGTTGATGTTTTAAAATTGTGTTGGTCATGGCTAATTGCTAATTGCTAATTGGTAATTGAGCAGTCGCTCACAGGACTGATTTTAAACTCGGATGCACTGTTGATTAAATTCAATTTTTCCGTGCATCCGTGTCAAAATCCGTGAGGGCGAGATTGATTAATGACTACTAATTTCAGAAACTTGTGCAACTGCTGGATAATTTGTCAGCATTGCGGTAGTAGTGCTTTCTGTCCAATGCACCATCCAAGCTGGTTGCACCCCCAAGATTACAATCAGGATAGCAAGAACGATCGCAGGCGCGCGATCGCTCCACTGCACAGGTGGTAAATAAGTCACTTTTTCCGATAGCCTGCCAAAAAATGCCCGGTTCACCAACAGCAGGAAATAAACCGAGGTTAACCCCGTCCCAATCATCGACAGCAAGGTTTGAGTCGGAAATACCGGCAAACTACCGCGAAATACCAAAAATTCCGAAATAAAGCCTACCATTCCCGGAATTCCGGCACTCGCCATCACGCCCAAAATCATCAAGCTACCCACGACGGGTAAACCTCGTTCCGGATTCAACAGTCCCCGCAGAATTTCGATATCCCGCGTTCCTGTCTTTTTATATACAACTCCCACCAGTAAAAACAACAAGGCAGAAATCAAACCGTGACCGATCATTTGCACAACTGATCCCAATAGCGCCAAGGGTGTAGCGGCTGCTGCGGCGAGGAGGACGTAACCCATGTGACCGATCGAACTAAAGGCCACCATTTTTTTCATGTCGGTTTGAGCGATCGCGTTAAACGACCCGTACAATACGCTGACAACCGCCCAAGTCGCCAACCAAGGTGCTGCATACGCCCAAGCTTGGGGAAACAAACCCAATCCAAACCGCAGTAACCCGTAAGTTCCCAATTTCAACAGTATGCCCGCTAACAGCACGGAAATCGGCGTAGAAGCTTCGACGTGTGCATCGGGTAACCAAGTGTGGAAAGGTACGAGGGGGATTTTAATCCCAAATCCAACCACAATTGCAGCTAAAAGCAACAATTGCGTTGCCAAAGGTAGGGTATTACCTAGTAGCGGTTGGTAAGCAAAACTAGGGCTATGAGTAAGCCAAACTAACCCAAAGAAAGCCGCTAAAATCAGAATTCCAGAAATTGCTGTATAAATCAGAAATTTCGTAGCTGCATAACCCCGACGCTGACCGCCCCAAATCGCAATCAACAGATACAGTGGAATTAATTCCAACTCGTAAAACAAGAAAAACAGCAGGAAATCTTGCGCCAAAAAAGCTCCAGCTACACCCGAATTCAACAACAAAACTAAAGTGTAGTAAAATCTGGGTCGCGAGATCGATGTCTCGGTGCTGGAAATCGCAAGGCAAGTCAGCAGACTATTTAAAACCAGCAAAGGCAAAGACAACCCATCCACGCCGAGATGGTAAGTCAAGCCTAAACTATCAATCCAAGGTAG
>DNGJ01000520.1 GCA_003486305.1 Cyanobacteria bacterium UBA11371
GGTGGACAAGACGCTTCTCCATCGACTCCTGTTAATCCTGTCGTTCCTTTATCGCCGCTGACTTCTGCGGTTGACAGTCCTCGCGTGCCTGTCCCTGCTGTTAGTAACGGTAAAGCGATCGCACAATATGACAGCATACCATTCTAGCTAATTGAAAACTTGGCATCAACCCAACCAACAGGAAATTCCTGTTGGTTTTTTTTCGGAAAATGGCGCTTAGTTATTAATAGTTTTTTTGAGGCTCTGACGAGCAAAACGCCGTGAAGAATTGGGTAAAACCAATGATTACTGTTACGGTTTCTCACAAGGCTGCGAATGTAGTCGGGAATCTGTCAAAGCGTGCCATCAAGACGCTTAAACAAGCTGATTTCTGCGTGGTTAAACAGGAAGGAGAACTTGGATTTACTGGCAGCTTGACTATTCCCTTGGAACCGGAATCGGGTTTAACCTGGCAAGGAGTCAAGAGTTGTTTGGAAAATTCTGGGTATAAAGTTCGAGTAATTTGCTAGTTTTGTTATCTCAATCCTGGCACGGCGTTGAGCGTGTCAGGATTATTTTTTGACGATGATTTTCAGGCATCGCCTACAATAGAGTCAAAACCCAAGAGTGCCAACGCCATGCAAATCGTTCTACCACCTGAAGTTGAAGCCCTTGTGCAACGCCAACTCATCAGTGGCAAATATAATAGTGCGATCGAAGTTATCCTTGCAGGTGTCAAACTCCTTGAACAACAGCAAGACATCTACCAAGGACGACTGCAAGAACTCCAACAGGATGCACTGATTGGTTGGGAAGCATCTCAACGCGGTGAAGTTGTTGATGGTGCAACTGCAATGGCTCAAATCCGCGCCAATATGCGATCGCGCTACGGTTCAAAAGAAGCATGACAGCACAATTTCGCCTCACTGAACCTGCAATTCAAGACATTGAGCAAATTGCAGACTACATCGCTCGTCAATCAGGACTCGATCGAGCTGATCGCTTTTTGAACAAACTCGACGCTAAATTTGCCAAAATAGCTCAGTTTCCAAACTTGGGACGACAACGAGATGAAATTTTACCTGGTCTACGCAGTCTCCCAATGGATAACTATCTCATCCTCTATATGGTAATCGGGCAGGATGTAGAGATTTTTCGAGTCGTCAGCGGCTACCGAGATTTATCAGTCCTCTTCACCGATGCTGATGATTGAATTTAACCTAGTCGGGAATCTCTCAAAGCGTGCTAGTCCCCTGTAAGGAAGCGGCGATCGCTATACTCTCGATGAGTGAAAGCGATCGCTACTTCATGTCTGAGGGCTTATCCCACCTGCTTTGCAAGACATGGTTGACTATTGCTACGCACTTACGCGGTATTATAAAAAACAAGGCTGTCTGCTAAACCAACTTAAATGAGGCGCTATCACTCAAGCATCTTTTGGTAATCACTCTCCATGCAAGCGATACAGAAAACCCTAAACGGAGTTAAAGATCCGGCAAGTGATGAAGAGTGGTTTAAAACTCTATCATCAGCGCATTCACTAGCCAGGTTATCTGGTGCAAAGTCCCCTTGGGAAACTGCTGATTTGGCTCTTTTGGTTCAAACCAAATGGGCTGGAAGTAGCCAGTGTAATTTAAAGGCTTTGTCAGGTGTTTGCCAGGTTTCAGAAGCCCGACTGCGGCTACAAGCCAGAGTAGCTAAGTTTTTTACACCGGAAAAAAGATTTACCCAGCTTAGCTTTAGTCATCATGTATCTGCAATGCGTGGCGATCCAGAAAGAGCAGAATACTGGTTACAGCAAGCTTGGGAAAAAAAGTGGAATAGTAAACAACTTAGGTTAGCGATCGCAGGCGATGGCGATCCTAAAAAGTTCTCATGGCTGCGCTGTGGAACATTTTGGTACTTCTCCCATTGCGATCCACGTTTTGGGATGGAATATCCAGGTCGCATTCCTGGGCAGATTCCGGCAAACATCATTCATTACTATACTGACCCAGGTGATCTGGTCGTTGATCCTATGGCTGGTAGTGGAACAACTGTAGATGCAGCTTCTCTACTTGAACGGCGATGCCTCGCCTACGACCTCTTTCCAGCACGTCCAGAAATTAAATTAAATGACGTACTATCAGGTTTACCTAAAGAATGTAACGGAGCTAAATTGATTTTTCTTGATCCTCCCTATGGTTCTATTGCGAAGGGATTTTACGAAAATCATCCCAGTTGTTTATCTCGAATGGATCAAAATACCTTCCTTAAAGCCTTGGTTAAAATTGCTGCTTATTGCCTTGAAATGTTAGATCCTAATGGATATCTTGCTATTTTAGTTCAGAATGTCCATAGCTGGACTGATGACACAGTTGTTCAAGTCATTCAGCATTTTACTCAGAATAGATGGGAGTTAACAAGACGAATTCAAGTTCCGCTTTCAAATCAGCATATCTCATCCAGTGTGATGAAGTGGGCGCGAGAAAATCGTCAAATGGTAAACCTTGACCGCGATTTACTGGTATTTAAAATCAATCTAAGTCGTCTGTAAAGCATTAAAATTTATGGAATATAAAGCTTCAGGAATTCCAATATCAGCCCAATTTGCTGAAATACTAACCAACGATATTGCTGACTTTGTTTACAGTCTAGAACAGCTTAACTCGCCTGAAACTAATCAGATAATTTTAGAGGGTCGTCAAGCAATGGAAGATGATCGAGTTATACAGACTCTAGGTGAGGCTTTAGGTTTGGGCAGTATGGTAGCTGTAGATGGCGGTAATAACATTCTGGATATTGGTTCAGGTAGCCAATGCTTTATAATAGCTGTGCGATATTCACTCAGAAATGGGTACGATCCACACTTCATGATGGATAGGTTTAAGTTTGAAAGTGCTGAACCAAGTGGGTTTATGTATGGCATTCGTAATGCTATGGAAATTCAGCAAATCAGAGAAGCTGATGAAAAAGAATCATTTTGCATAGTTGATAATTCTTGGGTTTCACTGTTGCAAACAGTTAATAGAACGATTTTCCATTTTGTCAACGCAAGTAGTGAACAAGATAGGGAAATAACTGAAAAATTTTTAGAACCACTGCTTGCAGAAAACGGAGATTTTGTATGTACTTTGAAAAATCCACGAAATATTGCAATATCAAAATCTGGCATTTCTAGCTATTACTGCGAACGCTATACGAATCATAAACTTAACCTTGCAGATAAAGTATTTTTACTAGGAGTCCTAAGAGCAGGAGAGTATACAGAACCCAAAGCATTAGTAGATAGTGGTATTGGTCAACTCAATGTTCGCTCTGACAAAATTTTTGTCACTAAAGATGAAGTAAAAGATATATACAACACCACCCTTCAAAGTACCAGTGAAGATTGTTTATGCTTAACTTACTTCCGACCACATGAATGGTCGCCAGTTAAAAGAATTGAATTTCATAAAAAACTTTTGAAGGATAACAAAAAACTTTTCAAATCAATGTTACAGACTGTAGCCGACAGCATGATTATTCCCACGATACACGAACCACTAGAACAGTTTTTGGTAGATGAGATTGTCAAGCGTCACACAGGCAAACTGCCAAATATTTATCAGACTGTAGGAATAGCTAATATAAAAGATTTCTCTAGTCAGTTTGCCATGCAACTAACCCGCAGACTAAGAACATAACACCTAAACTGAAGGATAAATTTTTATGACCCAGTACATCAGCATTAGTTCTACCAGAAATCGGAAGTTTTATGGGGTTGTTCGTTCCGACTCCATTGGAAACGAACTTTTGGGGAAATTAGGATTTATAAGATTTAAAGCAGGTCACAAACAAGAAATTACAGTTTTGTGTCAAATTACATCTGTTGACCGTCGCAACATAATACATGAAGACCCAAGCTTTGGTCCAGTTATTTCTAATAAAGGCAGTATCCCCTATCTTTCAGGTATTGGTGATTATGAAGAGTCAGTTGCTAAGCCTATTGCTCAACAAGTAGATGGTAAGCCAGCAGCACTTAGAGCAAATCCTCCCAGTGGTACTCATATTGTTAGCCTAGATGATGAATCTGTTTCACAGTCAGTAAATTCTCAGAAAGTTTTTAACAGCTTTTCATCTACTGAATCTCAGTTTTTACGTTATGGCGGGACGCTTGTAGGTGAGTCTATCAAAGTTCCATTTATCTGCAAGAGCTTTGATCCTAAGTCTAAAAATGGATGGGGTGAGGCTAGACACGCTGGTTTCTTTGGGCGTTCCGGTTCTGGCAAAACTCATGCAGCTAAAATTATGCTGGCACTTAGTTTGGTGTCAATGCCCAGAATGGGTGCTTTTGTACCAGATGCTAAAGGTGATTTTGTCAAACCTTCACAGCAAGACCTTGACCTCAAGAAATTTTTCATTGATAACGGCAGAAGTGTTGAAATTGTTAGCATTAAAGAGTTGAAGCTAGATCAGGTAGATCACTTCCGAGAGCTATTGATAATTGAAGATGTTCAAAAGCTGATGATTAATGCTGCGGCAGATAAGTTTAGAACTATACTTGACATTGCTTTGTCTGACTTTAGTGATGATGATGATAAGTTGATTGTTAGCGGAGATAAAGCAATAACTCTTGAAAGACTTTTAGAAAGCTTCAATTCAAGAATAGAACTTTATTATTCAGGTAGTGATAGGGATTTACAGAAACGGTTAGATCAGGCTAGAAATGTTCAAGACTCAAATAAGTCTAAACTTAACGCCCGATTTCAAAAGGTACTTAAAACTTTTAGAGAAGGGCAAGATATTAATGAATTGATCGCTAAAGTGCTTCAGGAAGGAAAAATTTACTTTCTCGACGCTCATGGTTATGATGAAGATATGAATCGTTTTATTTTGGAGTTAATATACAAGCGTTTTCGCCGTCGTGCTTCAAACTTATTTTATGAAGGCAAATATTCAAACGCCATTGTGTATGTTGATGAAGCTAACCGATTTATACCTCAGTCACCTACCGAGGATCAAAAAGAGCTAGCAAAAGAATTGATTGATGGAATAAAAACTACACGTCAGTATGGACTGGCTTGGTGGTTTGCAGACCAACGTCCTGCTGCTATCAGCAAAGATGCTTTTACCCAGCTAGGAACATACTTCTTTGGCAAGGGTATGACTGCTGCTGCTGACAGGGAGAATATGGAATCTGTAATTGGCAAAGAGGGCGTACAGATTTATGAGTACGTTATGACAGCATCAAGTAGACCATTTATTGCTAGCGGTCAATTTATTGGTATTGGTGGTGAAGATTCTGTGACAGTTCCTATAGAGTTTTTTGGCAACTGGAAAGATATGATTGATTTCAATAATCAAGATTTTGATGCTCATTTAAGCTCCAGTTAAATTGCTTGGGATGTATCGGCAACCCGTCAAGATGAAGTTGAAAATAAAAAATATGCAGAAGCTAAAAAAGTTTCTAATTTTGTCTTTGCCGCCTTCCCAGAAGAAATTATATCGCAACTCAAGTCACTGCAATTTGACAATTTAAAACTGCTGGGAATTGGTAAAGAAGGTAACGCTTTCGATTTAACAGTTTACCATGAAAATGAGCAACATGAAATTGAAATTAGAGCTAGCCATCATCTTCCAGGGCATCCCCGCCACGGGCAAAGGCTAGTATTTGTCAAAGATATTGATGGGGAATTTAAAGAATTTTCCATGCTAGAAGCCAGAACGGGTAGGCTACCCATCGGCACAGCTGCAACAGCGCAGATTGTGCCGGGGGAAGCTTACACGGCTAAAGCTAGCTTAAATCAGCCAGGATTTCCACCTGTTGAATTCACTATCAGAGAAATCGGTAAGTTCGCCCATGCAGGGAAAACTTTCAATGAAGAACAAGTCAATCTATCTTTTGGTAAGTTTCCAGTTCCAGATGGCAATGTAAAGGTGAAGATTGGAGATAAAACTTTGGGAGAGTTGGATAAAGAATCTGTAAAAGTTCTCCAGGAAACTGGTTTACTCAATCGCAATCAAACTTTAAAATTGACGCTCAAATCAATCGGCACTACCGAAAAAGAAGGACACTTTTTAATTGGGTCTTTTCCGGATGGCAAGCTGATCAGAATCAACAAAGTTAACCAATTCGATGATTTTAAGGGGGTAAAATTCGACGATACCCAACTGCGATCGCTTTCCCTAGAAATTCCCCAAACTAAAATCAGGGATGCTGTATTCTTGGATGGTGAATTGTTGGGCGTCTTGCACAAAAAGGACGAAAGAGAGGCGTTGGAAAACTTAGGACTGCTCAAATTTAAACAAACTACATCTGTGCAATGCAACCTCAAAAGCAATTTCACCGTCAGTTTCCTGAAAATTGACCCCCAAACGGTGAAATATCCCGAACATTGGACAAAGGAAAGCCAAGCGTTTAACCAGACTCAGAAATTAACTCAAGACACCGTTGCCTGCCACCTGCTAAAGTCTTTAACAGAACGTCCTACTCTGTTATTTACTTCATCTGAAGACAAGGTGTTAGGTGTGATGGGTCTTGCGGTTGATAACCATAAAGAGCAAGTCGTGCGACAGTGGTTAGAATTGAGGGGCGTTGAATTTGTCGAAGTTGCTAAAGAAGAAGCACAGTTAGAGACAGAAAAGGGTTTAACTGTTTTCCAACTTGCCACCAATACTATTGAATCAGAAGCCCTGGACATTCTTACAAGCAAGTTTGGCAATCCGTTAGAAGAATCGGACTATTTCCAGCAGCTTAAAACCTTGCCGGATCGACCTGAGATTATTGCAAACAACCCGGAAAAATTTGTCCAATTGGAGCAAGTAACCGAGATTGAATCAAAATATTCTCTTCATCAAATTCAGCAAGATATACTGGAAGTTAAAGCAGGCATTATCGTGCAGCAGGTTAACTGCCAACATAAGATGGGTGCGGGACTTGCTTCTGCGATCGCCAATAAATGGCCTCAAGTAAAACAAGCTTATTTCGACAAACAAAACTGGCAATTAGGTGACGTACAGTTCGTAACCGTATCACAACCAAACGAACCATCTTTAGCGATCGCAAACGTTACAGGGCAGTACAATTATGGCACCAATCAAAGACAGACCGATTTTGAGGCTTTAAAACGAGGATTAGCCCAAGTCAACCAGTATGCCAAAGACAATAACCTCCCCATTTATATCCCCTCTGGTTTGGGTTCGGGACTGGCTGGCGGCAAAACTCAACAGGAAAAAGATGCAACTTGGGCAATTGTTAAAGAGATTATTACCCAAGAGTGTCCCACGGCAACTATCTGTGCAAAACCGCAAGAATTAGCCGCCACCATTTCGGGAAAACCTATCCCGATGACCTATCCCCTGATGCTGTACGGAGAACCCAATCTTTTGCCTGTTTCTACTTGCATCGATGCTATGCGCGGGTACGGTAGGTGTCATACTACCAGAAGTTACGAACCTTACAAGCAATATGGATTTAAGGAAGGTGATATTGCGATCGCGCAAGCGTGCGCGGCTAGCGCAATCGCAGACGGAGGTTCGGTGCAAGTCGCCTTTCGGGTGGGCAAGCAATACCCGATTACAAAAGAAATGATTGCCGATCCAACTTACCAACAACAATGGGCAGAAATGGAGAAGCATAACGCCAAAGCACTGCCACATTTATTTAAAGATAAACCCCAAGTCTGGGGACTGCACATGGAACCGCTGGGCGATTATATTGATGGAAAAATCTTACCATTTCCTGTCATCAACCAGGAGCATTTGCCGTCACATCCTAAAACTATCAGCGCACCCATTAACATCGGTTCGCGAAGCAGCGATCCTTTGGGTGCAGCACTAACTAATCCCACACTCAAGGCTAAAGAATTGGGTAAAATTCACCAAAATTATCCCGTTTACTTCCTCGCAAACCCGTTTGTACCTGCTGGAAGTTGTCGTGCTGAAACTTGGCCTGTTGATAAACCCGCAGGCGTCCCCTTTGTTTCGGCAGAACAAGCATATCAGTATTACAAAGAAACCGTGAAAAAAGGCGAACCCAGAGTCCAACTAATGACTGAAATTATTGCAGCTAAACTCCAGCAGCATCCTCGTTTGTTTGAGGCGATCAAAGACCGGGGTGGGGTGGAATGGTTAGAAAATTGCACCCATTACGTGACTTCCAGCAGAGACAATTATTGGGAAGGAAAAGGGAAAGATTCTCCCTTTATTCGTGCCTTGATTGCAGGGTATTCGCGGGTATTGGAAACAGCTAAAACTGATGTAGCAACGTTGCAAGTTCCGACTGTGGGAGAAGCAATTGCACATTCGCCGCCAGCACTAACCACCGAAGGAAAGAACGCTACCCTTCCCCCGAAGACTCGTAACCCTCTCGCCAATCTGCAACCTTTAAACGAAAAGGTTGCTCGCAATTTTCCGAAAGATCGAGCAATGGCTGAAGTTGCTACCCAATTTATTGGCACTTCAGCTAACCCTAACACTCCTAGTTCTACTGCCAATTACGAAAAAGCTTGGGGAGAACTTGCTAACACCGGAGTTTACTCTGCCAATGATATCATTATGGTTTCTGGTAATGGCCCCTGGCGTGCTTCAAATGAACAAATTGAAACCGCTTTTAAGAACCATTATGTTCCGCTGTTAGAGAAAGCGATCGCATCACGAAGTTCTTTTGTAGTAGGCAACGCTCCCGGCACCGATCAATTAGTACAAAACTACCTCAAAGAAAACGGTTATTCCCTAGAGCAAGTTAACGGATACACCAAAGCTAACCCACCCGAACTTACTGCATCTGTTTCTACTGCTTCAAACCACCCAGCTATTCCCCAAGCTGGGGTGATGGCAGAAACCATTAATACCTACGAACAAACAACTTTAGAAACGCTAAGAACCTGGTATGCCGCCGCCGATAAGTTAGGAAAACCATCTGAATATTTGGCAAGAATTACAGAAGTTGCCGACAGTTTTAAATCTGGTCAAGCTTTATCAGAGCCAGCGCTTATTGCGATGAACAAAGACTTAGAATCGCTTCGTTCTCTCAACCGTCTGACCCAAATTACTCAAAGAATTGCCGATGTCCTCGGTACTCCCAGTACCGATGGTTCGACTGAGGTTAAAGGCAAAACTTACGATCTCCAAGTCAATCCAGGGAAGAGGGATTTATTAATCTCTCAAAAAGATGGGACGGTTGTTCTGGAGATTAAATCCGGTGAAGTGCAAGCTCATCAAGTTGATGCCCAAGTTATCAGCACTTTCGAGGAGATTAATTCCCGGATAGATAGTGCTTTAAGTGAGGTCAAAAAAGAGTATTTGAACCTGTAAGGCCAAATTTTGCGATATGCTTTCGGCACGCTACGCAAATCGCCCGATCGAGAATAAACCGTATTATCTCAATTTTACACATAATTTGGCAACTTAATATAAGGTGAATCTTTAGTTAAATGACTTGCTGCCTGCAACACATTTATTTTAACAGATTGAGTACCGGGATTGTGCAAAATAATTCCCAGATAAATCGTCTGTAAATCCTTTGGATTAAGAAGTGGGGTATCTGGGTGTTCTTGTTTATTTATACCCACTTAGCGATCGCAATACCAAGCCTTGGTGCTTGAGAAACCGGGTTTCTTGAAGAAACCCGGTTTCTGTCCCCGCTCTTGCTCAATAATAAAAGAAACACCGCAGCAGAGGTAGAGCAGATGAAAGAATAGAGTAAGAACGTGGAGAGAATCTAGGGGGGGTGGTAATGTTCGCGATGAGAATGGATTCAAATCGAATATAAGATCCGGCTTGAGCTTTACCCTACCACTGAAAGCTACTTAAGCCTGAGTTAGTCATAATCAGCTTCAATTAGAGATACCAAAAGGTTGCCCGTCTGCTTGTTCCCATTTTCGAGAACGCTCCCAATCAAGCCATTGTAAAAAGGCATTGCTACCTTTTACAGTACTTTCTGCGGCTGTCACCCAAAAACTTAATTTTTTTCCTAAAACTAACTCGTCAACTACCGTGCGTTCTGCTCCATATTTCAACAACTCTTGTGCAAGAACCTTAGAGCCTATTTCCATTAGCTTGGATAAGTTCTGCTCCTCAATCCAACTTTGGTTGGCAAAAGCTCTTCGGCTATCTTGCGCTGTTAGAAACATCCCATCTCGGAGCAAGCTACCAACTCGTTCTTTTTGAATTTCGATGAAAAGAGATGACAGAATATTTGCTTTAAGAGTAGCATCATTGCCACTAGGAAATTTCGATAATACTGAATCAGCTAAAACTCCCATTACGAAAGTTGCTTGGTTATATATTATGGCTCGTTCGCTATTCTTCGTGAAAATCAAGCGTCCTCCACGTGGAATAGCTATGTTTCTAATTTCAGTCTTTTTCGCTCTACCGAATGCATTTCTCAAATCGAAAAGACCATATCCTTCAGTAGCTAGTCTGAAAAGCCTGTTGACTCCTTCTACTGGGAAAGCGTATAAGTTAGTAGCAGGATTTCTAAATCCTTCAATTCCTCTGACTTCGATCAAGTTATTTCTTGCATCGTAGACTTCAACTACGCCATCAGCATAACCCATGTTATAGACATCAAAGCTGTATATCAATGTTCCATCATCTAGTTTTTTAGCATTGGGTTTATCAAGAAAGAAGCCATAGCCATCTGGTAGCCGACTAGGACTTTTTTCAGCGGGTGGAACAGTAACGCCGCGAATTGATTGTGTATTAGCAGCTACTAGAAGCGATCGCCCCGCCGCCGTCTGTTGTCCAGAATTAGGCGATCGCTGAGTGTTGGAAGTCGCAACTGAAGTTTCGCTAATTGGTCGTTCTGAACGTAGAATACTGCTAATTTGAGCGTTACTCATGAAAGGAGCTGTTAAACACGTAGTTCTCAAACAGCCCTCTCCTGTTTTAGGAAATCTAATCCGATTGTCGTTGGCGTATTGTAAGCCGGAGTTGCCTAAATTCCAAAACAAAAAAATAGCTTTTCCTGATTGAATATAGGGTTCTGCATCATCAGCACTAAGTGAGATAAGCTCAGAAGTTGCAGGAATAGGATAGCTAGAAAGCCCTGCTTTAAAAATATATGCACCAATCCAGTTTGGTCCCTGAACCTTGTAAACGTATCCATTTCGGAATTCATTCGGTAAATCATAATCAGAACTGATCTCGTATAGATCGCTTCTCGCTATAACTTCTCTCCAAGTTGGAACTTGAGGTCGTGCAGTCATATTAGACGAAGTAGCTGAACGCCTTTCATTTGGCGATCGCCCTCTCACCGTTTGCTGTCCAGAATTAGGCGATCGCCCTGTTACAGTTTGAGAGGAAGCTATTCCTGGTTGAGCAAGGCTAATACCCGATCCACGGTTAGGACGTAAAACTATTTGGCTAGGGGTTGAATTCAAGTTTTGGTAAGTGTTTTGGTAGCTGCTTCCATTGAATCTGTGTAGCTTCCATTTCCTTCCTTGAGCGTCGTACACAGAAGTTGCAATATCAAGCCAGCCATTGCTTCTGCTTGAAAGTACAGCTATTTGTCCATTATTAGATTCAGAAGCTGTTGTTCCAATCAAACGATAACCAGTGCCACTCCTTGTAAAGATGTAGACGGGGCATTCATGAGTTCCACAGCGAAAGCTAGCTGTATAGACAATTACTTCCTTATTCCCATCATTGTTAAGATCTACCTCAGTAAAAAAGTATTCAATTTGAGCAAAAAGTTCGCTGTCAACACCTTCGGCATTTCTGATTGCTGTTACTAAGGAAGCATCAGGATTTCGCGATTGTGTAGTTGCTCTCTGCTGTCTGGAAGAAGGCGATCGCCCTGTATTCAGCGCTCTGGCTGTGCTAGTTTCCGAACCCCCAATTCTAAGAGCTATGCCACTACCTGAGCTTACATCAGAAAGAAAGGCTCTACCAGTTATTGTTGAGTTTTGACGAACTGTTAGCCCATCTCCGGGTGAGGCTGGGTATGTTCTACCATTAAATCGCATTAAGCGATAACCAGAGTCTAAAATGTGACCAGGCCGCATTATTAAATCATTCCAGCCATTACTTTTTTGTGCCGTTACAATAACAGGGCTACCAGTCAAAGCAATTTCTGAAACTAATTGGTAATCCTGCCCCACGCTCCTAAAAATAAAAGTCGGGCAACCGTTTGAACCACAAACTCCATGTCCATTAATTTGAACCAATACTTCTGGTCTGCTATCCCCGTTTAAATCAACACGGTTGTAGTAGTATCGTATATTGTCAGCAAATTCTCTCGGTATTTGTCGAAGAATAGCTCTTTCAAGCCTTGAATCATGAGAAGTTTCGGAACGAATAGCTTGTGTTCTATTGATTTGCTTCACTCTGGTCAAATAAAGGAAGCTTTCAAGCTCTCCTTTTTGAGCCTCACCGGGTAATGCTCCAGCACCCAAAATAACTAAGATTACTATGAATCTAAATACGGATAGCCCTTTCATCAATTTTCTCCTTTTCATCAAAACTCAATATTTCAAGAGTGCTTTTATCATTTTTTATTACATCCTGCTTAACCTCCTACGCAATCGAGTTAATATTGGTCTGTTAGGGTTGTTTAAATTTAACCTATAATCTGTCAAAGGTACAGGAGATCCATTCCCTTCTGCTACCGTAACGATAAAAGTAGCATTCCGGTTCGGAACTTTAACTATCTTTTCAATAAATTGATATTGTATTTGCCTTGCACTCAAAGTTCTTGCTTCCCTAAAATTAACTCTAGAAATACAAAAAATTGCTGCACCATCCTGGTAACGACCTGCATAAAACCAATAATCCTGACCGTTAACCCTAATCTGTGAACTGTAGAAGATAGTGAATCTGTCATCTTGTGGTAGTGCCTGGTTTCGACGACAATTATTATCTATGTATACTTCATCAGCAGAGGCAGGCTTCGATGGATATACAATCGTTCCTATAAACAAACTCAAAGTTGTTAAAGTAGCAGTTATAAACCTATTCAGATTAGCCATATCAAATTTGATGCCTCTTAAACTTACTTCACACTAAAATCACCAAAATTGTTAAGGACGTGACAAAATTTGAAAACGAGATGATACCCTTCCGTAAGATTGAAGTCTACCTCTAGCTTCTGCACTATTCACTCTCCTAATATTGCGACTCTGTAAATCAATGCTTTCAAAATATGATGGATCTCCATAGCCACTACATTCAAAAACCGCTACTGTTGGTGAGCGGAAACCTAATAATTCTCCTCCGATAGGAGCATTTGCACAAGGAATAACGTTTATTGGCGAATAATTATTCCTAGAATCTATTATCAAATGATTAGTACTACTTTCTGGAGCCGAAATATAAAATATCCTGAGTATTAAATACCTATTGTTTGAAGACCAAGAAACAGGGTGTAAAATTGCATGATAATTTTTTATACGAGAACCAGATCCTGGAATAGATAGTAAATTAATTCTCCTTACACCTGTTTGGGTTTCCACAATCATTGTCGCGACTGGCGTTTCAAGATTGGTATCCAAACATTGACCAGCTACTAGGCGACTCCCTCTTCGTCCACTTCTTGTGAGAGTAGCCTCAATGTAAACTGAATTTTGTCGATCTGAGGACATAAGTTTTTGAGAGCGATAGTTAACTTGTACAGAGCTTGCACAATTTCTGGTTAGTCTATTGAGAATCTGTTCTATTGGTAAATAAAAATTAGTATTGCTCTGAGCCGTTGCTTTAAAATTGTTTAAAACCCCCGTCAGTATAGAGGCTAATAAAATCACCATTAAACAGCGTGCTTTCATAAATGCTTTCCCTCACTATAAGATGTTTAACAATTATTTTTTACCGTCTATTTGGCAAAGAAGCAGTACAGCCAGCCGCATTAAATTGTTGATAAATTCTAGAATTATCTCGTGAATTCGGCGATGATAGAACTTGTGCAGGTCGGTCGCGTATGTATGCCAACACATCAATATAAATAGTAAAATCGGGAACTCGATCGTAAATACCAGTGCTTAACAAGAAAGGTGTACCGAATTGGTTCCGCTGACGCACAAGTACTCGATTTGCTAGTACTCCATCATTAAGTCTGAGATGTCCTTGATGAAACGTGGCTGTACTAAAGTACTCGTAATTGTCTGCATTACCAAATAAAATAACGCACGCCCTTCCCCGGACATTTGAAGGATAAACTGTTACAGAGGCATTGTTACTGACCCACATACCGAGAAAAGGTGCTATATCAGGATTCACTCGCGACCAAGCTCTAACAAAAGAATCTGCCACCCTTCTTGTTGCTGAAGAACGAAGATCTCTTTCTGAACCAGCACAACATATGCTACCTTCTGGTGCTGGGGTAGATGCCTGTTGACGAAATTGTCTGATTAATTGCTGAATTTCTGCTGCTGTTGGGTATCTTTGGGAGCGTCCAATTGCCAAAACTGGCAACGATGTAATGCCCAAAATTGCCAAGATAACTGTTAAGTAAAATAGCGATCGCGCCTCCATCACACCTCTCACCTGTTAATACAATTAACCACTCAATTTTTACCTAGCCACTAGGGTTGCAGAGAATGTTCGTAATTGGATGCTAATGCAACTCTGCCAGTTATAGTTGAGTTGCGTGGCAGATTACGTATACCTGTGTACTCTCTGCCATTGAACCGCAAGATACCATAACGAAAAACCCATCTATCTCGCTCCCAATTCCGATAAAGTCTGATTAAATTATTCCACCCTGAAGTTTTCTGGGGTGCGATCGTAATTTTGCCGTAGGTAAGGCTTTCATAAACTTTTTCTCGATAGCCTCTTCCATTCGACCGGAAAATGTAAGTAGGACAACCTCCTGTACCACAAACTCCGGGTGAGAGAACAGAAACTATTGCTTCCGGATTACCATCGCCGTTTAAATCCACTTTGTTATAAACATACGAGACTGACGTATATGCTGTGTTAGGTTCTACGAAGCGTTCGCGAATTAATGCCTGTTCAAGTTGGAGATCTCGCACTCTTTCTGCACGAAGATATTGAACTCTACCAATATTAATTCCTGGCGATGGGGTAAGCCTTTGAATTTCCTGAGTTATAGCCGGAGACGACATTATTGCCAACAAACCAATGTCCAAGATTGTTATGCTTGCAATTCTATTAAGTAGCGATCGCATTCTCATAAACTTTTACCTCATTGAATAAAACTCGATTCATCTAGCGTCTGTTAGGCAGAGAAGTCCTACAACCTGCCGCATTAAACTGTTGAATAATCCTAGATGCGTTTGGTAAGTTAAGTAATGATGAGTTTGTTGGAATTCTTAGAGGTCTGGGGAACTCATAAGCCGAAATATCTGCCCCATTTCTGTAAATGCCTGCTAATCCCAAGCGATTTCCTTGTCTAATAATTAACGCTCGACCAAAAGAGCGACTGGTGCGAATTTGACCATTGGATACATTGCCTATATCGAAGTCGGCAGAACTCAGATCTCCTTCATAGCCTATAAAAATAATACATACTCTCCCTCTTACATTTGAAGGAAAAATACTAATTGATGCCTCTATTCCTCCCCATTGTCCCAGGAAAGGCGCGACTGCTGGATTAACCCTTGACCAACTTGTCACAAAAGATTCGAGCGATCGTTTTTCAGATAAAGTCCTTCTATCTTCTGTGCCTGAATTTACGCTAGATGGCACTGTATTGAAAGTTCTGAGCAATCGCCGTAGTTCTGCATTTGTTGGATATCGCTGAGATTGTGCCAAAACTGATGAAGAAGCAGTAACCCAAATGGTCAAGCTAACCATTAAGCCAATTACCGATCGCTCCTTCATAGCCTTCTCCGCAATTTCACCATCCCTATTTTCTTTCAATTACAAAGTAATTTAAAACCGTAAATTTCGCTATTTTCAGGCTGTTCAGTATTGTCAGATGGAGACAAAAGCGCTCTCCGCACCCGTAATAATACGCACAGAAGCTTCCAACCAACATAGATGCCCGCTAGAAAACTGAGTAGCGATCGCCAATTCAAAGCAACCGCGATCGCTAACACTCCGGCTTACCACCCTACGTACATTCCACAATTGCACACTCTCTCGCCACCAGGGCGATACGTGCTACGCTGAACGTGAGCAATACATACAGGGGACTTTGATAATTGGAGACTCCGATGTCTGAAATTACCATTAACCTACCTGAAGAAGTCTTCTCTGCCCGTCGCCTTTCCCCAGAAAGGTTCGTGCGCGATCTGCGCCTCGCCGCTGCTATTTACTGGTATCAAAAAGGTGAAATTTCCCAGGAGAAAGCTGCTCAGGTGGCGGGTTTAAATCGTCAGGAATTTCTGGCAGCTTTAGCTCGCGAACAAGTAGATACATTCGTTGTAGACTTTGACGATCTGCAAAGAGAGTTAAACCGTGGCTGATCGCATCCTTGTTGCGAAAGAGCTAGCGCGAACAACGCGATAAATAGAGCAAAAAGTTGCCCTTAACACTTTATCGAATGCTCCTAATCGGAGGCTCATTAGCCATTGAAATTGCAATGTTAATAATTTTCTGTTTCTCTTGCTGTGAAAAGGGTAGGCTCACTATAAAAGTCTGACCATTCTGGTTCCAGATCACCACTGAAAAAGGGCCACTTGACACACCTCTTGGATCGGCATAAACGTAAGTTCCACGAATACCCTCTCTCAAAGTTATTGATGATGTAACTCTATATCGTTCATCGCCAAGGGATTGCACTATATCAGCATAATCTGAACTGGGTCGAAAAGTAGCAATATATCCCAAACCACAAGCTCTGGCTTGACAATCTGGTTCTGAAGTTAGAGATACTCTAAAACAGTTTCTCCCAAAGCAGCTTCTGGAATTAGGCTCTAAAATTGGATAAATACGTATTCTTCCATTGACACCAGTAATATCTAAAGAAGCAGGCAGACGCATAATCATTCTTCTGGGAAGTTGGTTTTGAACATTCCTAATAATCGGTCTAAAGATAGGTGCTGGAGTCGCAATTGTAAATTGCGACATAGTGAACAAAACAATTCCCAACAGGCTCACTATGAAACTAAATAGATATCGTCCTTTCATTAACTCTCTCCTTTATAACAGGTTAAATCTCTATTGACTGTAATTTATCGTCTGTTTGGTAGAGAAGCTGTACAGCCAGCAGCATTAAATTCTTGCCTAGCCTGCTCTCTCAAAAATCTTGTGGGTGATTCAAGAGGTAGGGGAGAACCCAACGGAAATATTTTCGGTTTATTGTCCACAATTCTTACGATACCTAAATAGTTACCTTGTCTAAAAATTACCCAATTTTTATTGGTGCGGATTTGGCTATTAACAACAGTTCCCAATTCCCCAACATCATCCATATCCCCCAAGGCAACAATACAAACACGACCTCTAATATTTGATGGATAAATTGCCAAGGCAGCTTCATAGATTTCCCACTGCCCAAGAAAAGGTGCGCTCGTTGAGTTAACCCGCGACCACGCTCTCACAAAAGACTGTAAACGTTGAGTTTCAGATGCAGTTGGGTTTCCAGGTAACAGCTCCCGATTGGACTGAATTACACTGGGAAAATTTCTAATCAAATGCTGTATTTCTCTATTGGTTGGGTATCGCTGAGACTGTTGTGCAAAAGTAATTTGACTAATTCCCAATGCTGCCAAGATTACCGTAAAAATAAATAGTGCGCGAGCTTTCATTGACTTGGCTTTCTCCTAAAATAATGGTACTAGCATAAACAGTTAGCCACCTTACATAAAAAGCTACCAAAAATACTCCTAATCAGAACATTACCACCTCTCTATAAGTTCATACTTCTATCTAGTTTGAAGGATCATAAAAAAGAAAAAGATCTAATAACTTTGACTGCTTCTTGAGGGCTGATGTTATTCCGGCATTGGGCGTGCCTAAAAAAGTTGTTACATTTGGATTAATCCTTGACCAAGCTCTGACAAAAGACTCTAGCGATCGTTTTTGAGCCGCAGTGCGGTCATCTTGTTCCCATCCACCACAACACTCACCTGCAAAAGGTCTTGAAGACGCTCTTTGTTGGAATTCTCTAATTATTCGCTGAATTTCTGCATTGGTTGGATATCGTCGAGAGCGTGATTGTGCTAAAGTTGGTAGCAAGCTAGTACCCAAAACTCCCAAACAAACCATTAAGCTAAGTATCGAGCGCCCTTTCATCAATTTTCTCCTTACTTATAAAAACTAAAGCATAATTCAATAATTTTGTTCTACCTCCTGTTAGGCAGAGAAGCAGTACAGCCAGATGCATTAAATCTTTGCATAATGGTAGTCTTTGTCGATTGAGACAAATTGCTAAGTAACTCTATTGGAGGCTTAAGAGCATCGGAAAAAGCACTATAAGGAGATAAACTAGCTTGATTATTGTCATCAACACTAACTATGCCTAAATAATTGCCTTGTCGGATAAACACAAACGCATTTCTTCCGGTAATAGTAGTTACTTCGTTAGTCCGAAGTTGACCGTTGGAAGCATAACCCAAACCAAAGCTGACGCCAGGAGCAACTTCCACAGGAGAACGAAAAATCATACATACACGTCCTCTAACATTTGAGGGATAAATATTCCAATCACTTTCTTGTCCGTGCCAAGTACCCAAAAAAGGTGCTATGGTTGGGTCTACTCTTGACCAAGCTTGAGTAAAACGTTCTAAAGCCCGATTGCGCCTACCTCTTCCAAATTGTCCGGATTGCTGTAATAAGGGGATCATCTGACGAAATTCTGCAATTTCACGCCGCAATTCTGCTTGGCTAGGATATCGTCTAATTTGTGCAAAAGCTGCTAAAGAACCGCCAACTAAAATAGTAAAAATGACACCCACACTAACTAGCGATCGCACTTGCATCTACCTTTCCTCACTATAAGATGTTTAACAAGTAGTTTTTACCGTCTTTTTGGCAGAGAAGTCGTACAACCTGCCGCATTAAATTGTTGAAGAATCCTCGCTCTGGCTTGTGGAACTACTGTTGATAGAAACGGTGCAGGTGGATCGGGAGTATATGCTAGTCCATAAGGACGATAATCGGGAACTCGTTCGTAAACACCAGTCATTAATATAAAAGGTGTGCCAAACTGGTTACGTTGACGCACAAGCATATGGTTTGCTATCTCTCCATCATTAAGTCTGAGATGTCCTCTAGAGGGTGAACCTATACTAAAAAAATCTTCTCCAATGAGGGAAAAAATAACGCACGCTCTCCCCCGAACATTTGATGGATAAACACTGATAATTTCATTATTGTTAACCCATCTGCCCAAAAAAGGTGCAATCTCAGGATTGACTCGCGACCAAGCTCTGACAAAAGAATCTACAAGTCTTCTCGTTGCTGGAGAACGAGGATCTTTTTCTGAGCCATTACAACACATCGTACTGGGTGATAATGCGTCTCGGCGAAATTGTCTAATTAATTGCTGAATTTCTGCTGCTGTTGGGTATCGTTGGGAGCGTCCAATTGCCAAGACTGGTAACGAGGTAATGCCCAAAATTGCCAAGATGACTGTTAAGCAAAATAGCGATCGCTCCTTCATCCCTTTCTCCGCGTTTCCACCATCCCAATTTTCTATCAACTAAGAAGTAATATAAAACCGTAAATTTCCGTATATTTGGGCTTTTCAGTATCGTTAGATGGAGATAAAAGCTCTCGGCGCACTCGTAATAACACGCACAGAAGCCCCAACCAGCATAGATAGGCAAGGTATGCGTAAGTGCGATCGCCGATCGGAAGGCAGGCATATCGCACTCTTGCAACACAACAACTCGCGCTTCGCGATCGCTTTTTCATCAACTCCACAAGCACTCAGATCCCACAAGCGCGATCGCACCTGCATACATCCGCTTTTGCGATCGCATCCACATCCCCACTAGCACTTACATTGTGAAAAGGGTGATCGCACTCCTATCCCCACCAGCACTTACATTGTGAAAAGGGCGATCGCACTCTCCAATTCTACAAGTACGATCGCACCCCCATCCCCACCAGCACTTGCATCCGAAAAAGGGCGATCGCACTCCCATCCCCACCAGCACTCACATACCAAAAAGCACGATCGCACTTTGATTTTGGAAGGCGATCGCTTTTTAATATTCCATAGAAAAAACAAGCGATCGCACTCTCATCCCCACCTGCATTTACATTGTGAAAAGGGCGATCGCACTCACATCCCCACCTGCATTTACATTGTGAAAAGGGCGATCGCACTCTCATCCCCAGCAGAACTTATATCTCAAAAAGGGCGATCGCACCCTTGTTTAGAAAGTGCGATCGCACCCTCACCCTAACACTGCATTTTATTTTTAGTTAGCTTATAACTACTAACCCACAAACGGTTTTCTGTTAGGGTTCCAGAAAGCGTAATCTGGATTAAATAACCAGTCAATGACATTAAATCGTCCTGACGGCTTGAGAGTCACAAAACTTGATTCTTTGATTTCCTGACCAGTAACCTCTATTGCTTTCTTAGCATCATTTACTGCATCGTTGACCATCGGCGCAGCATATCTCGCCGCAAGATCCCCAGCAAAACTTCCCACTACTGCCCCCCCAGGACCGCCAAGTGCTGCACCAACATAGGCTCCAGTTGCACTGGCAGATTTTGTCATAGCGAAGGTAATAGCTTCTTTCTGCTTATCATTTGCTGTAGCTAGACTGTAAATGTCTCCCGCATCATTTGACACTAGCTTGATTGTAAGCTTAATAAACTCCTGTTGAGCAACCTCCTTACGTTTACGAGGATCTTCTTTCTGCACTTTGGCATATGATTCGGACAATGCAAACAATTTTTCCAAATATTTAACCTTAGTTTCACTTTCCACAACACTTACTGATGAAGAAGCTGAAACATTCTCTACGACCTCTATAAACTTAAGAGCTTTTTCATGTTCATCAAGATACGAAAGCATCGATAAAATTAAATCTTTTTCGTCCTTGTTATAAGAATCGAGTATGTAATTATATGCTCCAAATTCTTGCCATAATTTAGGATATTTACCCTTGATAGTGTTCCATTCTTGTTTAGCTTGCTTTTTCATCTGGCGAAGTTCTTCAAGAGAAACCATTGGTGAAGATTGAAGGACAGCATCAGCAAATGTTTTTGTATAACTGAGACTAGAATATATGGAAGTACCTGCACTCAAATATTCCAAGAAAGCTTCAGGCGATAAGTGGTGAATTTCTGTTTTGTGAAGAACACCTTGGTTTAACGCATCACGGTAGCTATGAACACCAGCTAGCTGCATATTGTTACGTATCCATGAGGCATCCAGCTTAGTTTTATCAAAGAAGGTAACACCGCTATCTGAAAACAGCACTACGGTTTTGTTATCAGGCAAGCTAGTAGCTTCCCCATAGGTAATATCAGAAAACTGTCTTAATAGATCATTTTTTTGCAACCCTTCTATGAGCCAGTCAGTTTTTGCTCTATTATTTATGTTTTCTGGCACAACAATTAAATAATCATTCCCATTATAATTAAAAATTTCTGCTCGGAGTGAGTTGGCGGGAATAGGGCCAATAAAATTCTTCGGATAAATGGGGACACTAGATGTTTGACTGAAATCGTCACCACCACCAGTTCTATATAATTCTTTTGGATAGGTGATTTTGATGGGCTGACCCTTGTAGTATGAAACACCATCAATAATTGTTAATTCATTAAGTATCTGAGCCTTGATTTGAGGTTGATTGTTTACTGTTTCATGCACTTCAAGTACGCTACCACTCCCAGTTTGGTAGACATTAGCTGTCTGCCCATTCCAAAAGATGTAGCCATTTTCAAAATACTGCTGGAGAGTTCCATTACCGCGATCGATTGGATCGCTAGTGGGAGCGCCCAGTTTTCCGCTCAGTCCTCCAGTCTGAAAATATTTCTGAGCAATATCACCATAGAGTACAAAAGTTCCTTTTGGACTGCTGATAATCGAGCCATCTTTGAAACGTTGATAGCTCACATTGCTGGAATAATATTGGCTGTTTTCAGTTGGGTTGCCAAGTGTTGCTCGATAGTTCCAGAAAACCGGATAAAAATTACCATTAATTTCATATCCATTAATATTTACTGAAGTAGGAGCAGTACTAGATAACACCAGATTATAGTTAGTGCTATTCCCTGTTTCTGATGGATAAATTCGGACAGCGTAAGTGCCTGGTTCTAGCTTTTGATTGATTATTTCTGAGCTTGTACCACCATTATAAGAACCATCAATTAGGCTATAGCTGTTGGTAGTTCCATCGTTGCCATTAAACCGACGCAGGTCAACATTTGCATCGGCGCTTAAGCCATCAAGTTTCAAATTAAATCCGCTAGTAGCATCTACATCAAATCGGTATTCAACATTAACCGGGCCAGAACCACCAACAGAACCATTTAGAGTTTGGCTATCGCTCAGTTTACCCAGGTTGATAGTAGGATACTTATCGTCGCCACTTATATTGGCTGGTATTGAAGCAACTGGTGTAGCAGAGAGTGTATAACTTCCCGTTCCATTTGTATCAAGACTGGTGACACGAACCGTATTATTCCAATCAGATGGCACCGTAAATTCTAACTCTGCGCTATTTGCTGTATTGACGCTAGATCGAGCCATCCACCCTTCTGTTTCAGAATTCAGCAGTAGTAGGTAGGGGTTAAAGCCAGAAGCATTTAAAGTAAGTTTTACCTTTTGACCTGGGGTGAAACCTGTTAAGCGATAATCTTCATAAAAGCGACCGGGGTAACGCAGCGAGTCCTCTGGATCGGTACTATCCAATGTGCCGCTAACAGTTTGATTAGAATTGATACTTCCTACAGAAGGAACAGAGAGACTTAGGTTGTAATTAGTGTTAACACTGCCATCTGTTGGAAAAACTTCAACTAGATAAGTACCAGCAGCTAAATCTGTATTTATTACCTCTGGAGTAGTACCAGTTTGAGGCGAAGAATTCACAAAGCTTTTTGTCCCATCGCTATTTAGACGGTACAATGAAACTCCTGCATTACTGCTCAAACCATCGAGCCTGATTTTGACGTTGGTTCTACCTGTAAAATTGTTAGTTTCTGGCACGGTAAATCGATAGTAATCTTCTGTGTCAGTAGTACCTACAAAATCACTGAAGGTATGAGTACCACTAAGAGTGCCAATGTCACGAGCTTGATTTGGGGTGTCACCAGCATAATCTTCTGGTGAATACACAACATCAATTTTCGACAAACTTATTGTCGTACCACTACGGCTTCCGCTCTTATCGTAAGCCACATAAGAGTATCCATATTGACCAGGTGACAAACGCCCTAAATCATAGGTAAACTCAGCCCAGCGATTATCCTGACTGGAGGGAGTAAAGTTAGTAATGTAGTAGTGTTGTTCACCTAACTGGAACAACACTTTATCGATATCACTGGCTCCATCTGGGTCATACACGCGACCTGTAATCCGAACATTTTTGTTGGAAGTATAAGTTTGCTCCAATTTTATATTCAAATCTTTAGGTGGATTATTTGAAGGCGTTCCAGTTAGGCTCAAGTTGTAATTGGTATTATTACCAGCAGCAGTTGGATTTATGCGGAAATAATAGTTACCTGGAGCTAAACTCTGAGAAGTATAGTCAAGTGTATTAAGTCGATAATCATTACTTACATTTAAGCGAGTTGGCGTATTTGTGCTGCTATCAATTACTCCTAATTCCCAATTCACTCCAGCGTTCAATCCATCTAGCTGTAAGCGCAAATTACTCCGTTCTTTTAAATCAAAGCGGTAGTAATCATTGGTGTCAATGTCACCAATAGAATCATTGAAGGTTTGAGTACCGTTGAGAGTCCCAATGTTACGGGCAAAGTTTAAGCTGTTCCCTGCATTATCCGAGGGAGCAAGTGTAGCCGCAGATAGGCTCAAGTTGTAATTGAAGTCTGGAGAAATTCCGCCTACAATCTGTACATAATAAGTGCCAGCTTTCAAGTTTTTGTTAATTCCGCCAGCAGGAATACTGTATTTGATAGCACTATCAGCCCAGCTCCCATCACTGTTGTACAGCGTTACACTGGCATCTCGATCGGGGGCGCTCAAATTAAAATTGAAACTACTATTATCATTGATGGTAAAGCGATAGAAGTCGGTTAGGTCAGTGCTATCGATAAAGTCAGTGAAAGTCTGAGTCCCAATAAGCGTACCAATATCACGGGCTTGCCATATATTATTACCTGCATTATCAAAGCGGTTTGTCGGCGTAGCTTGCAGGTTCAAGTTGTAACTATTGCTAGCTCCAATGAATGAGTTTACTCGTGCATAGTACGTGCCAGAATTTAATGTTTTTGGATTATTGATTACCCCCATCAAATTGTAATTAGTATCTAGCAAGTCCACCTGGTTAAACTCACTACCATTATTAAGAGTTGTATGGAAAATGCTGTTGTTATTTAATTGGAATCGATAGAAGTGCCAGGGAGCATTATCATTTAAGCTTTCGCTAACTGTTTTTGTATTCGGAAGAACTCCAAGATCCCGGACAAGACTATTGGCTGACAAACTAAGTCTGTATTGAGTTTGATCTTCGGCACTTGCAGGCTGAACTTTAACCGCATAAGTTCCTGGCATTAAGCTGTAATTATAGCTAGCCTCATTAGGAACCGAAGCATTGAATAAGGTAGAGTTCTTATCTAAAAGCTCTACCCTAACATTGGCATTTAACCCATCTAACTTGAGTTTAAAGGTACTCGGTTCACTAATTGTGAATGTATAGTTGTCATAGGATTTGGTATTACCTACGAAACTATTTAATGTTTTAATACCGTTGAGAATACCAATATTTTGCTCGCTAGGTTGACTTATCGATGGAACTGTTGGTAGTTGCTCAGTTTGTGCAGTAATTGGCGAAAAAACGCCATTAATTGTAAAAGGCTGTGTATATGGCTGCTTGATCCATGTCCCATTCAAACTATCCCAAGAAGGACGAGGCAGAACTTCCACCAGATAACGCCCTTTGTTGAGATTTTTTAACTCTATTGGTTGAGACAAATCAAGCGCAACAGACTTAGTATCTAATAAAACTTCTCCAGCACCATTTTCACCTTCAATTCCTACCAGTTTCTTAACTTGTAGAACAATCCTGTCGGCAACAGATGAATCAATTTTAAGGCTTAAATTCCCAGGCTCGTTGACATCTAGCGAATAACTGACTTTTTGTTGCGTAGCATTAGTCGGATTATAGTTAAGCTGATCCGAAGTGTTCAGTTGAGCCGCAGTTACCCCTGAAGGAGTTCTGAATTGTGCCGCACCTGAAAAATTAGCAGGCTGATCGAGAATAAATTGGGTAGATAGGTTATAGTTCTGAGCCGTAGTGTACTGAAGAGTAGGTGGATCGATCGGATTTGTTTCTACATAACTAGAATCAACAAGATTCGCTTTAAAATAGTATGTCCCAGGATCGACAAACATCTTGTTGGTAATTGAAACTGGGGTTGAACTGGAATCTCCACCTCCATTTGCTGCACCTGCACCTACATAGGATAATTTGGAGTAAGAAGAAGAAAATTGATGTGATATTGGTTTACCATCTGTTCTCAGCAGCTCTATAGATGGCAACCACTCCGTTCCATTGGTACGGGTGAGTGTATAGCTTAGATAACCCGGTTGATCAATAGTAATTTTGTAATACTTCTCGCGATTATTCACATCTACCCTATCGTTATCGGTGAAGTTAGGCGAGGGTTGCACCGCAGCTGTGGCTAAGGAATTTCCCCCACTTACAGCACGTTCAACAGGCGTAACTAAACCCTCACCACCCCAAGTCAATGGCGTTGCCCAAGGAGTAGGTGTATAATCTTGCGGTGTTGTTTTCTTCGCTAATTCGATCGCCGCTACTGCATTTAATAACCCAGCGCCCGTTTCTGCATCCCATCCCGGCGTTTTCACATCCACCGCCGTCAATTCGAGAATATCAATAACTTGCCTGTAACTAAGATCGGAATTAGCCGCCCATACTAAAGACGCTACACCCGTCGCCCTCGCTGCTGCAACGGAAGTCCCCGCCATCATACCTACGCCATCTTTTACCGTAGATAGCACGGGATTATCCCTTGTGCCACCTTCAGTTAAAATATCTAAACCCGC
>DNGJ01000509.1:0-857 GCA_003486305.1 Cyanobacteria bacterium UBA11371
ACAAGAGTCTGGGTACTTTCCGCTTGGATGGCATTCCTCCCGCACCCCGTGGCGTACCCCAAATTGAAGTCACCTTCGATATCGACGCCAACGGTATCCTGAACGTTACCGCCAAGGATAAGGGAACTGGTAAGGAACAATCGATCAGCATTACCGGCGCTTCTACCTTGCCTAAAGATGACGTTGAACGCATGGTTAAAGAAGCCGAACGCAACGCCGCCGCAGACAAGGAACGTCGCGAAAAGATCGATCGCAAGAACCAAGCCGACTCTCTGGCTTATCAAGCCGAGAAGCAGCTCAAAGAACTGGGAGATAAAGTTCCCGCTGCGGATCAAACCAAGGCAGAAGGTTTGATCAAAGACTTGAAAGACGCCGTTGCCAAAGAAGACGACGAACGCATCAAGACTTTGATGCCCGAACTGCAACAAACCCTGTACAGCATTGGTAGCAACATCTATCAACAAGCTGGCGGCGGTGCTGCACCCGGTGGCGATGGTGGCGCTGGTGGCGCTGGCCCCACGGGTGGTTCTGGCGGCGGCGATGATGTGATTGACGCCGAATTCTCGGAAACTAAATAGTCATTAGCTAATGGCGTGTAAGGGCGAAGCATTTGCGCTGTTATGTTGTCGGTAAACCGGAAATATTTTTACGCTGTAAGGGCGAAGCATTTGCGCTGTTATGTTGTCGGTAAACCGGAAATATTTTTACGCAAATGCTTCGCCCCTACTAGGGAAGAGGGGGATGCGATCGCATTCTCCTCTTCTCTTTTTTGCGATCGCTTTAGTTGAGATGATATGATGTCCGTTGAATTGCCGATAATAAAAAAACCTAACCCAGTCGTTGCGTAGGGACACGGC
>DNGJ01000509.1:1087-8522 GCA_003486305.1 Cyanobacteria bacterium UBA11371
GATATCTCGGACAAACAAATAACGTTAATCGTGCCGTGTCCCGGCTGGTAATTATGAGTAATCTACCAGACATCATATGAAATATTAATGAGTTTAGCTAGCACAATATTTTCACCTTTTGACAGATTATCTGTTTCATCCCTTACGCTAAAAAGGGAAAAGGGTTAGCGGGAGAATCTTTAAATGTCATATCCACAAGCACCGTGGACGCTCAAAGGCTACGCAATTCAAACTTTACAGTTAATCGATATTGACAGAGCGCGTCCTTTTATTCCCAAAGAATTAGACATTATTCCTGTATGGCCTGGAAAAACTCTAGGCGGGGTTTATGTATCCTCCTACGGATTAGGTTCGGTCCTCGAATACAACGAATTAATTGTTGTTGCTGGCGTGGTGAACTATTCCGGCAAAATAGGTGGTTGGGTGTCCCATATTTATGTCGATAATTCCGATTCTGTAGCAGGCGGTCGAGAAATTTGGGGTCTACCAAAAGAATTAGCTGAGTTTAATTGGCTGAAGGGAGAGGAGTCTAATGTCACCGTCCGCCAAGGAAATCAACAACTTTGCAGCCTCACTTACAGTCAGCCAAGTTTTGGGTTGCCGATAATACCGTTAAGCGGCCCAGTTTTGAGTAGTTTGGGTACAGATTTACTGTTGTTTAAAGGTGAATTTGAATCTCGTTTGGGGTTGATTAACAGCAAATTGGTAGTCCCCGCTGAAAGTCCTTTTTCTAGTTTAAATTTAGGTCAACCTTGGCTATCTGTTTACTGCGACGATCTGCGTTTGGTAGCGGGTGCGCCCCAAGTCGTAGGGAATAGATCTGTTGAGTTTAGTTATTCTTAAAATGTAGGGTGCGTTAACGAAGTGTAACGCACCAGCAACACAACATGTTTTACAGTTGCTGCAAAGTTTGCGTTAGCTTCTGACGATCGATATTTAACTGTTGGCGCAGTCGAGCTAAGTCATCCCACACGCTGTCAAGTTGCTCGCGTTGTTGCTCTAGCTTGTGGTTAAAATCTTTTTTTTGTTGTTTCAACTGTTGTTCTCGATTTTGCAGTGCTACACTACGCCGCGTCAGCATTTTTTTCTGTTCGGAGTAAGACTGCTGCCACAGTGCTATTTCTTCTTCTAGGCGCTGTAACTTTTTCGGTAAATTGGCATAACTTTGCAAAATGCCAATTAAAGGACGTGCTGCTTGTTCAATTTGTCGGACTTGTTTGTTTTTGTTCAATTCAACTAGCACAAAAGCACCAGCTTTGTACTTATTAGCTGTCTCGGATAAAATTGTCTCTTCATCGGATACGGGAATCCAAATCTGTTCGCTTTCCTGATAAGCTAACAGTTTGAGTTGTGTTTTACTGCCAAGCGTTCCTATTTTTTGGACTTCTGCAAGATACCGCATAATGGTAGTCCTTAATCCAAAGCCTTGCTATCTTGGTCTTTCCTTCAGTAACTCAAGTTGCTAGTTATCTTTTTAGGGCTGCTAATAGCTAATGGCTAATGGTATGAACGAAAAATATTCCCATGAGCAATTAGCTATTAGCGATTAGCAATGCGTAAGCCCCATAATAGTTATAACCAGCAACTTGGGTTAAGTAACGTCAGGAATTGTTGAACTTCGCCCATAGACTTGTTGCTGACCAAGGAGAAGGATCTGCATTGTAAATGCTAATCTGCGGACTAAGGCGCGGGTGCGTTTGTGCAAGCGCTTTCACATATGTGTACGGTGAGCATCAGCGATTCCCACCTCTGTTAAAAAAAATTATCATATTTTCTCCCCAATTTATGGTATACCATCCCAAGAGCAAATCATCATTTGGCGTAGAGAAAGGCATTGTCCCAAACGTAATCTACAATTGTCTTGGCATCGTCTAGGGAGGGAACTTGACAAAATCCCTGGTTATCGTAAGTCAGTAGCGGTATTTCTGGCATACTAGCTTCTGCTTCTCCATCTTTGACTATTTTGCCGCGTATTGCTTGGAGATTGCGTAGCGGACCATTGATATCGAAGTCTATTTTCGTCCCAAATTTTTCCTCCATCCATGCCTCTATTCGGTCATCCAATTGTTCCGGATTTAGAGGTGTTTGGCTAGCGATCAGGTGATAATATACTAGGATAATTTCTTTACATTCTTCCTCTTCCGCCTCGTCAATCAAAGCTCCAAAAACGCTAGCGTTATTAGCCAAATTTCGGAAAAACAGAGTATCTGTTATATCTTTTTGAAACTTGATTTTCTTGTTCTTATAATTGTTATATTGCCGGAAGGCGAACCCGCCCAAGCCAACAATTAGCGACAACAAAGCCACCAGCATGGGCATAATATTACGGACTTGCTCTTCTTTGATATATTTTACCAGGCTCGACTGACCGAAAAAGACAAATAATATTACCGCTGCGATCGCTAACAATTCAGGTATGATTTTGAGTATGAGCGGAATACCAGCGCCAATAGCTGGAATGCCAAACAGAAGACGATCTTTCCATGTCATGCTGAGCTTAATGTTGGGAAATAACAACTCTAGGTCATATTTAGGGATGTTTTTGTAAAAGTAAACGTATATTTTACCCGGTTTAAAATTAAGTTTTTTAATCGGGATCTTTTTCGCCTCAAAATATCTGGTATTTTTGAATTTTAGCAACAATACTACCCGTTCCAATACCTCAATCGTCTTTTCTACATTTTTCCATAATTTTTTGATTGTAATTTTTTGCGTTCTGTCCCCTCTGTAGTAGCAAACTAGCTGGTCAAAGTCGGCAAAATCAATCTGGGTTTTTAAGTCAATTAATGACTTTTTATCCAAAGCAGATCGTAACATTCTTTTGTTTAAATGCAAATAATTTGCTTGAGTTAGGATATTGGCAAAAACAGTCACAAGCTGACCTTCCATATTGGCCTTTGTGTCGGCAGTCAATTGATTTATATATTTGGTATCGGCATCCGGATTAAACGGATCGTAATTAGATTTTAATGATTCTAATTTTTGATGTAAATTAAAATGGTAATAGGCAGACAAGATTTCGCAAAAATTGCGGAATTTTGCCACATCTGCGGCTGCTAACTGACCGTCTTGCACGCAAAGTTCGATCAGGTCAGAACGACGATAGGGAATGAACGCTTCGCGGTCTTGATAAACTGCCATAATATCAATCTTTTGAGTAGGCTGGGCGTAAAATATAGATTAATTAGGTGATACCATAAACTACGGTTCACAGCCAAGCCAATGGCAAGCCAAGACTAAAAGGCGGATTTATATCCTGTCCGGTAGATTATCCATAGTAGGAGCGCACTTTAACGAGATATCTTGCAGAGAGACAGATATGCGGGTTAAACTACGCTCCTACAGACAAGGGCGACAAAGGCTTGAAACGGTGAAATTGCAAGATTTGAACCCTTGAATGTTCTAAACTGGGAAAGCAAGCAACCCGTCGGGAAAAGGAAGAGAAGAAACGATGCGACTGTCTCAAATGTTATTCGTCACGCTGCGGGAAGATCCAGCAGAAGCTGAGATTCCCAGTCATAAATTACTGCTGCGTGCAGGTTATATCCGTCGCATCGGTAGCGGTATTTATGCGTATCTGCCCCTGATGTGGCGGGTGCTGCAAAAGGTTTCCCAAATTGTCCGGGAAGAAATGAACGCGACGGGGGCGCAAGAGTGTCTCCTGCCCCAATTACAACCCGCTGAGTTGTGGAAAGAATCGGGGCGTTGGGATACTTATACTAAGGCTGAGGGGATTATGTTCGCCCTCGTAGACCGGCGCGAGACGGAATTGGGTCTTGGTCCGACTCATGAAGAGGTAATTACAACTGTCGCTAAGGAAATGATTCGTTCTTATCGGCAATTACCTTTGCACTTGTATCAAATTCAAACAAAATTCCGCGATGAAATTCGCCCTAGATTTGGCTTAATGCGAGGGCGCGAATTCATCATGAAGGATGGCTATTCTTTCCACGCCGATGAGGAAAGCCTGAAAAAAACTTATCAGGATATGAATCAAGCTTACAGCAATATGCTGCGGCGTTCTGGTTTAAAATTCCGCGCAGTTGAAGCAGATTCGGGCGCAATTGGCGGGTCTGGTTCGCAAGAATTTATGGTACTCGCAGATGCGGGAGAAGATGAGGTTCTCTACACCGAAGATGGCAAGTATGCCGCAAATGTAGAAAAGGCGGTTTCGTTACCAGCAGATGCAGAACCTTCGCCGTTTAATAGTTATGAAAAACGGGAAACTCCGGGAACCGAAACGATAGAAAAACTCTGCCAATTCCTTAAATGTTCCCCGACTCAAGTTGTCAAGAATGTGCTTTACCAAGCTGTTTATGACAACGGGACGACGGTGCTGGTATTGGTCAGCATTCGCGGCGACCAAGAAGTTAATGATGTTAAGCTGCAAAATGAGTTAGTCCGGCAAGCAGAGCGATACAATGCTAAAACGGTTTTAGCTCTGCAAGTACCCGATGCGGAAGCACAGCAAAAATGGGCGGCGAAGTCTTTACCTTTGGGCTATATTGCACCAGATATCGCAGATGATTATATTACCTCAGATCCTAGCGTTCCCAGGCAGATCCGTGGGAACGAGGGGCAAATTGCGCCCAAGTTTTTGCGGTTAGTTGATAAAACTGCGGTTGATTTAAAGCATTTTGTCACTGGTGCTAATGAGTCTGGCTATCACGTAGTGGGTGCGAATTGGGGAGAGCAATTTAAGTTACCAGAGTTGGTAGTAGATATACGGAAGGCTCGACCCGGCGATCGCTCCACGCACGACCAGGCTCAAACCCTAGTTAGCGCCCGCGGGATCGAAGTCGGTCATATCTTCCAACTGGGGACAAAATACTCGAAAGCAATGGGCGCTACCTACACCAACGAACAAGGGGAAGAATTGCCTTTGATCATGGGTTGTTACGGGGTAGGCGTGTCGCGGTTAGCACAATCGGCGGTGGAGCAATCTTACGACAAAGATGGGATAATTTGGCCTGTAGCGATCGCACCCTACCACGCGATTATCTGCATCCCCAACGTATCCGACGCCCAACAAATGGAGGTTGGTAATAAACTTTACACCGAACTCAATCAAGCCGGAGTGGAAACCCTGCTCGATGACCGCAACGAGCGGGCGGGTGTAAAGTTTAAAGACGCCGACTTGATTGGGATACCTTACCGGATTGTCACCGGGCGATCGCTGCAATCGGGTAAAGTGGAAATCGTCGAACGCGCTACCCACAAATCCCAAGAAATTCCGATTGAGGAAGTAGTATCCACGCTCAAGCAGTGGATCGAGGCAGCAATATCCTAAAGTAGGGGCACGGCATTAGAAGACCTTCCCATATAAACCAAAAATTATTCCACGCCGTGCCCCTACATCTGTAAAATTTATCCTTAACAATGGCTAATTGCCAAAAAACCAATAACAATTAACAATGAGCCATGAGCAATTAGCCATTAGCCATTACCAATGGAATTCATTACCTATTTTTTATCTGCGGTATTTGGTCTGCTATCTACGGCTGGGTTTTTCGTCGAGAGTATTGCTAAAAATAGCATCCGTTCCCAGTTTGACAGGGTAGAACAATTACAAGTCCGAGTAGACAACGTTCCCAGCTATCAGTTGGTGCAAGGTAAACTAGAACGGGTGCGAATTGCTGGACGCGGATTGTGGCTGATCCCCGAAGCTCGCATCGCTGCATTAGAATTGGAAACCGACCCCGTTGACGTTAATATACAGCGTCTGAGACAGCGGGGACAGTTGCCTACCGCAGCTTTACGCCAACCTTTGCAAGCTGGGGTGCGATTGGTTTTAACCGAAGCGGATATCAACCAAGCTTTACAGACACCCAGAATCAAAGCTGTGTTGCAGAACTTGGTAACGCGCTATGCTGGTGCTTTTTTAAATCAAGGTTCGCAACGCTACACTTTCGTCAATCCCAGGGTAGAATTTTTGGAAAACAATCGCCTGCGGTTCCAGGTAGAGTTACAGCAGGAGGGCGAAACCCAAACAACCGATGCAGCCGATGGGAGGAAATTACCGATTAGACTTGAGTCTGGGATAGCTTTTGTATCGGGGCGACGGTTGCAATTAATCGAGCCAAGTGCATCGATTGATAATAACGAGATCCCCTCTTTTCTGCTTGGCCCGTTAAGCCAGAGTTTAACCGAACAGTTCGATCTTGGTCAATTGGAACAGTCCGGAATTACAGCAAGGCTTTTACAATTAAAGATAAATCCAGATCAATTGGAGATCGCGGCGTTTGTACGAGTTTTGCCCTCGCCTTCGCTCCAGAAGGTCAACAACTAGCCGTTTTCATAACATAGCTCGATTTCGGTCTCCTCACACGCAGTTTGCTAATTTTGAAGGAGAACCATGATGCAACAACAACTACTCTGTCGTATCCCTCGCGGTGTGATTGCGGGTGTCGTAACCCTGGCTTTAGTTACTGGTTGTGGAAGGGAAAACCAGACGGTAACAAATAATACTCCCACTCCGTCCCCTGTCCAGCAAGAACAACAGCAGACGGCTCAAGTTTATTTAGTTGAAGCTCAAGATAATAAGATACAGCTGGTTGGTCGCCCAGTAGCGTCAACCAAGACGACAAACCAAAATCCAAAAGAGTCTTTAGAAGAAGCGTTTAACCGCTTGTTATCGGGATCTACGGGTGCTGATGCGGGTGTTTCTTCCAGCATTCCCCAGGGAACCAAACTCCGCAGCTTGGCGGTTAAAAATGATACTGTATCCGTGGATTTGTCCAAAGAATTCACGAGCGGCGGCGGTACGGCTTCGATGCAAAGCCGCTTGGGACAAGTTATTTACACCGCAACCAGTTTAAACCCCAAAGCCAAAGTGTATATATCTGTCGAGGGGAAACCCCTGACAGAGTTAGGCGGTGAAGGTTTGACCATCGACCAACCGATGACTCGCCAAAGTTTTGACGCAGATTTTCAGCTTTAGGGGTAATGGGTAATGGGTTAACTGACAAGTATAGACTCCAACCAATTACCAATTACCAATTACCCATTACCCAACTATTGTTTGCTGGCGAGGCTAAAATCACGAAAGTGACGGGCTTGTTGTTCGATGCGAGTTGCTAGGCGATCGCATACCAGGTTACACAGCTCAAAAATTAACTCATCCTCCACCTTGTAGAAGGCGGAGGTGCCTTCGCTGCGGCGGCTGAGGATACCCGCCTGCAACATCACTTTTAAGTGTTTGGAAACGTTCGCTTGACTCGTTTGCGTCGCATCTACTAGCTCTTGGACGCATTTCTCGCCATTGCGAAGTAAGTTTAACAGCCGAAGGCGCATTGGTTCGCTCAAAATGCTGAAGTATTCAGCCACTTGTTGCACAACTTCTTGCGGTACAGGTTGCGCTTGTCTCATTGAATTTATCAAAAAGGACCGATCCCCAAAAATTTTAGCAGTTCCTTTTCTATAGCAATAGAGTAAT
>DNGJ01000309.1:0-12784 GCA_003486305.1 Cyanobacteria bacterium UBA11371
TTTGTCGGAAATGGGCACGTAGGGGCGGGTTTATCAGACATATCTGTAGGCAGCCAGATCTCTCAGGAAAACCCGCCCCTACAAACTCAAAACTCAGAAAAAAGCGATTGGAACGAACTAAAATTACCGGCTTTTGCCACTATTTTAGCTCTACTGGGATTGAGATTTCCGATTCCCAAACCTTTGATTGCAGGCACTTTAGCAGCGGCAGCATTTCCAGTAGCAAAACGCGCTTATAACAGCCTTGCAGTCGAACGGCGATTAAATATAGATTGCCTGGATATGATGGCGCTTAGCCTATCTTCATTGCAGGGGAATTTAGTCACGCCAGCGCTAGTCATGACCTTGCATGAAATTGGGGATATTATACGCGATCGCACCGCCAGAGTTTCCCAGGATCGTGCAGACGATTTACTCAATTCTCTCGCCCATTATGCCTGGGTAGAACAAACCGACGGACAGAAAAAACAAATTCCAGCGACTGAAGTCAAACCTGGAGATATTGTCATCGTATATCCAGGAGAACAAATCCCTGTAGACGGTTCAATTTTGCGCGGAAAAGCATTAATTGACCAGCAAAAACTCACAGGCGAATCCATGCCCGTCGTCCGAGAAATTGGACAACAAGTTTATGCCTCAACCTTAGTGAGAACCGGAGAAATTTACATTAAAACCGAACGAGTCGGCGCGGCGACTCGTGCCGGAGCGAGCATTCAATTAGTACAACAAGCTCCCGTTCACGATACCCGCATGGAAAATTATGCGGCAGAAATCGCAGACCGAGCGGTTGTACCTGCTTTAATTTTAGCAGGAATTATGTTAGCAATTACCCGCAATCCAGCCAGAGCAGCAGCAATTTTAACCCTCGATTTTGTTACCGGAATTCGAGTTTCTTTACCAACGACTTATTTAGCCGCATTGAACCACGCCACCCGCCACGGCGTCTTAATTCGCAGCGGACGCGCGTTGGAAAAATTAGCGCAAGTCGATGCAATTGTGTTTGATAAAACCGGCACTTTGACGCAAGGAGATGTGGCAGTTGTCATAGTCGAAACCGTAACCAATAAACTGTCTGCTGCCAGAGTTTTAGAATTAGCAGCATCTGCCGAACAGCGCCTGACTCACCCCGTCGCCGAAGCAGTCATGCGCTATGCAGAAAAACAAGGCGCGAACATATTACCCAGGGGAAAATGGGAATATGAAGTTGGTTTGGGAGTGCGTGCAGAAATAGAAAAGCAAGAAGTATTGGTGGGAAGCGATCGCTTCTTACAAAAATCGGGAATAGAACTAATTTGTCTTTACGAACCGCATCTGTGTACGAGTACAAATTGTCCTCAAAACTTTAGCTGTCAGATTTCCGCTCGCGGTTCTTTATTGTATGTAGCAGTTAACGGAGAATTTCAAGGAATTATTCAATACACCGATCCGTTGCGCGCTGAAAGTAAAGCAGTAATCGAAAAATTGCAAACCGAATATGGCATGGAAATTCACCTATTAACTGGGGATACAAAACCAAGAGCGATCGCAGTGGCAAAAGAACTCGGTATTCCCCTAGAACAAGTTCACGCCGAAGCATTTCCAGAACAAAAAGCCACCGTTGTCCAACAATTGCACGCAGCAGGTAAAACTGTCGCATTTACAGGGGATGGATTAAACGACTCGGTAGCACTTGCTTATGCAGATGCTTCTATTTCTTTCGGAAATGGTTCAGAAGTAGCGAGGGAAACAGCGGATGTAGTGTTAATGAGTAATAATTTAATTAGCTTGCTAGATGCCTTTGCGATCGCTCGTCAAACCAAACGAGTCATCAAGCAAAATATCGGTCTAGCAGTCACTCCCAATGTAGCCGCCTTGGGAATTGCATCGACTGTGGGACTGCATCCATTAGCAGCAACGGTTGTGCATAACGGTTCGGCGATCGCAGCAGGTTTAAATGGGTTACGTCCCCTAATGCACCGCGATCCACCAATAGAAACCAATCAATTGTAGGGGCGGGTTTCACCAATAACCTCACAACTCCAACAGACAATTAAACTAAACCCGCCCCGCCAAAGCGAACAATTAGCAATTAGCAATTAGCAATTACCAATCGACAAAATTATGTCAGCAAAAGGTAGCCAAGTAAAACTAAATCAAACCCTCCAAAACGTCCGCAACTTAGCAAGCGATCGCGCAATTTTAATCGGAATTGGTGCGGTTGCTTTAGCGCCGATTGTATTACCCGCCGTTGCCAAAATTGGCAAACCAATTCTCAAAGCAGCAATTAAAACCAGTCTAAATTTATACGAAAAAAGCCAGGGAGCAGTAGCAGAAGCTGGAGAAATGTTTTGGGATGTTGTCGCCGAGTCCAAAGCCGAAATTACCGCCGAAGCACAGCAGCGGTTAATGAACGGGAAAAAATAGTAGCCGCCCTGGGAGGGATTGCGAAATCTTAACCTTAATCGATTAAGATTAATGTATTAACGCAAGTGGCTAGTTATAAACTGCGGTGTTGCTAATTGCTAATTGCTAATTGCTAATTTAAGATTCTTGCTGACATTAACCATTAGCCATTAGCTATTAGCCACTCTTGGCGAGATAACTAGCAACTTGAGTTATTAGTTGGTCGTCAAAATTAGATGCACCCGTATGACGAAACCTCAACCCCCGCAAACTTCCCGGCAGAGATCTCAAGCAAAACTCCTCAGCTTCCTAGCTAGCGCCAACCTTGCCAAGCTGGGTGTAGCAAGCTTAGTTCTGGTAAGTCTGGGCTTTGTAGCAATCGTGGCGATGCAAATTAGCGATCGCACAAAAGTACATCGACTCAAACTTGCTGCTGGTGCAATGCAAGGCGAAAGCTACATCATCAGCAAAGCCATCGAGCAAGTGGTAGAAAAATATTATCCCAACATTGAAATTGAAGTCATCAAAACTGGCGGAACAGCAGAAAATATCGAGCAATTGGAGCAAAATAAAGCGCAACTTGCTACCGCTCAAGCTGATGTTTCAGTCGCTGCTTCAAGCCGCCTAATCGCAGTTTTATATACCGATAAATTCCAGTTAATCGTTCCCAGTACCTCCCAGATAAATCAATTCTCAGATCTAAAAGGCAAGCGAATTGCACTGCCAAAAACTGGGGGACAATTTCGCTCATTTCTACATGTAGCCGGTCATTTTGGATTAGCAGAATCTGATTTCATCTTCGTAGGAGAAACCGAAGTAGCTGCTAACGAAGCCTTTCTCAGCAATCAAGCAGATGCTGCCTTTCGAGTCCGGGCGTTAGCGAATCAATCGATCTTGCAATTAGTCGAAAATGGCAGCGCCCGATTAGTGCCAATTCCACAAGCTGCGGCGATGAAAATTAAATATCCGGCGTTTGAAGCGGGCATTATTCCTCAAGGAGCTTATCGAGGCAATCCACCTATTCCCGCCATCGATTTAGAGACGGTGCAAGTGCAGAGAACTCTTCTCGCTCATGAGAAAGTGGATACAGAGGTAATTCGCAGCATCACGAATGTACTAATGGAACATCGCCAAGAATTGGCAGATGCAATTCCTCAACAAGATATAAAACCACTGGTAGCTAACATTAATCCTCCATCCAAAGATAGCGGAATCGGCACACCAATTCACCCTGGAGCGCAAGCTTACTACGATCGAGATAAACCTTCTTTCGTGCAAGAAAACGCCGATGTTTTGGCGTTGATATTAACTATTGTGCTTTTGTTGTGGTCTTGGGGTATACAAATAAAGCGGATGCTAGAACGAGTCCAGAAAAATGCCGCAGATGAGTACAGTAGCAAGGTGATTAACCTATTAAATGAAGTGCCAAAAACCAACGATCTAAAACAACTAGAAGCAAAAACGGAAGACCTGCTAAAACTGCTGACATCTGCGGTAAATGACCTCAACAAAGATGTCATTTCTGAAGAATCTTTCCAATCATTTCGCGTCATCTGGCAAATTGCCCTCGATACCGTGCGAGAACGACGCATCACCTTGTACCAGCAGCAGTCATCGAGTCCGCCGTCACACCAGGTAAGTTACTCCTTAAGCGCGGAAAAGGGCAACAAGAGCGACTAAGTTTGCAGATCAACTTTTAGCTTGCCAAATCCACTAAAGCATCCCGCCGAAACCGCACTACGCGCAATATGGAACTGCGATAATGGTCAGCTGTGAATACTGATAGCGTGATATTGTTTTGATCGGGGTCTATGATGCTTCGCACCGTGCAGATTTGCCTCTTGTTGTTGCAGTAAGCAATGATGCGATCGCCTACCTGGATTTCCAACGCTTGAATTTGCATAAATACTCAACCTCATCAATAAAATGGCTTATCTGGCTCTATCCAGCCCTACTTGCTGGTCTACATAAGTGACTCCAAGCTGCTTTACCCTTATCTTCATTTTCCTCTCCACGAGGACAGGAAAATTATCTTGCTAAGTTTATCTCACGCAGCAATTAGTATTGCTATGCAATATATCACAAAAACCAAGTTTATGTATTTAAAAGTTTCAGATTTTAGGCTAAAAATAGGTTAAAATTAACATAGTATGAAATACTGGTATGTAAAATGGAAGCTTGATTAACGAGTCTGATGCGATCGCCGCCCCAACTAACCAACAATCCAAACCAAGGAACTCTATCGCCAAAAATGGGGGAATCGATCGTTAGTAGGCATATTTGCCTTTGCTGTTTTGAAAGTCTCTGTGCTAAGCGAGGCAGAACCCATGCTTGCCAGGTTTTGATTTGAGCAGCCATTATATCTTCAACTTGCAACTTGAGTGTTAACAGGAAGCGTGATAATAAATTCAGACCCCTGACCGAGTGTTGAGTTGACCTCGATTGAGCCATTGTGTTTTTCTGTGACAATTTGGCGAGCGATCGCAAGTCCCAATCCCGTTCCCTTGCCAACTCCCTTGGTTGTAAATAAATGGTCGAAAATTCGGGCTTTCACTTCTTCCGACATTCCGAGCGCATTATCTTTAATCCGAATCATCACCGAGCGATTTAAAAGTTCGGTGTGAATGTGAATTTTACCATTTCTCTTTTTTTGATTTGTTTTTTCATTTAATAAAAATTCATCGATTGCATCGATCGCATTTGCCAAAATATTCATAAACACCTGATTTAATTGTCCAGCAAAGCATTCTACTTTAGGAATTAGACCGTAGTTGGTAATGACTTCGATTTCTGGGCGAGTTTCGTTAGCTTTGAGGCGATGTTTGAGAATTAACAGCGTGCTATCAATCCCGTCGTGCAAGTTGAAGGGAATCGGGCGATCGCTATCAGCGCGAGAAAAAGTTCGCAAACTGGTGCTAATGTTTGTAATGCGTTTAATACCTTCCTGAGTCGAGCGAATCAGTTTGGGCAAATCCTCTCGCAGATAGTCTAGGTCAATCGCTTCCTCTTCTGCTTGGATAGCATCGATTGGTTGGGGATAATGTTGTTGATATAGATCGAGCAACCCTAATAAATCTTTAGTATATTCTTCGATATGATTTACATTGCCATTCACGAACCCAAGCGGATTGTTAATTTCATGAGCGATCCCCGCAACCAAATTGCCTAGTGCTGACATTTTCTCGCTTTGCACTAATTGTAATTGAGAAGATTGTAAAGCCTGTAATGCCCGATTCAGTTCAGAGGTTCGTTGAGCAACTTGTTGTTCTAGGTTTTTGGTTAAGCGTCGTAATTGTAGATGAGTTTTCACTCGCGCTAGCACTTCCGCTTCCTGAAATGGCTTGGTAATGTAGTCTACGGCTCCTAATTCAAATCCCTTAGTTTTGCTCTCGGTATCTGAGAGAGCAGTCATAAAAATTACCGGAATATCCTGGGTGATGGGATTCGCTTTTAATTGCTGACAGACTTCAAACCCGTCCATGATGGGCATCATCACATCTAGCAGAATCAAATCGGGTAATTGCAATTGCAGTTGCTTGAATGCTCGTTCGCCACTGGGAGCGATCGCTACCTCAAACCCGGCATCACTCAGCGTATCGGAAATGACTTCCAAGTTTGCCGGTGTATCGTCAACAATCAGAATTAATTCAGAGTCTTGGGAGAGCATAGAGATTGCCGTCCTATTTAACTACTTAAATTTAACTGCGGCTATTTGGGCTTTTAACTAATGTGTTTTTCTAGCCATGATTCTAGCTTGTCCATCTGGAAATTTTTGGCAAGTTGCATGACTTCTTGCAAAAATGGCTGGTAAGCTGGATTAATTTTTTCGAGCCGGTTGACTTGCTCAATTAATTTTTTGATCAAGCCTCGCTTAACTAAATTTAGTAAATGTTGTAACTCCTCTGCATTGGGAATAGTTTCAATAGAAGAAACAGGGGTTTTTATTTCTATTTCCTTGACAGCGGCATCATTGGTTTCGGAGTTGGGTCTGGGTTCGATTTGATATTTCCAAGTCAAATTTAACTGGGTTTGCAGCAGATCAAACAATTCCTCTGTCTGTACGGGTTTTGGTAGAAATTCATCCCCTCCAGCATCTAGGCTCATTTGTCGATCGATTTCTGCCACAGAAGCTGAGGAGACCACAACTTTAAAATGTTTCAGAGTTTGTGTATTTCTAATCTGACGCAGCATTTCAAAACCATTCATCACAGGCATCGCTAAGTCGGTGATGATTAAATCTGGATTGGCTGCTGCTTTGGCTAAACCGTCTTGACCATTCACAGCTTCTATAATGGAGAAACCCAGAGGTTCTAAGAGGTTTACCAGTACAGAACGGTTTTCCCACCGATCGTCTACCACCAAAATTGTTTGGGGTTTGCCTTCGTAACCGATCAGTACTTTCCCTTCCGCCACCCTGCTATCTTTTGCCCAATCGCTAGCGAGGGGCAGTTCTACTTCAAAACAGAATTCACTGCCGACTCCTGCTTGACTTTGCACCTCAATTTTGCTGCCCATCAAATTGACAATTTTAGTACTGATAGCGAGTCCCAATCCCGTGCCTTCTGATTGCTTTTTCCGATCGCCGACTTGCTCGAAAGGTTTAAATATGGCTTCGATTTGTTCCGGTGCAATGCCTACACCTGTGTCTGAGATCGCAAAGCGAATCGGTTGGGTTTTAGATAATTCTAATTCGGGTGCGATCGCTTCAACTTTAAACGTAACCGAACCTTTCTCAGTAAACTTAATTGCATTGCCCAGTAAGTTAATCAATACCTGCCGCAAGCGTTTCTCATCGGCTGCGATTCCTTTGGGCAGATTGGTATCTGGAATGTAGATAAATTCTAAACCTTTTTGTTCGGCACGGATGCGACAAATCTCAACCACTCCTTGCAAAAAAGATGGCAAATGCAGCGGCTTGGGATACAGTTCCAGTTTTCTGGCTTCGATTTTAGATAGATCTAAGACATCATTGATTAGAGTTAGCAGGTGAGAACCACACTGGTAAATAATTTGAATCCCCCGCTGTTCTTTTTCACCCCAAGTTTTGGAACGGCTGAGAATTTGAGCATAACCCAGAATGCCGTTTAAGGGAGTGCGAAGTTCGTGGCTCATATTTGCCAGAAACTCGCTTTTTGCCTGGTTCGCAACATCAGAAGCGATTTTCGATTTTTTCAGTTGAGCTTGTTCGGAGGATTGCACGTAGACCAGTACGCCGATCAGAGTGCCTGCTAGGGCTAAGATAACGAAAGCGATCGCATCGAGTAGTCGCAGTTGGGATTCAATATTCTGTCGCGGAATCGCTAGTGCCACCGACCAGTTGATTTGTTTTAAGGGGAAAAAAGCAACATACTTTTCCACCCCATCAATGGTCACCAATTCCATACCCTGTTGCCGATTCACCATCTGTTGCGCGATCGCTGCTAAATGAGTATCATCTGACTCGATCAAACTGGGTGCAGGCACCTCCAAGGTAGACATCAACGCCGGATTCGGATGCACAATCGCTGCACCTTTTGAGTTGAGGGCAAAGGCGTAACTGCCATTCCCGTATTTCAACGCATTAATTACTCTACTCAGTTGCTCAATGCCAATGACGCAGTTGTTAACACCAATCGTTTTTCGCGTTGGATCTTGAATTAAACCCGACCAGATTGGAGCCGCAAAGACGATGACGTGTTTTCCATGTAGGCGAGAGATGAGCGGATCTGTAACCGTACTTTGCCCAGCCATACCCCGCTTGAAGTGTGTACGATCTGCAAGGTTAATGTTAGTTTTTCCCTGGATCATCCCAAAAAAAGTGCCATTCGGCGTGACGATGTTCAATTCCAGGAAACTATTTAATCGTTGTGCTTCTGATTTCAGATATGGCTGAATAATTGACCAGTCCATCGTTTGAACCGTAGGACTGTTTGCCAGGGTTTCTGCCTCTACCTTCCTCAAGGAAATCCAGGTGTCAATTTCGTCTGCACTCTGTTGCACTGTCAGAAAAGCTTTATCTTTTAAGTTAGAAAGCAACAGATTGCGCACACTCTCATAGCTCCAGTAGGCTGCCACACTGACGAGAATAGTAGTACCACCAACGATCAGACGGGTCAACTGGCTGCGGGAGAGCCTCGAGGGTTTTTGGGCAGAAGGCGATCGCGAAACTGATACAACCTTTTGAGCGCGATCGACGGTATTTTTCGAGGTGGAAGACATGGCAGTTACTGACTATAAGCTTGCAAAGACCGGCTATCCATTCATTATTTTCCTCTCTACCTCAAATGGCAACTTGACTTTTTACAGGAAGTGCGAGCGTAAATACAGAACCCTGACCGAGCGTTGAGTTGACCTCGATTGAACCATTATGCTTTTCTGTGACAATTGGGCGAGCGATCGCCAGTCCCAATCCCGTTCCTTTCCCGACTTCTTTGGTGGTAAATAGGCGATCGAATATACGCGCTTGAATCTCCTGTGGCAATGGTGTACCGATTGCGAAACTGCACCTGTTCGCTTAAACTGGGATACTCAGAACGCAAAAACTCGATCCCCACAGCCATACAGTCAGCTTCTCGCCAGCCTCGATAAACTAAGGTGCGGCTTCCCGCATAGATTTGCTCGCTAATTTAATCCCCTGCCAGTGGCATCATTGGTGTGCCCCCCATTTGCCTGCACTTTGTTGATTCAGTATTATGGTTCCCCCTGCCAGGGTGAAATTAATACAACCAAAGGCTGATTGAAAATAAAACCCATTGCTGGTATTGCGGTTTGCACCCGTATGACTGCACCAAACTCAGATGTCTCAGCTTTCCTGGGTTTAACCCTTGTTCTCCAATCTCTTGTGCCAGCCAACCCAAACAGCTTGCTAAAGTGCTACAATACATCTAAGAGAATAAGTATCGGCTGCAATGTTTGTTTCTAGTATTGACGAGTTTTCCCGTTTTAATATTGGCAGGCTTCTCTCCGAACTCTCACTCTCTGCACACTTTTAATTTTGGAGACAAGCATGTCAATTTATATAGGCAACCTATCTTATGAAGTTACAGAAGCGGACTTGACTTCTGTGTTTGCAGAATACGGGTCTGTGAAACGGGTTCAGCTTCCCACGGATCGCGAAACAGGTCGCAAGCGCGGCTTTGGTTTTGTCGAAATGGGTACAGACGCTGAAGAAACCGCAGCCATTGAAGCCCTTGATGGCGCTGAATGGATGGGTCGCGATCTGAAAGTCAATAAAGCCAAGCCTCGTGAAGATCGAGGAGGTTCCTTTGGTGGTGGTGGTGGACGTCGCCGCGACAACTTTTCTCGTCGCTACTAAGCTTTGAGGCTAAGTCTTTTTAGCCCTAAATGAGATTGAAAGAGGCTCAAGCAGTAACGCTTGAGCCTTTAGTGTTGCTAATGGCTAATGGCTAATACAACATTTCCAGGGCTTATCTCATGTCCGGTGACATCGGTAGCCTAAGCAAAGGAAGGGTTTATTAAACCCTAGTAGGGGCGGGTAATACCTGCCCATTCAGTGGAACCACGAGATATGCAATTTTTACCCGCCCCTACTGGTAGCAAATATGTCTCGTAAAACCCGCCCCTACTATACAATACCATTGCTTAAGGACATGATATTACGCTCACCCATCCGGGTTTCTATGAAAAATCGTGGCTTTGGAAACTAGAGATCTAGGAAGAAACAAAGGTGATGACCTCGATGTGCGTAATTGCTGATTTTTTCTAGCACTAGCAATTAACCATTAACCATGAGCCATTAGCCATTTGACTTAGTAGCCAGCAATCGCAAAAGCAGGGCGATCGCTTCCTGGTTTTGCCGCTTCAAGTTGCGCTGCTAAGGCAATAATCGTAGCTTCGGCGGCGGGGCGGGAGACCAGCTGAACGCCGATGGGTAAACCATTCTGGTCAAACGTAGCAGGGATTGCGATCGCAGGTTGTCCGCTGGCGTTAAACGGCGGACAAGGGGCAATCCAATTGATAATTCTTGCCAAAGTTTCTTCTGGACTTAAATTTTCCCACTCGCCGATCCGAATCGTGGGATGCATGTAAACTGGCAATAACATGGCGTCAAACTTATCAAAAACCGCGACAATTTTGCGTCCAATTATCTGCATCTGGGCAACTGCACGCAAGTACTGGCTAACATTCCCAGTTTGTTCTAACAACCATTGATTCATTTTTCCCAAAGCTTCTTTGGGAATGCCAGATGCAGCTACCCCTGACTGCCAAACTATCTTAAACGGTTCGATTAATTCGCTCAAATCCAAACTCACAGGTTCGACAACGTGACCGATTCCTTCTAATAATTTCGCCGTTTCCAACACCGCCTGTTGAACAGGAGGTGCCGCTTCCCCCAGGGGTGGTAATGTGGTGGTAAAACCAATTTTTAGCGAACCAGAAAGTTTGCTGGTAGCAGCTGTAAGGAAAGATGGATTCGGATCGGGTAACCAGTAAGGATCGCCGGTAATATAGCCAGACATGACATCTAAAAGCGCCGCCGCATCCGCGACGTTACGCGCGATCGCACCGTCGGTGGCGACGCCGCTGAGGCGATCGCCCAGCGGTGCGTGGGAAACTCTTCCCCGCGATGGTTTAATCCCGACTAAACCGCAACAGCTAGCTGGACCGCGCACAGATCCGCCACCATCCGAACCTTGAGCGATCGCGCACAACCCCGCTGCGACGGCGGCGGCTGCACCCCCACTCGATCCACCGGCAGTATAATCTAAATTCCAAGGATTTCTTGCCGGTGCAAACCCTTCTGGTTCGGTATAAGGCAGCGATCCCAGCTCCGAGGCGGCGGTTTTACCCAGAACAATAAACCCGGCGGCGCGGATGCGCGTTACAATCCCATCATCATAAGCAGCGATTTGATCCATCAGCGCCCGCGATCCATAAGTACAGCGAATCCCGGCAACCGAGGTCAAGTCTTTAATTGCAATTGGCACGCCAAAAAAAGGCGGTAAATTGGCAGATTCTTCTTTTGTCAGCATTTCTGTTTTCGCCACTGCATCCGCCCGTGCCAGATCTGCCGCTACGGTAAAATAACTGCCAAGTTGGGGATTAAAGCGCTCAATGCGTTCTAAGTAAAGTTCCACCAAATCTAAGGGCGATAATTGTTTGGTGCGAACGAGGCGTGCTTGTTCTAGGGCTGGGGTAAATGCTAAATCGATTTTATTCATAGGGGTAATGGGTAATGGGTAATCGATAATAGTTTTGCAGAAATAGCGATTGCCAGTTATCAATTTTCGATTACCAAAGCATCCGATTCAGAAAGTTACGTCCTAGTTTTAGCTCATCGGGTTCTTGATAGTTTTTTGGCAACAAAGCCATCAGCGCCGCGTGTAAAGCATCGAGAACAGCTTGTACTTGTTCTGGTTTTGGACGGTTCGATTGGGGGAAAGTTAACGGTTCGCCAAACCTGAGCGTCAATTCCTTTCTGAAATATAAGTCTTTTGTGCCGATAATTCCGACGGGTACAATGGGAACTCCGGCGCGTAAGGCGTAGATCGCAGCACCGCGCTTTAAAGGCAGGCGCATCTGACCTTCAGCGGTTCCCAGCCTGCCTTCTGGAAATAGAATAATTCCATGCCCACAAGCAAAAATTGCTTGTACGATGCGGTCTATTTGGCGCAGCGCTGCGATTTTATTGCCATCTGGAACATCTTGGGCGATCGCATCTGCCAACTCAGTTAAATCTTCCTGTCCTGCGTTGGCAGCATTAATAACTGCGAGTTCTTCTTTCCACCAACGATCCAAGGGAATAACGCCAACAGCTAGATGCAAAATTTGTCGCTTCCACCACTTATTAAATAAAGTACGGGCATCGCCCAGGATGTGGTAGAAAGGCTGCGCGGGTATTTCCGATAAAATCAGAAACGGATCGAAGTGGCTCAGATGGTTAGCAGCCAGCATTGCGGGTGTAGTAGGAATTCTGTGGGGGTATTCGACTTTAACGCGGAAAAGCGTTTTGATAATTCCTCGCAGCACTCTTCGACGCTCAATGCCGCTGATTTTTGGCTCAAAAAGACCTTGCGCGATCGCTTCTGAGTTTTTGAGCGCTTCTCGAACGCTGCGACGCCCATCGGCATCCCGTGCGGCGGCAAGTCCTTCCCTTGCCCGCTGAATCGTTTCCGGCAACAGTGGTGCAAGGGCTTCGCGTTGTCTCCCTGGAGTTGGATCGCTTTGACTCATTTGACAGCATATTTTAGGCAGCTTCTACCCCCAGCCTATGCTGAATGCTGTCCTAGATGGAAATTACCCAGACAGTTGCTTCGCTGTCATGGAAAGCAAACCTTCAAGTCCAATCAAAACAATCACCGCTGGAAAATTCTTGTGGACAGTTTGCCAACTGTCACAATCTATGTGCTGAAAAATCTGCAAATATAGCGGATTGCAGACGTATGAGGTACACCGAAGGAAT
>DNGJ01000309.1:13042-38889 GCA_003486305.1 Cyanobacteria bacterium UBA11371
TAACGCTTTCCCTAGACGAGCTTACAATCCGCTGTAATGAGAAACCGGGTTTTTTGATGCCATTTATCCTATTTTTTAGCTAACGACACTCAACAAACCCGGTTTGTTGCTTAAACTTTTGACCGATCCGTCAAAATTTCGTACCCAGTTTCAGTCACTAACACGGTATGTTCAAACTGGGCAGATAGGGAATTATCTACCGTCACCGCCGTCCAACGATCCGATAAAATGCGCGTGTGTCTGGAACCGGCGTTTAAAATCGGTTCAATAGCCAGGGTCATCCCGGCGCGCAGCTTGACGTTAGGCATTTCGCGGGTGCGGAAGTTAAATACCGAAGGTTCTTCGTGCAGGTTGCGCCCAACTCCATGTCCGGTAAAATCTTCTACTACGGTAAGGCCGTTAGCTTTGACGTGATCTTCTATTGCACCGGCTAGATCGAGTAGATAGTTTCCTGCTCTAACTTGTTCGATGCCTTTATAAAGCGCTTCTTCTGCGACGCGAATTAATTTAGCGGCTTCCGGCGTTACCTCGCCCACGGCGATGGTGATGCAGGAGTCGCCGTGAAAGCCTTGGTAATAGGCTCCTGTATCTACTTTTAAGACATCTCCAGCCCGAATCACTTTTTTGGGACTGGGAATCCCGTGTACGACTTCGTTGTTGATGCTCGAGCAAATCGAGCCGGGGAAACCGTGGTAGCCTTTGAAACTAGGGGTAGCGCCCATTTGGCGGATGCGTTTTTCTGCATGGGCATCCAAGTCGGCGGTTGTCATCCCCGGTTGTACCATCTGGGAAATTTCTTTCAGCACCGTCGCCACGATCTTCGCCGCCTCGCGCATTACTTCTATTTCTCGCTGGGACTTGATTTCAACGCCTCTGCGTTTTTGTTTGCTGCGGGGGGGTTGGACTGGTTGGGTTAGTAAATTGCTCAGAATGTTCATGCTCTTACCAGATGGTGAGGTTTAGGGGTTCAACTATTTTAGGAGGCTACCGGGCGCGATCGCTTCTCTGCTGGAGAATCCCTCGGTAGTCTCCTTTATCAGTAACTTTTCTCAGGTATTTCTATCCTAAATTAACTTTATATAAATTTGCGTTACACTCTTTCACAGAAAGCGTTGTTGACTTTTTGTGCTTTACCACCACAATCTACCCATTTTGCCAATAATGAGGTATAATTCGATACTTTTTTTTAGCCAATGCGTCTTACTGGACAGTTGAGATATTATTACAATTTAGCCACTTTTTTAGGAAGAGGACATGAGCGGATTTGACCGACAGTTGTGGAATCGATTTTGGGCGATCGCAAAGCCTTATTGGTTTTCAGAAGAAAAACGCGGAGCTAGAGGACTGCTGGCGGTTTTGCTATTCTTATCGTTAGCCGTTAGCGGACTCAACGTTATTATTAGTTATGTAGGCCGAGATTTTATGACGGCGCTTTCCAAAAAGGATGCTCCGGAATATTTTCGGCTTTTATGGATTTATGGCAGCGTTTTTGTTGTCGGCACGCCTATCGTGGTTTTCTACCGATATATTAGAGAATTACTCGGTTTATACTGGCGACAGTGGCTGACCAATAGTTTTCTAGATAGATATTTTCAAAACCGCGCTTATTACGAAATTAATTTACGCGATAAAATAGACAATCCAGACCAGCGGGTTGCTGAAGATATTAGGTCGTTTACAACGGACAGTTTGTTTTTTCTGTTAATTATTCTGGGATCGATAATTAACCTATTCGCCTTCACGGGAATTCTTTGGTCAATTTCGCCTTTACTTGCCGGTATCCTAGTAGCATACGCTATTGTTGGAACAACGGTAACGGTGCTTTTTGGTAAACGATTGATTGGTCTTAACTTCCAGCAACTTAAAAAAGAAGCTGATTTCCGCTATGGTTTAGTACACATCCGCGATAATGCTGAATCAATCGCGTTTTATCGAGGAGAAAATCAAGAATCAGGGGAAGTGAAGCGGCGCTTTTTTGATGCGATTCGCAATTATAATTTACTGGTAGAATGGCAGCGAAATTTGGGATTTTTTACCCAAGGATACGATTATATTATTATCATCCTGCCTGCGTTAGTAATTGCGCCGCGCTACTTTGCTGGGGAAGTAGAGTTTGGAGTGATTAGCCAAGCGAGTTTTGCATTTAGCATGGTTTTAAATGCAATTTCAATTGTTGTGGATCAGATTTACAAGCTGAGTGCTTTTGCAGCAGGAGTTAACCGTTTAGCCACATTCTCAGAATCGTTAGAAGATCCGACAGAATCGCAAAAACCTGGTGCTACTAAAATCGATACGGTGGAAGATGGTCGCCTAGCCCTCGAACACGTGACTTTGTTGACACCCAGGTACGATCATACTTTAGTCAAAGACTTGATGGCTGCGGTGAAACCTGGTGAAGGGTTAGCGATCGTGGGTCAAAGCGGAACGGGTAAGAGTTCGTTATTAAGAGCGATCGCAGGACTGTGGAATAATGGTACGGGTCGCATTGTCCGCCCTCACCTGGACGAGATGCTATTTTTACCCCAGCGTCCTTACATGCTTTTAGGATCGCTGAGAAGCCAACTGCTTTATCCCAACACGAGTCAAGAAGTTTCCGATGAAAAACTGTACGATGTTTTGAAACAAGTAAACTTGGCAAATCTACCCGAAAGAGTGGGTGGATTTGATGTCGTGTTAGATTGGGCAGATATTCTTTCTTTGGGAGAACAACAGCGACTCGCGTTTGCGCGACTGTTACTCACTCGACCCCGCTACGCGATTTTGGACGAAGCAACGAGTGCTTTAGATATCAAAAACGAAGAACGCCTGTATCAGCAACTGCAAGAAACCGGGACAACTTTTGTCAGCGTCGGACACCGTTCTAGCTTGTTAAAGTATCACCATCAGGTTTTAGAATTGGAGGGCGAAGCCAAATGGCGTCTATGTGCGGTGAAAGATTATAATCCCGGCGTGACTGCGCTAGCGTAATACCAATTTCCCTTGATCGGGCAACAGATCAAACAATTGTAGGGGCGGGTTTTACCAATAACAGGGACAAAAACAAACAATTAAAATAAACCCGCCCCGTCCCTTGTGTGGATCAAACTGGCGATCGCGCGCGCGATCGCCAGTCTTATCCCTAGAATAGGGGAATCGCCCTAGCTCTGGGGATAGAAGTTTGGCTAGTCTGAAGAAAGTGTATGTTAAGATCTCACCTGAGAAATAAATTCGGCGATCGCGTTTGTTAGTCAAACTTACAGACACCTCTCCGGATGGACATCTCTACACCATCGGATTCTGGAGAGACTTTGTGTCAATTTATGTAGGCAACTTGTCTTACGAAGTCACGCAAGACGATATTGTAAACGTATTTACTGAATATGGCACCGTGAAGCGGGTTCAGATACCCACAGATCGGGAAACAGGTAGACAGCGTGGCTTTGCTTTTGTGGAAATGGCTTCAGAAGCTGAAGAATCTGCTGCTATTGATGCTCTCGATGGTGCAGAATGGATGGATCGCACCCTGAAAGTCAATAAAGCAAAACCCCGCGAACAAAGAGGTCCGCGCGGTGGCGATAACCGAGGCGGCGGCGGCGGCGATCGCAACAGATTTTCCCGGCGTTATTAAACTTGGAACTCAAGCACTAAGCTTGATTCCTATTTGGGAAGAATGTTTGATTAACAGATAATATTTTGGTGGTAATTTCCGGTAAAAAAATTACCGGAAATTCAACCTTTTAGCAATTTGTGTTGTCTGGCAATATAGCTTTGACTAGGGTGCGATCGCTATCGTCCCCGTCATCCCCGCCTCGGTATGTCCCGGTATCGGACAGCGCAGGTAATAATTTCCCGCTCGCATCGGTACGAACGTCCATTCTGCAAAGCGGTTCAGCAGAACGAGTAGAATCAGGTTAAATCTATGTATAGCTCGCAGATGGCGATTATGCATAGATTAGAAGACCTAGTTCAGATTGGAGAAGCCGCCAAAATCCGAGGCGTAAGTATCGACACGTTAAGAAGATGGGAACGTAGCGGCTTTCCTCAAAGCCACGTGCAAAGATACCTAAACAAAGGACGAGCAAAAAGATCTTCCACCCGCGTTGCAAGAATTTGCAGGTAAAGGAAACAAACTGAATCATAAGACTTGTGGCAAAAATATCAAACAATGGGAAATCTTAGCTATATCAATCAAGATATAGCCTTAAATTTCAGTCTGAGCGCCCGTGGATTGTTTTGCAAGAGTCTATGCCAATGTATTGGTGGGCATTATTGGTAGGGACACGGCACCCAATAAATTTTGCTCTCAACCAAAAGACGATCAAATGCCGTGTCCCTACAGTGATAAATTTAATGGTGGGCATTATTGGTAGGGACACGGCACCCGATAAATTTTGCTCTCAACCAAAAGACGATCAAATGCCGTGTCCCTACAGTCTAATGATGGTGATGCTGATGCATGTGTTGCGGCGTATCGGCATTTCCAGGCAAGCTAGAGGGATGGAGTCGCGCTAACAGCGTCCTTTGCGGCGGTGGAGGTAACCAGCCTAAATTATACGCCCCCAACCAAAAGGTCAAACAGCCCAAAACGACCATTACCATTGCGGCGTAGCGTTCTAATTTGGGAACTTTTAGTCTTTGAATTAACAAGCCAAAGCCTACCATTGCAGGCATTGTACCCAAACCGAACGCGAACATACCTAAAGTTGCGATCGCTTGCGTTTGCGTAATCGCCAACGATAGCGCCATTGCAGTTAACCCGCAAGGAATAAACCCCAGCATCACGCCTAGCGGATAGGTGCGATACCAACTATTGCTAGCATACAGCCGCCCCACGCTGTTTTGATACCAGCGATACTGTCCAATTGAAGGTAGTTTTCTAGGTAATATTTTCAATTGACCTAATGCCAGGTAAATCATTATCCCACCCGCCAACAGTAATAAGGTGGCGCGCAATCCTAATAAACCCTGTAAAATTTGACCAAAGCTACTCGCTATTAACCCCAAAAATGCGTAAGTCGTAGAACGACCATTACCATATAGTACGTGGGAATGCCAACTATTATTCTGAGATGAAGAATACCCCATAATAAAGGGGCCGCACATACCTATACAGTGTCCGCTACCAATAAAACCCAACACTAAAAATAGGTACAAACTGAGCATGTTTTCGCCTCCTCACAGTTAACGCAGATAGGGAAAATGAGAAAAAATCTTGAATTTTACTCTCAAACATGCGGCAAGCTTGCTAATCTCTAATGCCATAAAAAAGCTATATTAGCAAGCTTGCAATTAGCAATTAGCATGGCTTAAACATTTGGCCCTGCTGTGACGACTACTAAATTATCGGGATGCAGCAATTCTTTCGCAACTTGATTTACTTGATCTAAAGTAATCGCTTGAATTTTTTCCGGGTAGTTGCGAATTTCTTCTCGACTTAACCCGTAAACTTCATTCATCAAAATTTGAGAAGTTAGCGAGTCGGGATCTGCCAAAGAAACGCTATAACTGCTACTCAATGAACGCTTAGCAGTTTCGACTTCGGCGGCGGTGACGCCTGATGTGGAAATTTGTCTTAGCAAGGCGATGGTACTGGAAATTGCTTTATTCGCATCCTCCGGTGCGGTTTGCATGTCAATAATAAATAATCCCGGTTGTTTGCCTGCTTGAAAGTAGCTGTAGATACCGTATGTTAAACCAAGGCGATCGCGTATTTCCGTACCCAAGCGACTCGATAAAGTATCCCCACCCAAAATTTGATTTAATACCAAAGCAGCATAGTAACGCGAATCTTGTCGGTTAATCCCGCGATATCCCATCACGGTGACGGCTTGGGTTTTACCCGGTAAAACTGGGTTTAACCGCACTACTTTTTCCGGTAAATCGACGGGTGGAAAGTCGATCTGTGGAGGTTTTCCACTTGCTGTCGGGTTAGCGAAATGTTTTTCTAGAAGACTTCGCACCTCTGTTGGATCGAAGTCTCCCACCAAAGCCAGTACGGTATTATCCGGTCGATAATATGTTTGGTAAAATTCCACCACATCGGCGCGGGTAATCGCTTTGAGACTTTCCAAGGTGGGATAGCTATGGAAGGGATGGTTTTGGGGGAAAATCTGTTGTTGCAGCGTCCGAAAACTCAAGTAGTTGGGGTCATCTAACTGTTCTTTGAGATCCGTTATTGCACGCTGGCGACTCAGTTCTAGCTGGTCTGTGGGAAATGTAGCGTTTTGCACAACATCTGCTAGGGTTTCTACCAAAACGGGTAAGTCTGTCTTAAGGCTATAACCACCCAAAGTAACACCTTCCCGACCGGCAGAAAATCCCAGACTCGCACCCCGACTTTCTAACACTTTAGCCAAGGTGAGGGCATCTTTGGTTTTAGTTCCGTTCATCAAGTTATCGGCGGTTAGTTCGGCGACGCCTGCTTTTGCTGCTCTGTCAAATTGCCTACCTGCGGAAATATTGCCGCTTAAAGTTACTGTGGGAGTGCTGCGATCGCTCACCAACAACACCCCCATCCCATTTCCCAGCTTAAACGACTCTGGCAGCCCGCGATCGCTTGTTTTATTCGCTACCTCTATCTCTGGCAAATACTTACCCACAAGCGCGGGGTCTACAGGCGATCCGACGTTAAATTTTTCACTCGTTTGACCACCATTCCGCGTCCCCGGATCTGCTTGAGTTATCGATGTTGGTTCCAAATATCCCACTGTGCTATTCTCTGCTTTCAAGTATTCTTGCGCGACTCGCTGCACGTCGGCGGTGGTCACCTCGCCCACAGCTGCCAACAATTTATCTATGTATCGATAGTCCCCTGCCGTAGTTTCACCATCTCCTAATTGCGTTGCTTGGTTGGTAATATTGCGGTTGCTCAGAGTTATATCTGCTACAAATTGCGCTTTGGCGCGGTTGAGTTCTTCTGGGGTGACGCCTTTGGTTTGCAAGTGTGCGATCGCTTGTTGCAGGGTTTGGTCTATTTTCGTCAGTTTCTCACCCCGTACAGCCGTAGCGTACAATTCATACCAACCCGCGCCAATTAAGTTAGAGGTATAGCCCCCCGCGTCGCTGGTTAAACCCGACTCTACCAAAGCTTGGTATAAACGCGAATTGCGCCCCGCCGTCAAAACGTAATCCATTACCTGCAATGCCGGGATATCGGGATGATTTACGGGTGGCAATGGATACACTACATTTAATAAGGGAGCGCTGCCTTCTTCGCGCAATACAATCGGATTTTGATTTGTTGAATTAACCGGGGCGGGTTTATTTAAGTTATCAGCTTTAGTTCTAAGCCGATCGGTAAAACCCGCCCCTACAACTTTGCTCGCGGATTCACCTGCTCCCCTGCTTACTTTGGGGATATTACCAAAAATTTCTTTAACAGCTTGCAGCGTCGCTTCGGTTTGGAAATCACCCACAACGATTAAAGTAGCATTGTCGGGGCTATAATACTTGCGATAATATTGCCGTACCTGGTCAACGGTAAACTTTTGTACATCGGCTTTTGTGCCTCCGACTGGCAAACCGTAAGGACTGTTAGGAAATGCCGCTTGCATTACCCTGCGGCTGAGTCGGTAACCGGGGTCATTTTCGTAACCTTGTAACTCGGAAATAACCACGCGCTTTTCGCTTTCGAGTTGCTGCGGATCGATGAGAGAATTCTGCATCCGATCTGCTTCTAAAGTTAGTAATGCCCGTAGTTTATGCCGTTCAACGGTGCCGTGATAAGCTGTTTGGTCGTAGCTGGTGAAAGCGTTGGATTCGCTTCCCAAGGCGCTGAACAAGCGACCGAATTGGATCGGGCGATCGCTTGTACCCTTAAACAGCATATGTTCGAGTTGGTGGGCAATCCCATTGACTCCCGGTTCTTCGTTGCGCGAACCTATTTTATACCACACCTGCACGCTGACTATAGGCGCAGTATGGACTTCTTTGGTGAGAACGGTTAACCCATTATCCAAGACAATTTTACCGACGTTTTCAGTCAATCCAGCTGCTGGAATCGCGGGTTGCTTTTCGTTAATAGCAGTATTTTCAGCCGCCACTACGGCAGAATTAACCCGATCTGGTTGGGTCGAATTGGCCTCTTTTGCGAATAGCAGCACGGCGCTCAAACACAGGCTAAACAACAATGCGGCAAAACGGTATCGACGCCAGAAAGCTAAAAAAGACATAATTTTTAGATACAGGGAGAAGAATTATATTTAACCCAAGTTGCAAGCTTGCTAATTGCTAATGGCGATCGCTACGTAATATAGCATTTTTGCTTCTATGAGCCATTAGCAATTAGCAAGACCCGAAATAACTAGCAACTTGAGTTATGTAGCTAGCGATCGCAAAGCACCCATATTTGACGCAGAAAAACTCTAGATCCTCAACCGCAGGTTTGGTAGCTTTGACCCTACCCCTACGTTGAACCAGGAGTTATCAATATGGCGAACAGGTCAATTAATTGTTTTGACCATATTCTTCGACTAATTTCCTGAACCGCAAATAAGCTTGTTCTGGTGTGAGGGGTTCGGATTCGTTTTCCCCCGGAACCAAAAATTGCCTGCTGTCAGGAAATACCCGCACAACCAAACTAGGAATTAACCCTAATTTCATTGCTTGTTTTCCCAGTGCTTCGGCTGTTTCGGAAAGGGTGTATTCATCGTGGAATTTATACTTACCCATGTCGTTTGCTCTCCTTCACTTTAGCCGACTTGAGTTATGAATCCAAAAATCTACTCCCAGTATGCATTGCTACTGTGAGAATGACCCTCGATCAATACAAATCTTCAGCATGTTTTAATAGACACAACAAGTGATCTTGTGTTCTTGTGCAGGTGGGACGATGGAAAACAATTAAGGCGCATCGCGAGCGTTTCTAGGGAAAAAACACGTTATATGCAATTCAAACATCTCACCCGCTCACCCGCTCACCCACCGGGGCGGGTTTATTTAAGTTGTCTGCTTTGGTGAAAATTTATGGGTAAAACCCACACCGTAATTGCTCACCCGCTCAAAACCCGAATAAATTCCAGGGGGAGTCCATCGGCGTCGGCGATAAAAGCGACTTCGTAGATGCGATCGCCTATCATTTGTTGTGTCGGTTCTAATAATACTTTCAGCGCTTGAAATTGATCTGGTTGCTCGCCCGCTCTTTCCTCGAATTTTTCTTTTAAAGAGGATAACCAGGAGGGCAGATCGGTTGTTGCTTCGGTCAGGTCAAACGATAAATGATAATATCCGACGTAGTGTTCATCCGCGAAGGCGTCGGGGGCGGGGTGGGGTTCGGGAATTTGGATCAGTTCGATGCGTCCGTTTAACCCTTCCATCCAACAGGCGAGGGTATAGCCAGTGGTGAAGCGATCGCATACTGTAAAACCCAGCTGCTCGTAGAATGCGATCGCCCGATGAATATTTGCCGTCCGGATCGAAGCGTGGTGCATAAATTTTATCATACCTAATGGGTACAATTACCCATTAGCTATTATTCAAATAATCTGAAATAAGGATATCTTACGGGTACTCCCGGCTCTTTTTCCAAGTCAAAATTAATCACGTCCCAGCAAGGTTCTTCGGATGGATCTGGGCTAAATTCTACTGGTAACCCGTAAAGCCTGGGTTTATTTGCATCTGGTTGTCCCCGCCACGGCGTACTGCGTTCCAGGTAGCCGCTGATTAACTCCTGATACCGTTTGGCGATAATCACCCGCGTTGCCCGGTATCCTTGGGTATAAAGTCGATCCAGCGCTTCGTGGATTTCAAACCGAATCCCATCGGGATGGGTATGCTGACGATACCACTCGTTGTTCCACCTGCGCCACTGACGACCGGATTGGAGATGGACGAGTTCGCCCGATTTAGGGTTTGCCTCAAACGCACCGTGACGGGGACACAGATAGGTGTCTGTCAGTGTCAAAGCCGGAATTGTTTGGCGACAGTGGGGACACTGTATTTCCGGACCAAATATTGGGTATTGGAAGCCTGGATTGGTCATGTATTGTGTCACCGCATGTCCTCTCTGTGCCGATGCCAATGCCTTTATTTTGACATTCCTACACTTAAAAGGGTGAGCTTCTTAGAATACTACACAGAATTTATCAGTTTTCAGCTGATATTGATATTTTACCCCAGTCAAGCGTTTTCTTTGCTATTCCCATAGAATTGTGTACACCATTACCCTCCGCTTGCCTATATTCTAGGAAGGATTGTGTTACCGATTCGACATTCACCGTGAGCGATCTCAACTATCCATTCTATTGGCCTCAGCCCGATCTTTCTGCTGCTGCTTTTATTGCCCCCAACGCGACGGTGATGGGTTGGGTAAAACTAGCGACAGGCGTAAGCATTTGGTACGGTGCTGTTGTGCGGGGAGATGTAGAACGCATTGAAATTGGCGCATACACCAATATTCAAGATGGTGCTATTTTACACGGCGATCCCGGTAAGCCGACGATTCTGGAAGACTACGTTACAGTGGGACATCGCGCGGTGATTCATTCGGCGCATATCGAACGCGGTTGTTTGATCGGCATTGGTGCGGCGATCCTAGACGGCGTGCGCGTCGGTGCTGGGAGTATCATCGGCGCGGGTGCGATTGTAACGAAAGATGTACCGCCTTTATCATTAGTCGTCGGAGTTCCTGCCAAACGGGCACGCAATTTATCTGAGGAAGAAGCAGCAGAGTTGATCGAACATGCCCAGAAGTATGAGAAATTGGCACTGGTTCACGCCGGTAAGGGAACGGATCTGGGTTTTACTAGCGGGTGAGCAAAGAAGAATCCGGGTTCAAATTCCCCTCTGCTCACCTACCCACCTGCTCACCTGCTCAATTCTGCCTGGGGGTCTGGAAATTTAGCGCAGTTGGTTGCAAAATATAAGCAAGATGAGAATCAATTCATAAATCTTTAAGAGAGGTCACTAATATGGATTGGCGTTTGTTAGTCGTATTGCTGCCATTGATCGCTGCTGGTGGCTGGGCTTTCTACAACATCGGCAAGCTAGCGATCGCGCAAGCTCAAGCCTTCTTGAACCGGCAAGCCTAGTTTACGCACTTTGTAGCCGTCACCCCGACTGTCCCCTACCCTGGGGGCAGTCTTTTTTTTGGATATCCGTCACCACTAAGTAATCAACACCTACGACTAAAGGAGCAAGGCGAGATCTTACCTCAGATGGAAGCTGAGTAATTGATAATTTTACAAAATTAAATTTGGAACCCATACATAGTTTTTCCAACGCAAAAGTTTTGCGTTTTTCTGAGTTTCGCTGAGGAAAATATCATGTTTCAAGCTATAAGCATTCCCCTGGAATTGTCCAGCGGGAAATTTTGGATTTCTCAGATACCAGGTTATTCAGTAACAGACAATCCAGGAGACTTAGCACTAATCTTTTCAAGTCCTCAGTTTTTTGTGGCATTAATTGCGGGGGTGTTGATGGCCTTCGCTTTTCAATTAGTATTAACTAACTTGTCCGTAGCCGCTAAAATTTCAGACAGGGCAGATGTTATAGAACTCGATGCCGATGACGATGAAAGCTGGGGAGATCAAGTCCGCAGCATTGAATCAAAAATAGGCATTTGGAGTTTAGTAACAATCAATATTGCCTTGTTTATCGCTTGTTTTTTGGCGGTAAAACTTAGCTTAACTAACAGCGTAATTTTAGGGGCAATCATTGGCGTTGTTATTTGGTCGGCTTACTTTTTATTGCTAGCTTGGTTAGGTTCTAATGCGATTGGTTCCTTGATCGGTTCGGCAGTAAAAACCGCCACTTCTTCCATGCAAGGCGTGATGGGAACAGCCGCCGCCGCAATCGGTGCAAATGCAGTAAATTCGCAAATTGTTAATACGGTAGAAGCATCAGTTGCTGCGGTTAGAAAAGAATTAGTTTCGGGGGTAGATCCCAGCAGCATCAGGGAAACAGTAGAAGAATATTTGGGCGATTTGAAACTGCCCAAAATTGACCTAAAAGACATTCGCAGTAACTTTGAAAAGTTGCTCAACGACTCGGAGATAAAATCTCTGGCAGATAGCGATGTTTTGAAGAACGTTAATCGCCAGACTTTTATAGACTTGGTTAGCAGTCGCACCGATTTATCTAAAAAAGATGTAGAGGGAATTGCAGACCAGTTGCAAGAAGTTTGGCGACAAGTAGTAGGGCGCGAGGAAAAAAATCCGCAAGAGGAATTAGTAAAATTCCTCAAATCTGCCAGTCCAGAAGATTTGAAATCTACCGACATCGCTGCTAAACTGGCTCAAGTAAATGGCGGAACAAGCGAACAGAAACAGTATAGCAGCGGGCAGAAAAATAGCTTGTTGCAAATGGGCGTGAGTGCGGTGATGGGTGCAGTATTGGAACGAGTAGACCTCTCGGATTTAGATGTCGAAAGGATTTCTAATCAGTTGCAAAAGCTGGCGGGAGAAACAACGGAACAAGCCAAAAAAGTTGGCAGTAAAGTTTCGGAAAATCTGCCAAAGTTGCAATTTAATCCGATTCGCACTGATGTAGAGAATTACATTCTTAATTCCAAACCTTGGCACTTGAATCGCGAAACAATCAAGCAGGAATTTCAACAAGTTATCTACGATCCAGAAGCAGCGCCGGGAGCAATTCGACGGCAATTAGAGCAACTGAATCGCGATTTTGTGATACAATTGTTGAATCAGCGCGGCGATTTTGATGAGGCTAAAGTAGCAGAAATTGCCGACCAGTTGGAAGAAATTAGGATGGAAGTTTTGAATACCGTCCAAACTGGGGAAGCTGAAGAACAAGCGCAAGATTTACGCAGTCGAATTGAAAATTATCTGCGTTCGACGGGGAAAGAAGAATTAAATCCAGAAGGAATTGAACGGGATTTCAAAGCACTGTTGGAAGATCCGAATGCGGGATTTGAACAACTGCGCGATCGCATATCCCAATTCGACCGCGATACCCTAGTTCAATTACTCGGACAGCGGGAAGATTTTAGCCCCGAAGAAGCAGATCGATTGATCGGTCAATTGGAAAGTACGCGCGATCGCGTCATCTCCCAAGCGCAAGAAATCCAGGAACAACTCAAATCCCAAGCTGACGAACTTCGCCAACGAGTAGAAGCTTACCTGCGCGATACCAATAAGGAAGAATTAAATCCCGAAGGTATTAAGCGGGATTTGCAAACGCTTCTAGAAGATCCGCAAGCAGGAATCAGCGCCTTAAGAATCCGCCTGTCGCAATTCGATCGCGATACCCTAGTGCAATTGCTCACCGCAAGGGGAGATCTCAGCGAAGAACAAATCAATCAAACTATCGACCAAATATTGTCGATCCGGGATAGCATTTTAAACGCACCCGAACAAATCAAAGAACAGTACGACGAAGTTAGCGCCAAAATTGCAGATTACCTGCGAAATACTAACCTGGAAGAACTCAATCCAGAAGGTATCCAGCGCGATTTTGCTAAACTGTTTGAAAATCCCAAAGCAGGTGCTTTAGCATTGCGCGAAAGACTTTCTCAAGTCGATCGGGAAACATTGGTTAAATTGCTGAGTCAGCGGGAAGACTTGACCGAAGAGCAAGTTAATCGCATCATCGACCAAGTGCAAGAGCAAATTCGCAGCATTATTAAAGCACCCCGTCGCTTAGCATCTCGCACCAAAGAAAGGGTACAAGATTTCCAAGCAAGTTTGGAAACTTACCTGCGGAATACCAACAAAGAAGAACTCAATCCCGATGCGATTAAACGCGACTTGCAATTGTTGTTTAGCGATCCGAAAGCGGGAGTGGAAAGTTTAGGCGATCGCATCAAACATTTCGATCGTTCTACCTTAGTTTCTCTCCTATCCCAACGGGAAGATATTTCGGAAGAAGAAGCAAATCGCATTGCGGATCAAATCATCTCTGTGCGCGACCAAACTGTCCAACAAATTCAACTTGTCCAAACGAAACTGCAATCGGCAATTGACTCGATTTTTGCCAGAATTCGGGATTATCTCAATTCCTTAGAACGTCCCGAACTCAATTACGAAGGCATCAAACGCGACTTCCGCAAATTATTTGACGATCCCCAAGCGGGAGTTGACGCCTTAAAGGAACGTTTGGGTCAATTTGACCGCGATACTTTAGTCGCGATTATCAGTTCGCGCCCGGATATTTCCGAAGCAGATGCTAACCGCATTATCGACCAAATTGAAGCCGCACGGGATAGCGTTGTAACGCGCGCAGAACGCCTGCAAGAAGAAGCTAAGAAACGCATCAAAGATTTGAAGCGAAAAGCTAAAGAACAAGGCGAAGAAGCCAGAAAAGCCGCTGCAACTGCTGCCTGGTGGTTGTTTGGTACGGCGATTACTTCAGTTGCGATATCTGCGTTAGCTGGAGCGATCGCTGTTGCGGGTTTTGGTTTGTTTGGTTAAAGGTTTCAGCGAGAGGTAGTTTGAAATAGGCTGGCGCAAGCTGGCCTATTTTTTTGATGGTATTTCTCCCTCGCGCCTCATGAATGCCCCCACCCTCAAGCCCTTGGGTAGGGGCACGGCACGCAATAATTCTTGGTTTATATGCAAAGATTTCTCATGCCGTGCCCCTACAGCCGAAAATTTATTCAACTGTTTTATTTTACGTTGTATTGCATAATTTTATTTAAGAGCGATCGCATTCCCTCAAGCTAGGGGCACGGCAAGGAATAATTTTTGGTTTAGATGCAAAGATTTCTCATGCCGTGCCCCTACAGGGTAAAATTTATTCAACTGTTTTATTTTGCCTTGTATTGCATAATTATATTAAAGCGCGATCGCATCCCCAAAGTGACCATAGATTCTATTCTCCAACCATTCCAACACTTCGGCGTCCACCTCGGACTCGAACGCATTCACAAGTTATTAGCCAACTTAGGAAACCCCCATCAACAAGTACCCGTTGTCCACGTTGCAGGAACAAATGGCAAAGGTTCTGTTTGCGCCTATCTTTCTGCCGTATTAACAGCAACAGGTTATCGCGTCGGGCGCTATACTTCTCCCCATTTAATCGATTGGAACGAACGCATTTGCATCAACGACCAGCCTATTTCCTTAACAGAACTAGAACAATTATTGCTGCAAGTCGTAGGGGCGGGTTTACCAACATCTGTTCGGGAAGATATAAATTTAAATAAACCCGCCCCTGCGATTAATCCGGATGAAGAATCACCAACTCAGTTTGAAGTTATCACCGCCGCCGCTTGGTTGTATTTTGCTCAACAACAAGTGGACATTGCTGTTATAGAAGTAGGTTTGGGGGGACGTTTGGATGCAACAAATGTATGCGCGCGCCCCTTAGTAACGGTCATTACTTCTATTAGTCGGGAACATTGGCAGGTTCTAGGGCCAACTTTAGCAGATATCGCTAACGAAAAAGCAGGTATCCTTAAACCTGGATGTCCTGCTGTTATTGGATCTTTACCGCCGGAAGCTTTAGCTGTGGCAGAAAAGCGGATTCAAGAATTAGGTTGTCCGGCGATTTTCCCATCTCCAGCTATAGAATTAAAAACCGCAGAGACGCAGAGAACGCAGAGGTGGGTAGAATATGAAGGAATTAGATATCCCTTGCCTTTGTGGGGGGAATTTCAACTAATGAATTCGGCGTTAGCGATCGCATCCCTCCAAATCCTACAACAACAGGGGTGGAAGATTTCAGAGGCTGCGATCGCATCCGGTATGGCAAATACAAAATGGCCCGGACGCATTCAATGGACAACTTGGAAAAACCATCAATTATTAATCGATGGTGCCCATAACCCCGCCGCCGCGACTGTCCTGCGTCAATATGTCGATTCTTTAGCAAGCAGAGGAGAATTACCAATTACCAATTACCAATTACCAATTACCTGGGTAATGGGAATGCTTTCTACTAAAGACCATGCAGATATTTTTAAAGCATTGCTAAAAACAGGCGATCGCTTATTCCTAGTCCCCGTCCCCGACAACAATTCCGCCGATCCGCAACACCTTGCAACCCTAGCTCAAAATATACGTCCCGACTTGGCTTTTTGTCACGTTTATCCCAACTTAGAAACAGCCTTAGACGCCGCCTTCACCGAAAAACAAGCCTTAACAGTTTTATGCGGTTCCCTCTATCTCATCGGTCATTTTTTAGCTTGTAGGGCAGCTTAGACGAGATTGCGGCATCGTCTTTAACAAGACTGATATCATGTCCGGTGCATTACCCATAATTAGCAGCCGGGACACGGCAAGATCAACGTCCATTGTTTATCCGATATATCTCTGATGCCGTGTCCCTACGCAACAACTGTGTGAGGTTTTTTTATGATGGGCAATTCAGCCGTAATTAGCTACAATCTTTAAATTTGAATCGTGCTTATATGAGCGCATCTTTTCCCATTATAAGAATAACCCAAAAAACCGATAAAATCAAGACGAAACACAAAATTTATCGGGGCGTGTCATAGCTATTCTTACAGACCGCGCAGGCGGTCGAGAGTTTGTGCAGCCGCGCCCAACTCTTGTGCGACCACTCAAGAGCTATTCTTACAGACCGCGCAGGCGGTCGAGAGTTTGTGTAGCCGCGCCCAACTCTTGTGCGACCACTCAATAGCTATTCTTACAGACCGCGCAGGCGGTCGAGAGTTTGTGTAGCCGCGACTTCAGTCGTTAGGCATAAAAGCGGTAATAGAAGCGAATTTAGCATAAATTAAACCCGCCCCCCACCATGCTGATTAGGAACGGTTATCCCACTCAATTGCCGCATCTGCTACAGCTTGCTCGACAGTCTTTTCACCCAACATCGCCGCCTGCAAATTCTCGTAAATTGCTTTTTGCAACAAATTGCGGTCTTTCATAGCCGGAATTAACACAGAAGCTTGCTTTAATTGACCCGCACTAACAAAGCGAGCTTTATCCATCGGTGTAGCATTATTAGGAAGAGTTTTAAAGTAATTATTTTGCAGTGCTTTAACTGTAGAAGGAAGAACATTAGCAGCTTTAGCAAAAGCTAGTTGATTTTCGTCATTGGTAACAAATAAAGCAAACTTGACCGCCGCATCGGGTAGATTGGTATCGCGGGGGACGAACAAATTCATTACCGCCACATTTCTTTTACCCGTTTTGCCAGTAACTTGGGGGGAAGTAGCGGAGACTTTGGCGATCGCGGGGGCATTTTTAGCGATCGCATCCAAAAACTGCACCCCCGAATCCAAGATGGCAATTTCCCCAGCCTGGTATAACTCAATTGCACGCTGGTGTCCTTGTGTCAAGGCTTCTTTCGGCAATAGCTCATTTTTATACAAATCCACCCAATACTGAAACGCCGCCTTACCTTCGGGAGTATTAAACGCCGCCTTCCCTTGGTCATCGATTAATTTAACCCCCATCTGGACGAAAGATTCCAACACCTGCGCCGAATCTTCCGGAACAAAGCTGGCAAAAAAAGCGTACTTGCCCGTTTTTTCTTTAACTTGCTTTGCCAATTGCGCCAACTCTGCGTAATTCGCAGGCGGTTTAGCAATTCCAGCTTGCTGCAACAATGCGGTATTGTAAATCGTTATCCCCGTAGCCAAATACCAAGGAATGCCAAAACTTTTACCATTGAGCGTTGTTGCTTGCCAAATATTGGGTAAATAGGAAGCGCGCACCCCAGTTGGCACTTTAGCATCCAAATCTAACCAGGCATTGCGCGACGCCAATTGCGAAGCAAAATCGGGGTTTAAGTTTACCACATCGGGGGCTGTTTTCGCCGAAACCGCCGTCAAAATCTTGCTTTCCATCGCCGACCAAGGGACATCAGTCCAGCGGATCTTGACACCGGGATTTTTAGCTTCAAAACTAGCAATCAGGTTGTTGAAGTAATCGGTAAATTGCGGCTGAAGCTGCATCGTCCAGAATTCGACTTCCTGGCTGTTTGTTGCACCCCTGTTAGACGCAGGCGTACAGCCTACGGCTAAAATCCAACTCAACATTAATCCCAGCAAAGCAAAAACGCTCAATCGCTTCCAAGTTTTATAGCGGATTGCAGCCGTTGATGGTAGGCGGAAAGTTTGTGTAGCGGGTGTATTAATGCACCCGCTACACAAACAAGCCAAAAGGCTGTTCCTCAATCGCTTCCAAGTTTTGAATACACGTATGTGAATCATTGATAGCTTTTTCGATAATTAGGGGTATCCTATGTACTGTCCTGCCAATCCTTTCCACAGACAACTTTGTGAGTTGTAGATAGAATTGGGTAGCAGATCCCTGGGTATCGATCTAGAGTACATTTTTTATCATTCTTTTACTTGAATAAAACGGGCTACAGCGGTGGTTAACGCCTTAAAGAATCTATTTTCCAAGCGCAAACCTGGGGTGGGCATCGAATTAGCCCCAGAACGCATCAATATCGCCCAGTTACGTAAGCAAGGCCAGGGTTATAAATTAGTCACCCTGCACTCAGTGGAAGTACCGGAAGGCGTCTTCCAAGAAGGTCAAATCGTTGACCCCCCCCAGATGGCAGAACTAATTTCCGCAGCGCTGGCAGAAAAAAAGATCAAAGCCACCCGCGTCGCCACATCAGTACCGGGGGCAGCGGGAGCGATCGTCAGGATTATACCAGTTCCGGCAGAACTCGATGAAACCGAACTGCGGGAGATGGTACTAAACCACGAAGCGGGTCTTTACTTGCCATTCCCAAGGGAAGAAGCCGATGTGGACTATCAAAAGCTGGGATTCTTCACCGATGAAGATGGCATCGAAAAAGTGCAAGTACTGCTAGCCGCCGTCCGCAAAGAAGTCACCGATACGTACATCGAGACATTTAAGCAGGCGGGATTGGAAATCGACGTGCTGGAAATTAACAGTTTTTCCCTGATTCGGACGATTCGCGAGCAACTGCGCCAATTTTCATCCCAAGAAGCGGCGGTGCTGGTGGATATCGAGTTCGAGAGTACCGAGATTGCAATTGTAGTCGATGGCGTGCCGCAGTTTTCGCGTACCGTCCCCATCGGCATGTTTCAAATTCAAAGCGCCCTCAAGCGGGCGATGAACTTGCCCACCGACCGCAATACCGAAGTGCTAAAAGGAATTACCATTCCCACCGCACCAGTCGATACGGGGGTAAGAAGCGGTGCGACGGGTATTAATCCCGGCATGGCAGCTATGCTGAGAGTATTAGGAGAGCTAGCCGACGAATTGCGTCGCTCGATCGATTTTTATCTGAATCAGAGCAGCAATTTGGAAGTGGCGCAGCTGCTGCTGGCAGGACCCGGAGGCGGGATTGGACAGTTGGATGAATTTTTCACCCAAAGGTTGAGCTTGCCGACAACTCAGGTCGATCCGGTAGCGGCTTTAGGCTTGGAAGTTGGCGAAGATGTTACATCAGTACAACGACCGGGATTGGGAGTGGTGCTGGGTTTAGGACTTAGAGAGGTTTGACGCGATGTATAACCTAGAAATTAATTTTCTCAAAGACCCCAGTCGGGGGCTAGTTGTGGTTCCCGACAAAAGACAAAAAAATAAAGTACCCGTCAACGAACAAATGCTGATGTATGCGGGGGTGGCGGCGGGGTTGCTGCCCTTGGCATTAGTTGGCGGTTTGTGGTTTTACCAGAATTCTGAAACCAATAGGCTGACGGCTGAACGGGACAAGCTCAAGCAAGAAAACGCAGCAACGCAAACCCAGCAAAAGCAAATCGATAATGTCAGAAAGCAAGTTAAAGAGATTAGAGAGGAAACCACAGGCTTAGCCACGGTTTTCGACCAGCTTAAGCCTTGGAGTGCGATGTTGCAGGATGTACGCGATCGCTTACCCGCAGGCGTGCAACTAACCTGCATCGCCCAAACCCTACCAACTTCATCGGATATCGGCAACTGCCAAAGCGTACAACCCTCATCGTCTGCAAGCTCCACCACCACCACAGGCGAGCCAGCAACCGATACCATCGTCATCAGCGGCTTAACCTACAACTTCGGCAGTATCAACGATTTCTTGCTGACGCTCCAGCAATCTCCCTTCTTTAAACCAGAAGAAACCAGAATTGTCACCTCTGAGTTAAAAGACTACCCCGCCCAGTGGCAACAAAGTCAGTCGAGCGCCACCGCCTCCGGGGGTTCTCAGCCAAAACTGAGAAAAGTGGTGGAATTCACAATTAGAACGAGTTTGAGCGATACTCCGGCTTCTAAGTTATTGCGAGAATTAGAGCGTAAGGGTGCATTGGGACTGGTAACACGAATCGAAAACCTTCAGCAAAAAGGAGTGCTTCAAAATGGCTTACGCTGATGACGCTATGATGGATGGCGCCGAGCAGAACGGTGCCCAATATCCCAGTGCGTTTGGCATTCAATTCACCCCCAAGGTCACTGGGATCGCGATCGCCCTCGTCGGGCTGGCGGGCGCGGCTTACCTGTTTATGAACTTTGTACAGCCGGTGATGCAGGCAAATCAAACGCTGATCGAAGAAATTAACACGGAACAAGCTAACGCCAGAAACAAAGAACAACTCCAGATCGACCTGCAACAAGCTCAGGCAGATCTGGCTCAGGCTAAGCAGCAACAAGCATCGGTATTTACATTATTTGCCAATCAACCCAGCTTAAAGACGTTGCTGCTAGACCTAAACAAGCGGATTGAAAACAGAAATACCAACCTTAAACCCGATGATGTCAAGGCGAGATTGAAAAAGTTTCAGCCCGAGCCTAAATCTTCAGGTCCAGTTACCGACTCTTCTTTAGGCGCAGCGGTGAACAACAAGCTGTTCCGCGAAGTGTACAACATCGAGTTAGAAGGCACTTTTGCTCAAACAATGCTGTTCATGCTCGATCTCGAGCGCCTCAAACCCCTGCTAGTGGTGAAAAACCTGAAATCCGAGTTGGAAACGACGGATAGATTTTACGTTTACCGCCAAAACGGGAAACTGGTGCCGGTCAAGGTGAACGAGAGCGGAAGCGGACAAGCGATCGCTCAATTCGACGACAATGGCAAACCCATCGTCAACCCGGTGAGAAAGCTCAAAACATCCTTTCAGTTGCAGGCGCTTAGACCCCTCACCGCCGAAGAAAAAGCCAAACTCGCACCCCCACCCGCCGCATCAGGGCAACAACCAGCTAAGTAGTACCTTAACCCTAAGAGCTACCCCGCTCTTAGGGGAGCAGGTGTGCAGGTGGGCAGGAAAGCAGAGGCGAAAAAATCCTTGACAAAAATAACTATAAGCGATATAATATACGCTCGTTTGATTAGCTATCCCAGATTTCGATGAATGTAGGGACGGGTTTTACAGACAAAAAAGAGCCAAATGTAGGGTGCGTTAACGAAGTGTAACGCACCGCCACCAGCATATATGGAGTGTGTGTGTAAATACAGTAGGATACGGCTGAGTCGATTTTTGTTTGCGCCGATCGGCGACTAGAGACGTAAGACTTCGCTTTAAAGTTTCCCAAACGACAAAGAAAAATATAGAAATGGTATAAATAATCCCATGAAGAGGCAACGGTAAAAATAAACAATAAATAAACGTATCTTGCAGGGCAACATCGCCCTCAAGTTTCCAGAAGATGCCAACCTGTTGGAGTGAGGAGGAAAAGGTGAAACAGCATCAAGGACTGGGAGCATTATTGATAGGGGGAGGAGTCCTCCTGGCGACACAGCCGGTATGGGCGGCGGCAACTCAAGTAACTGGTGTGCGGGTCAATCCGAATGGCAGCGGGGTGCAGGTAGTTCTGGAGACGCGAGACGGCGATCGCCCGCAAATCTTTATGATTAATCGCCGCAACGACTTGGTTGCTGATATCACGAATACCCAGTTACGCTTACCACAAGGCAACAGCTTTCGTCAAGACAACCCAGCCCCCGGTATAGCTGCGGTGACGATAACGCAGATGAATGCCAGCAGCATCCGGGTGACCGTCAGCGGCACCAACGCGCCCCCCAAGGGACAGATTATCGATCGACCGGGCGGCGGCGGAATAGCCTTGAGCTTCAGCGGCACAGGTGGAGCGGCGGCAGCTGCCCCTACCCAGACGACCCCGAATCAGGTTAACAGCCCCACGGCACAAGTACCAACGGCACAGCAGACTACCGGGCAAACCCCATTAGTTCCCAACCCACAAATTAACATCAACGGGCAACCCGCACCCCCAGCCGGGACAATTCAACCAGTTAGCCCAGCGCCACCTTTCTTACCCAGAGCCGTTGCACCCCCAGTAGGCGATATAGCCGTTTCCGAAGTTGATTCTTCTGCTACCACCATCGATCTGGGAACAGCGGAACGCATCCCCCGCCTGCTGTTGCGGGAAGCCCCCGTGCGCGAAGTATTATCCCTGCTTTCCCGTGCCGCTGGGATAAATATTGTGTTTGTAGCGCCGCAACCGGGCGCTCCCGGACAACCCGGACAACCCGGTCAAGGTCAACCCGGACAACCAGGAGCGGCTGCATCCCTGGATAGCACTATCTCTTTGGATATCGAAAACGAGCCGCTGCAAGACGTGTTTAACTACGTGTTGCGGATTACCGGATTGGAAGCGAACCGCAGCGGGCGCACAATTTTCGTCGGTTCCAGATTGCCGCAACAGGCACGCAACGTCATCGTGCGTACCCTGCGACTGAATCAAATCAGCGTGGTAGAAGCGGCGAACTTCTTAGTTGCTCAAGGGGCAGAACTGCAAATCCCGTTTACAAGAAGGCAAATTGCCACGATTGGAACGGGAACGAACGCACAAAATACCGTAATTGAAGAGCCGGACATTAAATTGTTACGCGCTCAAATCGGGGAAGGTACTTTAGTTCTGCAAGGTTTATCCGTGCTGACGCCTCCTTCCTCTTCAGGAGTAAATTCAATTACCATCGTCGGCGAGCCGCGTAAAGTGGAAATTGCCACAGCGTTGTTGAGCCAGCTGGATATCCGCAAGCGACAAGTTGCCGTGAACGTCAAGATCATTGATGTCAACTTGTTGAATACGGATTTAGCAAACGCGAGCTTTTCCTTCGGGGTGGGTAGATCTTTCTTTTCTGTAGATAACGGCGCTGCTTTCTTTAACTATGGTGGTTTTAGACCGCCCACGAACGCCGAGGCATCTCAAAGTTTAAATAGCCCAACAGTTATCCGCAATCCCTTTATCGACCCGCCTTTTGATGCGAGCGAGCCTTTCTTCGATCCAAACAGCTTTTTGAATGTGCCCGGAACGGCTCCGCGTACAATCGTTGTCAATCCAGAGACTGGGGTAGTCACAACTCAAGGAAGCGGCACCGGAACGTTTTTGAGACCGATTCCCTCAGAGTCAGGAAACCCCCTCAGACCTGGGATCACAGAATATGACGTAGCTACGGACACTGTTATCACTTTCACCAGACAGCAAGATCCAGTCACTGGACTTATTACCTTCACGCCCCAAACTCAACTCGGGACTCCAGGGACTATCACTTCTCGCCTCCCGACATTGTTCCAGTTCCCCACCCGGTTTTTAGCGCTGTTGCAGTCTCAAATTACCAGCGGTAATGCCAAGATTTTGACCGACCCGACTTTAACCATACAAGAGGGTCAGACGGCTCAGGTTAACTTAACCCAAGAAGTGTATGGCGGTATCAGGGTACGCAATCAGGGAACCGAGCGAGAACCGATTATCAAACAAGCTGGTCTCATCTTAGACATCACGGTCAACCGCATTGACGATAATGGGTTTATTAACCTGGTTGTAGCGCCTACGGTGTCTGGGATTGGAAGTACTTTCTCGACGCCTCAAGATGGCAATATTACCTTGTTACAACAACGGCGATTAAACTCTGGACAACTGCGGGTGCGAGATGGTCAGACCTTAATCCTATCGGGGATTATTCAGGATTCAGACCGATCTGATGTGAGGAAAGTGCCAATTTTGGGCGATATTCCCATCCTGGGGGCGCTATTTAGAAGAACAGAGCGGTCAAATGCTCGGCAAGAGGTGATTGTATTGCTGACGCCCCAGGTGCTGGATGACGCCTCTGGCGCTCCATTTGGCTACCGCTATCGCCCCAGCCCGGAAGTACAGCAAATGTTGCAACAGCGCGGCGGTATTCCGGGCGTCAACAATCGTTAAGGATTAGCTGGGCGTGCTGGGGAGAAATTAAAAAAACCAGGTTGGGCTGAACGCGAGTCAAAGCCAACCTGGTTTTTTTAGTTGGGTCTTGTTACCTCAACCCCATCTACCGAGAACGGTATCGACACATATAATTAATAAAATGTCAACCCGCATTATAAGGAATTTTAGGGGGGGTTAAACGTAAAATTAGAGCGTTGAAAGTGGGTAGTGTGAAAAAAAATCCCCAAATCCATATAACTTAAAGGTTTCATCGATCCATATTCGGCAAGTACACCTTAGAATAAGGCAGTAAAACTTCGAGCGGATGGGCATTTCAGAGATTTTGAATTGAAATACCCCCGCTCCTATAGCGCCACTAGGTCTTTTTGCCAAGACCCGGAAGCGTTGAAGACGCCCCAAGCCCGCAGTCGGGATGGGGCTTCCAAATCGACAAAGCAGATTTCTCTAAGGAGATCGGAAAAAAATGAATAAAGGCGAATTAGTGGATGTTGTAGCCGATAAGGCCAATGTCACCAAGAAACAAGCAGATGCAGTGTTGACAGCCGCCCTAGAGGCGATTGTGGAAGCGGTGTCCTCTGGGGATAAAGTGACCCTGGTGGGCTTTGGCTCGTTTGAGCCGCGGGAACGCAAAGCGCGGGAAGGTCGCAATCCTAAAACGGGGGACAAAATGGAAATCCCGGCGACGAAAGTGCCTGCCTTTTCTCCTGGGAAGCTGTTTAAAGAAAAAGTCGCGCCCCCAAAATAAGGGGATTTCAAAGGACGAGTAGAAGCTTGAATCGACCAAAGCACGGGGGGAACTTAGCTTGGGCAGCCGCAGTTGCAGGGTGTCCCCCCAGCGCTATTGTTGATTTTTCTGCGAGTATCAGCCCGTTGGGACCACCGGAATCAGTGCTGGCGGCGATTGTTGCCCACCTACAAGATGCTAGGGCATATCCCGATCCCGACTATTCCGAACTGCGGGCAATTCTCGCTTTGGCGCATCATCTACCATCTGACTGGATTCTGCCAGGGAACGGCTCTGCGGAACTATTGACTTGGGCAGCCAGGGAGTTATCCGAACTCGAAGCCACTTACCTGGTAACGCCAGCCTTTGGCGACTATTTCAGGGCGCTGTTGGCATTTAACGCCAAGGTGTTGAAGTGGCCTTTGGGTAATGGGTCATTGGTAATGGGTAATAGGGCACAATTGAGCCAATTACCAATTACCAATTCCCGAACTGGTCTGTTGCTGAATAACCCCCACAATCCGACGGGTCAGTTATTTTCCAGCGAGACGATTCTGCCCTTGTTGAAGCAATTCGCGTTGGTGGTGGTGGATGAAGCTTTTATGGACTTTGTGCCGCCCCACCAACAGCAAAGCTTGATTCCGTTGGTGCAAGAGTATCCGAATTTGGTGATTCTGCGAAGTTTGACCAAGTTCTACAGTTTACCGGGGCTGCGATTGGGTTATGCGATCGCTCACCCAAATCGGCTCCGGCAATGGCAGCAGTGGCGCGATCCTTGGCCTGTCAACGTTTTAGCCGCCGCTGCCGCTGTTGCTGCCTTACAAGATAAAGCATTTGAGCAGCTTTCTTGGGATTGGCTGGGTGCGGCTAGACCCCGGTTATTTCAAGCTCTTGCTGAATTACCGGGGTTACATCCCTTCCCCAGTGCTGCCAATTTCTTACTGGTAAAGTCGGAACAATCTAGCGTTCTGATTCAGGAGAAGTTACTTCAGCAAAGTCGGATTCTGATCCGCGATTGCGTTAGCTTTCCGGAATTAGGCGATCGCTTTTTCCGCGTAGCCGTTCGTTCCCAAGCCGATAACCAACGCCTGATTGAAGGATTGGCGCAAATTCTCAATTAAAACAATTGCAAATTTCAGCGCGGCGGGGGCGGGTTGATTCAG
>DNGJ01000309.1:39184-46209 GCA_003486305.1 Cyanobacteria bacterium UBA11371
GATTTTTTGGTAAAACCCGCCCCTACAGAATTCTTCAATCTGAAATCTAAAATCTAAAATCTAAAATTCCTATGGTTGACTACGATTTAGTTGTAATTGGCGGTACTCCTGCGGGGATTTATGCTGCGATTGAGGCAACTTATTTGAAAGCCCGCGTTGCTTTGGTAGCTTCGCCGCTTTTAGGTTCAACTTGGTCGGAGTCTTTTACTAAATACAGCAAAGCTTTAAACCAAGTTGCGCGGGTAGCGCATCAGATGCGAAGGGCGAAAGCATTTGGCGTTCATTTAGAATTAGATGAAAAAATTGTCTTGCCAAAAGTCGAGGTGCAATTTAGCGATGCGCTCAAATGGGCTAAAGGTTCAGTCGCTGCTTTGGACGAACAACACTCGCCAGCTGTTTTAGCAGCTTTGGGAGTTGATGTTATTTTTGGCACGGGAGAGTTTTGTCGCCGTCCTTATTTGGGGTTTGTGGTGAACGAGCAAATCTTGCGATCGCGTACCTACCTAATCGCCACCGGATCTCGTCCCATGATTCCAGAAATTGACGGGTTGCAAAGTGCTGGCTATCTGACTCCCGATACTATTTGGCACCAAGCTAATATTAAACTACCCAAAACTTTAATTATCATCGGCGGCGACCCGCAAGCAATTGAATTAGCTCAGACTTTTACGCGATTTGGTTCTAGCGTTACCCTAATTGTCAGCACCCCCCAAATTTTGCCAAAAGAAGATCCAGAGGCTAATCTGTTAATTCAAGCGCAGTTAGAAGCCGAGGGCGTTCGCGTTATGACAGATTGCCGAGTGACTCAAGTCAAATGGATTCAAGATAAAAAGTGGATTCAAGCTGGGGATCGCGCGATTGAAGCAGATGAAATTTTAGTGGCGATTGGTCAGCAGCCCCACGTCGATAATTTAAATTTAGAAGGCGTAAAAGTTGAGGTAGACGAGCGCGGCATTCGCGTCAACCCAAAATTGCAAACAACTAACTCCCGGATCTATGCTTGCGGTGATGTTTTGGGGGGTTATCGCTTCGCCCAATTGGCAAATTATGAAGCTAGAATTGCTTTAAAAAATATGCTATTTTTGCCTTGGGTCAAGGTCGATTATCGTCACATTTCCTGGGCAATTTTTTCCGATCCAGAATTGGCAAGGGTGGGTTTAACCGAAGAACAAGCGAGACGCCGTTATGGAGATGATGTGATGGTTTTGCGCCGGTATTTTAAAGGTGTGGATAAAGCTCAAATGCGCGGGGAAACTACGGGTTTTTGTAAAATTTTAGTGCTGAAAAACGGTGAAATTATCGGTGCCCATTTGGTGGGACCAGAGGCTAGCGAGTTAATTGACGCGATCGCTCTCGCCATGCAACAGGGGATGAAGGTGAGTGCGATCGCTCATCTTCCCACTATTTTTCCTACCCTCGGTGACATTAATTCCCAAACTGCCTCTGACTGGAGTCAACAGCGTTTAAACCAAAATCTCTCAAAACAAAACTTCCTAGAAAGCTTTTTCAACATTCGCCGCTCTTGGTCTGGTTGATTTAACTTAGCTTATACTAACTATAAATTTGATTTATATTTCTTTATAAAGAGGCTAAGTTGCCTTTTTTAATAAACAGTTACCTATTAGCCATTACCCTTGAGCGGCTTTAGCCGTTGTTTTTAGCAATAATTAAATTAACTTAATAATATGTTAATATTGGTTAAAAGCCTTTATTGGTAAAGGTTTTAAACTGTTATATCGCCTAAAAGCCGTAATATAAATTAACATTAAGCGATTACAGGATTGATTGATGTTGTAGTTTTGCAAAGATAGCTGTAAATTATCTCGAAAATGAGGTACAAAACCTCAATAGCGAACTTATTCGTTTGTAGTTACAGTGCTTTGCAGCACAGCAAAAACCTAATAGCAAGCAAAAGTCGAAAAGATTATTAGCAGGCTGTTGGGCTTTGACCGCGATAAAGTTAACCCGCCGCATCTGGCCTGGGAAACCGCTGCGACGGGAAACTTGTATTAACTCCGTAAGGAGCTATTAAGTCATGATACACCATGAAGGTGAGATCCAGACTCGGAAGAGATCTGGGGTATACAATGTTGATGGCAAATTTATACCCTTGGGAAAAGTATTGACAAAAAGCCCAAGATGGTGGGAAAAATGTTATCAACAGATAGCCAGACAGAAAGAAGGGCTGAGATTATCAGAGCGATTAAGAGCGATCGCCTGTGTTAACCCTCTTCTGGATTCACCAGAGGAGTGGGGAGAGTCTGTTTCCAGTTTTTTAGCAAATGGAAATAACTTACTTTGTGCGGTCGTAGCGAACTTAAGCGGCAGAAATAAGGTTGTTTCCGGGCATGAAGCGCGGGGATTTTCCTACCCGACGCGGTGCGATCGCTCTGGCGAGTTCCTCACATCAGCCTAAACCTTTCCATAGGAAAGCTTGGGTGAGGAAACCCCTTCATGGGTTGTTTCATGAGCTAGTGTTATTAGTCAAAAGTTGTGAATTCATAAGTTATTCCAAAGATTAACGACCGATGACTAATAACTAATAACCCTCATCAAGGAGAGTGTGAATGACCATTAGTCCTCCAGAGCGAGAGGCGAAGGTCAGGGTCGTGGTTGATAAAGACCCGGTTCCAACTTCATTTGAAAAATGGGGTCAACCAGGTCATTTCGACCGCACCCTGGCACGGGGTCCCAAAACCACCACCTGGATTTGGAACCTGCACGCCAACGCCCATGATTTCGACAGTCATACCAGTGACCTAGAAGATGTATCGCGTAAAATCTTCAGCGCGCACTTCGGGCACCTCGCAGTTATTTTCGTTTGGCTTAGCGGCATGTATTTTCATGGCGCTAAATTCTCCAACTACGAAGCTTGGCTAACGAACCCGACTGGGATTAAACCCAGCGCCCAGGTTGTTTGGCCGATCGTAGGTCAAGAAATCCTCAACGCCGATGTCGGCGGCGGTTTCCACGGGATTCAGATCACATCTGGTCTGTTTTACTGGTGGCGCGCCAACGGCATCACCAACAGCTACCAGCTATATTGCACCGCTATCGGTGGGCTGGTAATGGCAGGCTTAATGCTGTTTGCAGGTTGGTTCCACTACCACAAGCGCGCTCCCAAACTGGAATGGTTCCAGAACGTGGAGTCGATGATGAACCACCACCTGTCAGTATTGCTGGGATGCGGATGCTTGGGTTATGCCGGACAGCAAATCCACGTGTCGCTGCCAATTACTGCTTGCTTGGATGCGATCGATGCTGGAAAACCCTTGACCATTGGCGGTAAAGTTATCAAGACGGTTGGAGATATCCCTCTGCCCCACGAGTGGATTTTGAATCCCAGCTTGATGACGGATATTTACCCCAGCTTCGCTCAAGGGCTGAAGCCGTTCTTCACGCTCAACTGGGGCGCTTATGCAGATTTCCTCACCTTCAAGGGAGGTCTGAACCCAGTTACGGGAAGCTTATGGTTGTCGGATACGGCACACCACCACCTGGCTTTGGCGGTGCTATTCATCATCGCCGGACACATGTACCGGACGAACTGGGGCATCGGTCACAGCATGAAGGAAATTCTAGAGAACCACAAAGGCCCCTTCACCGGAGAAGGTCACAAAGGTCTCTACGAAATCCTCACCACTTCTTGGCACGCTCAACTGGCGATTAACTTAGCCATGCTGGGTTCGCTCTCGATCATTGTTGCCCATCACATGTATGCGATGCCTCCTTATCCATACATGGCGACGGACTACGCAACCCAACTATCGCTGTTCACCCACCACGTGTGGATCGGCGGCTTCTGCATCGTGGGCGGTGCTGCTCACGGCGCTATCTTTATGGTGCGCGACTACGATCCGGCGCAGAATGTGAACAACCTGCTGGATCGGGTAATCCGTCACCGGGATGCGATTATTTCTCACCTCAACTGGGTATGTATATTCCTGGGCTTCCACAGCTTCGGTTTATACATCCACAACGATACGATGCGTGCCTTGGGTCGTCCCCAAGACATGTTCTCGGATACGGCAATTCAACTGCAACCCGTATTCGCTCAGTGGGTACAAAATATCCACACGCTGGCTCCCGGAAATACAGCGCCCAATGCGCTGTCTACGGTTAGCTATGCCTTCGGCGGCGGGGTTGTCGCAGTGGGCGGTAAGGTGGCAATGATGCCGATTGCGTTGGGAACGGCGGACTTTATGGTTCACCACATCCACGCTTTCACGATTCACGTCACCGCGTTAATTCTGCTCAAAGGCGTGCTGTTTGCTCGCAGCTCTCGTCTGATTCCAGATAAAGCAAATCTGGGCTTCCGCTTCCCCTGCGACGGTCCGGGAAGGGGCGGCACCTGCCAGGTTTCAGGTTGGGACCACGTGTTCCTGGGTCTGTTCTGGATGTACAACTCGCTGTCGATTGTGATTTTCCACTTCAGCTGGAAGATGCAATCGGATGTGTGGGGAACAGTCGCGGGCGATGGAACCGTATCGCACATCACGGGCGGTAATTTCGCGGCAAGCGCGATCACGATTAATGGATGGCTGCGGGACTTCCTGTGGGCACAAGCTTCGCAGGTAATCAACTCCTACGGCTCAGCGCTGTCGGCTTATGGCCTGATGTTCTTAGGAGCGCACTTCGTTTGGGCGTTTAGCTTGATGTTCTTGTTCAGCGGTCGCGGCTACTGGCAAGAATTAATCGAGTCGATCGTCTGGGCGCACAACAAGTTGAAAGTGGCACCTTCTATCCAGCCTCGCGCTTTGAGCATCATTCAAGGACGTGCGGTAGGTGTTGCTCACTACTTGTTGGGAGGAATTGCTACTACATGGGCATTCTTCCTAGCTCGTTCGCTTTCACTGGGCTAATAGGTAATGGGTAATGGGTAATGGGTAATTTGAGATTTTAGATTTGAGATTTGAGATTTGAATTTAAATCGGAAATCTGCAATTACCAATTACCAATTACCAATTAGCAATTAGCCATTACCAAAAACAAACAAGTTGACAAGACTCTAAACAACATTCGAGTATGGCAACAAAATTCCCCAAGTTTAGCCAAGATTTGGCCCAAGACCCGACGACACGTCGGCTCTGGTACGGGATTGCCACGGCTCACGATTTTGAAAGCCATGACGGAATGACGGAGGAAAATCTTTACCAAAAGATCTTCGCCTCCCACTTCGGTCACATCGCAATCATCTTCTTGTGGACCTCTGGTAATCTGTTCCACGTAGCTTGGCAAGGCAACTTTGAACAGTGGATCAAAGATCCGATCAATGTCCGTCCCATTGCTCACGCGATTTGGGACCCCCACTTCGGTAAACCAGCGATTGATGCGTTTACCCAATCAACCGCTTCCTACCCGGTCAATATTACCTACTCTGGCGTGTACCAGTGGTGGTATACCCAAGGGATGCGGACGAATGCCGACCTGTACCAAGGTTCGATATTCCTCCTGATTTTGGCTGCGGTGATGCTGTTTGCGGGTTGGCTGCACTTACAGCCAAAGTTCCGTCCCAGCTTGTCCTGGTTCAAGAATGCCGAGTCTCGTCTGAATCACCACCTAGCTGGGTTGTTCGGCGTTAGCTCTCTGGCTTGGACTGGTCACCTGGTTCACGTTGCTATCCCCGAATCTCGCGGCGTTCACGTAGGTTGGAATAACTTCTTGTCGGTTAAGCCTCACCCCGCTGGCTTGACACCGTTCTTCACTGGGAATTGGGGCGTATACGCACAAAACCCTGATTCTGTCAACCATGTTTTCGGGTCTTCTGAAGGCGCGGGAACGGCAATCTTGACATTCTTGGGTGGTTTCCATCCGCAATCCCAGTCTTTGTGGCTGACCGATAACGCGCATCACCACTTAGCGATCGCAGTCCTGTTTATCATCGCCGGACACATGTACCGGACGAACTTCGGGATCGGTCACAGCATCAAAGACATGCTCAATGCCAAAACTTTCTTTGGCAAACCAGTTGAAGGCCAGTTCAACATGCCTCACCAAGGCATTTACGACACCTACAACAACTCGCTGCACTTCCAGTTGGGATGGCACCTCGCTTGTCTGGGTGTAATCACCTCCTTGGTTGCACAGCACATGTATGCGATGCCGCCCTACGCTTTCTTGGCGCAGGACTATACCACACAGGCGGCACTTTATACCCACCACCAGTACATCGCTGGTTTCATCATGGTGGGAGCATTCGCCCACGGCGCGATCTTCCTAGTACGGGACTACGACCCAGAACAGAATAAAGGCAACGTGCTGGATCGGGTGCTGCAACACAAAGAAGCCATCATCTCTCACCTGTCTTGGGTGTCGTTATTCCTGGGCTTCCATACCCTCGGTTTATACGTACACAACGACGTAGTGGTAGCCTTTGGCACACCAGAAAAGCAAATTCTGATTGAGCCGGTATTTGCCCAGTTCATTCAGTCTTCCCACGGTAAAGTGCTGTACGGCTTCAACACCCTGCTGTCTAACCCAGATAGCATTGCTACCACCGCATGGCCTAACTACGGAAACGTTTGGTTACCCGGTTGGTTGGATGCGATTAACGCTGGCACTAACTCGCTGTTCTTAACAATTGGCCCTGGCGATTTCCTGGTACACCATGCGATCGCACTAGGTCTGCACACCACCACCTTAATCTTGGTAAAAGGTGCGTTGGATGCGCGCGGCTCGAAGCTGATGCCCGATAAAAAGGACTTCGGCTATGCCTTCCCTTGCGATGGTCCCGGTCGTGGCGGTACTTGCGACATCTCTGCTTGGGATGCGTTCTACCTCTCCATGTTCTGGATGCTGAACACCATTGGTTGGCTCACCTTCTACTGGCACTGGAAGCATCTGTGTGTATGGCAAGGTAACGTGGCTCAGTTCAATGAGTCCTCTACCTACCTCATGGGTTGGTTCCGCGATTACCTCTGGTTGAACTCCAGCCAATTGATCAACGGTTACAACCCCTACGGCACGAACAACCTGTCTGTTTGGGCTTGGATGTTCCTGTTGGGACACCTAGTTTGGGCAACTGG
>DNGJ01000494.1 GCA_003486305.1 Cyanobacteria bacterium UBA11371
GCGTTACCCTAGAAACCCTTCCCTTATCTGAAGAATTGCAAGAGCGGGCGCTTTTCCTTCTGGATTTGCGCGGACGCCCCGCCGATATCCTCCAGCAAGTTGGTACTCTAGAACTAGACCCATCCGGGCAAGAAGCGCTCTCTAATCTCAAATCTCTCGTAGAATTGCTCCAACAGTGCTTAACTGATGCCAAAGGTCATCGGGATTCTTTAAATATCATCCTCGACCTCAGTTTAATTCAAACCTTCGACTACTACACCGGCATCGTATTTGAAGTCGTCGGCGAAAGCGAAACCGGACAGCGCATACTCGGACAAGGCGGGCGCTACGATCGCTTGCTGCAACTTTATCACCCCCAAGGTCAAAATGTTCCCGGTATCGGTTTCTGTCTCAATATCGAAGACCTATACCAAATTTTGCTGCCTACCGGGCAACTTCCCCGCCAAATTCCCACAAGTGACTTCTTAGTCATCCCCCAAACTCCCCAAGCTGACGCCGCTGCAATCCGTTGCGCCCAAAAACTGCGTTCCTCGGCTCATTTAGCCCGCGTCGAACTAGACTTGGGTGGACGCCCACCCGATGCCATTCGCGAATACGCCCGTCGCCGTCAAATTGGCAAAATTATCTGGGTCAAAGCCGACAATTCATCGGAAATTGAGCAACTTTCGTAAATTTGGGCAGGTGGGCTTCTTGTGCAGGTGGGTAGGTGGGCAGGTGGGCAAAAGGGGAAGCCTGAATCTAAATTCTACCCATCTCCTCTGCTCGCCAACAGGGGCGGGAAGAGTTAAATTTTCTGCTGGAGTTTTAAGGTTATTGGTAAAACCCGCCCCTACAGCACTCACTTGCTCCCCATCTCCCCTGCACACCCGCACACCCGCACACCCGCTCCCTCTCTAAGGCAAATCTGTTTAAAATTCTTAATCATAGGCCACACAAATCTATATCGGTTTGTCTGGCGCATCTTAAGGGAGATCAGAACACTGTGGCACACACTATTGTTACGAAAACCTGCGAAGGCATAGCCGACTGCGTTGAAGCTTGTCCGGTTGCCTGCATTCACCCAGGACCGGGTAAAAATGTTAAAGGGACTGATTGGTATTGGATCGACTTTTCCACTTGTATCGATTGTGGTATATGTCTACAGGTCTGCCCTGTAGAAGGGGCAATTGTTCCTGAAGAACGTCCCGATTTGCAAAAGACGCCATAATGCTAATGGCTAATTGCTAATTGCTAATTGTTGGATATCATTAGCAATTAGCCCATTACCAATTACCCATTACCAATTACCCATGACCCATGACCCGTTATTACAAGTTGAGGATGTTTACGCCGGGTATGTAAAAGACCTGGATATCCTTCAAGGTGTCAATTTTCGCATCGATGCAGGGGAATTGGTAGCCGTTATCGGCCCTAATGGGGCTGGTAAATCAACTTTGGTTAAGACTATTTTTGGGCTGCTAACTCCCCATAAGGGCAAAATTACTTTTAAAGGCAAGAGTATCGGCGGCTTGAAGCCGGATCAAATCGTCGGGCGGGGGATGTGCTACGTGCCGCAAATCGCTAATGTGTTTCCTTCCCTGACTGTGGAAGAAAATCTGGAAATGGGCGGGTTTATCCGCCAGGACTCGTTGCAACCTTTGAAGGATAAAATTTTTGATACTTTTCCCGTTTTGAAGCGACGACACCGCCAGCGGGCGGGTACGCTTTCTGGTGGGGAACGTCAAATGTTGGCGATGGGTAGGGCTTTGATGCTCGAACCTTCTTTGCTTTTGTTGGATGAACCTTCGGCGGCTTTGTCTCCGATTCTGGTAACGAGTGTTTTTGAGCAAATCAAAACCATTAATCAGGCAGGCACTGCGATTATTCTGGTAGAACAAAATGCCCGTAAGGCTCTGGAAATGGCGGATCGCGGTTATGTTTTGGAGTCTGGACGCGATCGCATCGCAGCCCCCGGTTCCCAATTACTCAATGACCCCAAAGTCGGCGAACTTTATCTCGGTGTCGGTCACACTCATTAAGATGTATCCCAGGGGATTGTTTTTGATTATTTGACATGGTATTATACTCATAATGGGATATTTGTATTTTTTAGAAAAAAGTGAATATTTCCATTATAAAGTAGATAGTATAAATAATATCAGAAAATAGCCAATAAACATTGGTACAGATCAAAGGAATTTTAGTGACAATTGAACTCAGTAGGGAGCATCTGCAAGCTATCTGTAGCCATGCTGAAAGCGCTTATCCGCAAGAGAGCTGCGGGTTGGTGTTGGGACTGGTGAGGGGAGATAGTAAAACGGTGGTGGAAGTGCTACCGACGGAAAATGCTTGGGATGAAGAAGCGATGCAGGCATTTCAAGCGATAGAACCCTTGGCGAAGTTGGGAGAAACGAAGCGGGGAAATTATGCGATCGCACCCGCAGATATGCTCAAAGCGCATAAAGTTGCACGCGATCGCAAGCTCGTCATCGTCGGCATTTACCATTCCCATCCAGATTGTGCCGCCATCCCATCGGAATTTGACAGACAAGTCGCTTGGTGTGAATACTCGTATATCATCGTTTCCGTCTGTTCTGGGAAAGCAGTTGAGGTGAACAGCTGGCGTCTAGATGACGAGCGAGAGTTTCAGAGCGAAGAAATTGAAAACTATTCTAAAAATCGGTGAGAGAGCGGGACAATTTAGGTGTAATATATGTAGTCCTGACTCCGCACCAATGCGATCGCTATGCTGAATCCGAATCTGGACGAGATCCAGCTGACTAAAGAAGACTACGAAAGATACTCGCGTCACCTAATTTTGCCCGAAGTCGGACTTGAAGGGCAAAAACGTCTCAAAGCTGCCAGCGTTTTATGCATCGGTACAGGCGGACTCGGTTCGCCCTTGCTGCTGTATTTAGCTGCTGCGGGAATTGGGCGGATTGGGATTGTCGATTTCGATGTCGTCGATAATTCCAACTTACAACGCCAAGTCATCCACGGCACATCCTGGGTAGGCAAACCTAAAATTGAATCTGCCAAAAACCGTATTTTGGAAATTAACCCAGCTTGCCAGGTTGATTTATACGAAACTCGGATATCTTCCGAAAACGCCCTCGATATTATCAAACCTTACGACATCGTGGTAGATGGAACGGATAACTTTCCCACCCGCTACCTCGTAAACGATGCTTGCGTATTGCTGAACAAACCCAACGTCTACGGTTCTATTTTCCGGTTTGAAGGACAAGCGACAGTCTTTAACTACCAAGATGGCCCAAATTACCGCGACTTGTACCCAGAACCACCGCCACCAGGGATGGTTCCTTCTTGTGCAGAAGGCGGAGTGCTTGGTGTTCTGTGTTGCATGATTGGCGGGATACAAGCAACGGAAACGATCAAAATTATCATCGGGCAGGGGACAACTTTAAGCGGACGATTGCTGCTTTACAATGCCCTAGAAATGAAATTCCGGGAATTGAAACTGCGACCAAATCCCGTGCGCCCGACGATCGAAAAATTGATAGACTACGAACAATTCTGCGGTATTCCCCAAGCTAAAGCAGAGGAGGCTAAACGGCAGATGGAAATGCAAGAGATGACCGTTAAAGAATTAAAAGAGCTACTCGATAGCGGTGCGGATGATTTCATTCTCGTGGATGTCCGCAATCCCAACGAGTACCAAATTGCCAAAATTCCCGGCGCTGTCTTGGTACCCCTACCCGACATCGAAAAAGGTGAAGGCGTTACCAAAATCAAAGAAATGCTCAACGGTCATCGCTTGATTGCTCATTGTAAGATGGGCGGACGTTCGGCGAAAGCCTTGGGCATTCTCAAAGAACATGGTATCGACGGCATTAACGTCAAAGGCGGTATAACCGCTTGGAGTCGCGAAGTCGATTCATCTGTGCCTGAATACTAAGAATTGTAGGTTGGGTTGACATGAGGAAACCCAACCAGCCAATCTGAGCTGGTTAGGTTGAGCTTAATCAACCCAACCTACAAATAAACGATAGGTGTTTTTTCTTGATCCCCGTACTAGAACGTTAATTATTGATAATTTTTTAGTTGCTCCCCCAGGATTCGGCATCATAGTAAATAGGGGGGTGGTGAAGCGAAGCTATCTGCGCTAGCCCAATTGCTTAAATCAAGGGTAGTAGACTCAGTTCTACAACCTGCCGTCGTCCCTATGGGGCGATGGTGATATCGCCATACCCCCCCAGGAACGAATTGAGGATTATAGTCATGTGCTGTGCGACACCGGAATTAAAACAGTCAAAAGCATGTCAAACCTGGGAGTAGATGCCGAAGGGTAGCACCGATGGGGGGAATTGCACCGAAAAAGATATTGTTACAGCTTTGTTTCAAACATTACCAAAGATGTTGGCCTCTAGGAATAGTTTCTCTGAAAAATGACCGCTTTCAACTTTTACAAATATAAACATATAACCCCTTGACTTATTACGAGTGGTTTGGTTTAAGCAAGAACGGTAAAACCTTATTAGTAAAAAATATTATTGTAGCATTGAATACAGCCAAAAGAGTCAAACTCAAGGTAGATGTATTGTAGAAACAATAACAGTATTGTACTGAAACAGATAAAAAAAGCTTAAGACAAAGTTCGTTCATCGTTATGGAAAGGCGTGAGATAGAGCCTGGTCATTAGTTAGATAAAAAGAAAATCTAAAAAATATCAGTTGCTCTAGACTGGTTGCCTTACAATAGCGAAGCTCTGAACGGCAAGAATCAACGTAAGAGGTTTCAAAGTGATAAAAGTGAATAACAAAAACCTGTGTTACTACGGTAATTTTACGAGCCAAATTCAAATAGCGCGCGTCAAAAATATACCAAATTTAAACTTTGAGCGGGTGGTATTTCCCGGAGATCGTTTGTTGTTTGAAGCCGCGCCAGAGGCGCAATTGGAAGTTTATGTAAGTAAAACGGGCAGGGAAATTTTATTGAATAAAATTTCTTGCGATCGCTTGTGCGTGAACGAAGGAATCAGCACGTACCAAGTCAGCTCGCAGACGCGATCAAATTGAGTAGCCTGGTTGGTGAAACAGCAATAGCATCAGTGAAGATACGGAAAAAGTGGAAAGATAGTTAAAAGCTCAAACCAGGAAGATGGGGATCAAGCAAAAAAGAATATCAACAAAGGAGAAATCGATGGGAAACGTATGGGATCGGTAAAAACCACATGCGTCTAAAGATAGATGAGGTAAGCAACGAATCGGCTTTATAGTAAAGGCATATTGGCTCTAGCAGCCGTATTCGCGGCGATTAAACGCAGGAGGCTCAAAGCTTGGTACGGTTAACCGAACTCGCCTTTTCTGGGGAGGATAAGTTAAATCTAGACCTCAGATAGACGATAGTAAAAACCGTGACAGGTTCAAGCAATTTCCAAAACTAACAAGTAAATGGGAAGCCAAAAGATAAAGCGCGAACCTGACAGCTAAAACAACGATTGAAGCTGCAAACCAAGCGAGGAAAACTATGAAAATCGCTCAAGTTTCACCCCTTTGGGAAAGAGTTCCCCCGCCAGCATACGGCGGAATTGAACTGGTAGTAAGCCACCTGACGGACGAACTTGTACGCCGAGGTCATGAAGTAGTTTTGTTTGCTTCTGGGGATTCGCAAACTTTAGCCAAATTGGATTCGGTTTATCCCCGTGCGTTGCGCCTAGACCCCAATATCAAAGAGTACTCGGCTTATGAAATGTTAGAACTAAGCCGAGTTTACGAAAGAGCCGCAGAATTTGACATCATCCATTCCCATGTAGGGATTGCCGCCCTGCCGTTTGGCAGTTTGGTGAAAACGCCGACGATTCACACGCTGCACGGCAAGTTTACAACCGATAACAGGAAAATATTTAGCCACCACGCCAAGCAGCCTTTTATCAGCATTAGTAATAACCAGAGGGATGGTGTAGGGCTGAATTACATTAGAACGGTTTACAACGGCATTGACCTGGAAGGTTATCCATTTTTCCCTCAAGCAACAGAACCGCCGTATCTGGCATTTTTAGGCCGCCTATCTCCGGAAAAAGGGCCGCACCACGCGATCGCAATTGCGCGTAAAACGGGCTGGCGCTTAAAAATGGCGGGCAAAATCGATACGGTAGATCGGCAGTTCTTTGAAACAGAACTTGCACCCCAAATCGATGGCAAACAAATCGAGTATCTCGGTGAAATTAGCCACTCCGAAAAAGTTGAGCTATTAGGAAATGCTGCCGTGACGCTGTTCCCAATTACCTGGCGCGAACCCTTTGGCTTGGTAATGATCGAATCTATGGCAACGGGAACCCCCGCTATCGGCATTAATCTTGGTTCAGTCCCGGAGGTGATCGCCCACGGCAAGACGGGTTTCGTCTGCCAAAGTATAGATGAAATCGCAGCTTTAATCCCAGCCGCATTAGAACTCTCGCGACAAACTTGTCGCGATCGTGTAGCAAATCACTTTAGCGTTTCTCAGATGGTAGACGGTTATGAAGCAGCGTACCGACAAGTAATTGAAAATCGAATTGCTTGGAACGGTCGCATTCATACTCCAGCAGCCATCTCATCCTTTTAATTAACAATTTTTGAGTAGCAGGGAGTATCAGACAATGAATTCGCGCAGTAACACTTGCCCATGTTGTGGTGGAACGATTCTCCGGCACGTCCGTCACGCAGAAATTTACTGGTTTTGCACCTCTTGCCATCAAGAAGTACCTTCCCTGCTATCGCTTGTGACACTCCGCCGTGATAACCTGACTCTGAAGTCTCGTCCGCTCTCGGCGGTTAATAGTTAAGTTTTGTTAGCAGCTGTACTTTACGGTCAAGAAGATTTACGTCTCGAAACGGTGGCTGACCCAACCCCAGCCGCCGGTGAAGTAATCATTAAGGTCGGTGCCGCCACAACCTGCGGCACCGACCTTAAGGTTTGGCGTCGCGGCGGTCACGCCAAAATGCTCAAACCTCCTACCCTATTCGGTCACGAAGCAGCTGGGCAAATTGTAGCGCTCGGCAAAGACGTACAAGGTTGGCAGGTGGGCGATCGCGTAGTTGCCAACAACTCCGCCCCATGCATGGAATGTTTCTTTTGTCAACGTCAGGAATATTCGCTTTGCCCGAATTTGACGTGGAATAACGGCACGTTTGCGGAATATCTCAAAATTCCGGATCAAATCGTTAAACATAACCTGTTGCCCCTCCCCGAAGACTTGCCCGATGCTCTGGCATCGATGACCGAACCGTTAGCCTGCGTGCTGCACGGGGTAGCGCGGTCGAATGTGAAGCTCTGCGATCGCATCGTAGTATTAGGCGATGGGGCAATTGGCTTGATGTTCGTCGCCGTGTTGGCGCAACAGCCAGTTGAAGTCTTCCTGTTTGGAGGACACGACGAAAGGTTGCTGCTTGGGGATAAATTTGGGGCAGCCAAGACGTTTAACTATCATCAAGTATCCGATATGCCCGCCTTGGTGCGGGATTTAACCGACGGCATGGGGGCGGATGTGGTGATAGAAGCGACAGGCGTGCCATCAGTTTGGGAGAATGCGATCGCAATCGCCCGTCCCGGTGCTACCGTTAACTTATTCGGCGGTTGTCCCCGCGATAGTACGATTACAGTTAATACCGAGCAACTCCACTACAGCGAACTGACGATCAAAGGTGTATTTCACAACACGCCGATCTACGTGCGAGAAGCACTTTCTCTGCTCGCAAGTCGCACTATACCATTTGAATTAATGGTGAGCGAACACCGCCCGTTGGGAGATTTAGAGCAAGTTTTTCGCGATATGAAGGCTCGCAAGTCGATTAAAGTCGCAATGGTGCCGTAAATGTGAATAACTTGCTTGGGGAGGCATTTCGCCTCCCAAATCTTGTTTTTTGCTGAACCTTGGAACTAGAGTTCACAAACGCGAGTCTTTCGTTAAAAATCACAAATGAAAAATGGCAAAAACACCGCTGTTTGTACCAATTTGTCATCATATTCCGACACCCTTAAGGGTGCCGCTACACAAACTAAGCCTGCCTACGCAGGCTAAGTTAAGCTTATTTTGGGGGAAAAGGGGGATTGGTTTTCTCATTTTTAATTGTTGTTTGTTGTTTCCATTCGCAGCCAAAGCTTTACCGGGTCAAACTACCGACGAAGTGGCAGCTTGGATACAAGCAAATCCCACTTTAAGTCCTCAAAGTGGGGAAACTTTATTGGTACGCAAAAGCGATACAGCAGCCCAAAGATTTGTGTTTCAAGCTTCAACCCTGCCACCTGGTAGAGCAACTCCACCGCTGAGAACAGGTATCGTCCGCAGCGAACGTTTTGAGATATTTGATTTAGTAAATGGCGTTAATGCTGA
>DNGJ01000444.1 GCA_003486305.1 Cyanobacteria bacterium UBA11371
AAGGGTGGGGCTACACAAACAAAGACCGCCTGCGCGGTCTATAAAAATAAAGGTAATCAATCTGAATTGGGAATAACACTAGCAAAAGTCACAAAACAAGTTTCTTTTGTCTGTTTGTTTTTAGTTTCTGTTGTTTACTTTTTATTAACCCAAGCCGGAGTTCAGGCGCAGAGATCCCAAAATATGCAAAATATTACCGTCAGCCCTCGCTTTACTCCAAGTCCTATCAGAGTTCAAGGCGTTGGTGGCGGGTCAGTTTCCATCAGTCAAATTGCCGGTCGCCAAGAAACAGCGAATGGCCCCTGCGTTGGTTTTACCGATGCTAAACCTAACCATAATTTAGTTTTGACTTCTTCGTTTAACTACCTTAGCATTCAAGTTGAAAGTCGAGAAGATACGACGCTGCTTGTACGGGGGCCTGGGGGCATTTGGTGCAATGATGATTTTAGAGGGAAAAATCCCGGCCTCGCCGGTCAGTGGTTACCTGGAACTTACGAAATTTGGATAGGTTCCTATGGAAAAGACAAACAAGCACCCTACACGCTGAGGATCGCAGAACAGCGTTAGAAAAGCATAACGCGACCGTCGTTGAGGATGTAAATCGTGCGATCGCCCGGTATGCGTCCCCCAGAAATCAACACAACTCGCAAGGTGTCCGAATTTGGTTTAGAAAGTCTCGCCGTCAGTACTCGCGATACCGTACTCCAAAACACCAGCGAAAAATTCGGTTCCGTCGCGGGCCACCGTCGAAATCTCAACGCCTGTCCAGGTCTGATGGGAATTGCGTCAGTCCCCGCCACCTTTTCCGCCAAAAGCACCGTAACGCCGCTTTGATTTACCACCTCTACATCGATGCGTTGTCCGGGTACGAACCCCAAGGGCGGCGGCGGACAGCTAGCACCTGCACAAGTTCCAGCGATCGCCAGATTTTGATTTTCTGCGCGACCCAAAAATAGGGCAGTTGCAATTAAAAATACTGGCAAAAGTTTAGACATGCCAGACACTCGATGAATTTTTTCCAAGTTTATCTTAATTTTTCTGCCTTAGTTTGTGCTTGCAAATATTTTTATATTTATTCAATAAAAATTTGCAATTAATAGTATCGTTGCGATTGGGGATAAAGAAGCGAACCCATTTTCAAGAGAGGATGGTGAGATGCGATCGCTATCTTTAAATTCATCCAATCCATATCGGAGAATTTCCTGTAGGGGCACGGCATCATCTACTTTTCTATTTTAACCGAAATATCCCGGATGCCGTGCCCCTACATGGGTGAATTTTTCCCAGGTATATGTTGTTTTTCCAACTTAAAGCAAACGCAACTGACCTATATTTTCCCCCTCAACTTTAGATGTATCTAACCACACCTCTTGATCTCCTTCTAACAAACTTTGTGCCGCCTCCAGCATCTCAGATGCAAGACTTTTAAGGTCTGAGCGACTTTCCAAATAAGTCTTTAAAGCTTCCATCGGGTCAATGCTGCTACCCGCACCCAATTCTGGCACGCGAGGTCGCGCTAATTGACTGACTAATTCTGCTTGAATTGTGTAAGTGTGAGCATCTTTTAAAGCTTGGTGTAAAGATGGAGTATCAATTTGATCGAGTTGTTCGGAACGCAGTTTATAAATCAGTCGCACGACTGCATCTTTAATATCTTTTTTCCCAATCGCTTTGATTAAAACCCCTTGGGGATCTTCTGCTTTAGATAAATCAACTTCAATCGTGCAAAATACTCTAACTGGTAGAGTAAAAAATTCCCAATTAACGCTACCTTTTTCTAATTCAATTAAAACAAAACCTTTGTCTTCTTTTTCTTCGCTGAAATCTACCCGTTCGATGCTACCGGGATAAATAACTGGAGGATCGTTCGATTGATTCAGATTTTGGTGTTTGTGGACGTGACCTAAAGCGACGTAATCAAAACAAGGTCGCGTCAGCATAGAAATCGGAATTGTAAAGCCTTTTCCTACTGCTAAAAAGCGTTCTGCTCCCAGATTAGCGCGGTCTGCCATTAAATGAGCCAGCAAAACCGTTGGTATATTGGGATCTAAGCGTCTAATTTCGCCTTCTAGTGCTGGTTCTAGGCGCTTAATTAATAAATCGTTAACGTCAGCGAGGGATAAACCTTCGGTTTCTTTCCTAGTTAGTAATGTAGAACGAGTTAGCCAAGGTAAAGTAATAATTTGGACTGCGCCATTGCGAGTTTGGATGGTGTGGGTTTCTAAGCGATCGCCCACCACAAACCCAGGCACTCCCAAGGTACGATAAATGCATAAACTCGCCCCTCCCTGTCCTTGCGCGTGTTGGTCGTGGTTCCCTACCAACAACACCGCCGGAATATCAGCATCCGCTAAACGCCGAAACTGACTAGCAAACTTTTCCTGCACTAAAGGCGCAGGCGTCGCATCGGGAAACGCATCCCCGCCGAATAATACCAAATCGACAGGTTCTTCAATTGCCCGATCGATGCAGCGCGACAAAGTATTGACAAAATCCTCCAACCGTGTATTTAACCCAGTTTGAGAGTTAATTTTACCGTGGGAAAAGCCACTTCCCATGTGGATATCGGAGAGGTGGAGGATTTTAATCATATTGGCTAATCGCTAATTGCTAATTGCTAATTGTACGAGGTTATTCACAATTAGCCATTAGCCATTAGCTATTAGCAATTAGTTAAATATGAATTCCACATTCAGTTTTACCAGTTCCCCGCCAGCGTCCGGCGCGTTCGTCTTCGCCTTCTGCGACTTTGGTGGTAATTGGTTCGTCGCCGATGCTGGGATAACCTTGGTCGTGGAGAGGATTGTAAATTACGCCATGCTCGAATGCGTATGCCCAGGTTTCCTTGCGCGTCCAGTAGGCGACGGGGTTGACTTTGAGTCGGTTTTGGTTATCTATTTCCAAAACTGGCATTTCGGCGCGGGTGGGTGCTTGGTCGCGACGACGCCCGGTAATCCAAGCTACCGTATTCAATTCTGCCAAACCTCTGTTGAGTGGTTCAATTTTGGTGATGTCGTGGAATTTGAGAATATCTGTATCCCACAGCGCTTCACCGTACTTGGCGGCAAATTCTTCGCGAGTGTTAACGTCTGGAGTTTTGTAAGTTCTCAGATCCAGGTTATAGACTTCAGTAGCTTTTTTGACTAATTCCAGCGTTTGGGGAAAATGGTACAGCGTGTCTAAAAAGATGACTGGTACTGGCGTCGCCGGTTTGAGTTCGCGGTAGAGAATATCGGTAATTACCATATCATCCACGTTGAAGGCGCTGGTTTGCACAAAACCCGTGGGGATATTCTCAACGCACCAAGCTAAAATTTCTCTGGGATGGGCGGATGCAAATCTCTCGTTAAGTTCGTCTAGGTTCAGGTCGCCGATCTGAACGGGCGTTTTGAGGGAATCTACCATCGTAGCGTTTTACTCTTCTTTTTACACGCTAATTCTACCTTGAAATGCACATACTCCTATAGGGAAATAGGGTTTATCTGAAAAACGGGGCGGGCATTCTGCCCACCCCACAAAAGTATCAACTTTCTCTCTAAGCGGGCATTCTGCCCACCCCACAAAAGTATCAACTTTCTCTCTGCGCGGGCATTCTGCCCACCCCACAAAAGTATCAACTTTCTTGTGGGGTGGGCGTCTCGCCCGCCCCAAATAGCCAGAAGCACGTTGCTAGATTTAGAACAGGTATGCTGTCCCAGATTGGTAACTACCCCTGTCGTCACCGGGTGTACCAACGAGGAAGCTGTTACCCAGCACCGCCACTGAAGTGCCGAAGTTATCATCGTAGGATGGACTGGGGTTGATCAAAGTCTTCAGCAAACCACCAGTAGCGCTGTCGAATAAATACGCTGACCCAGATCTGAAATTGTCTCTGTTGTCATAGGGAGAACCGATCAGAACCCTGCCTGCTACCGCCGCTACCGAGGTGGCGAAATTCTCGTTGAAGTCCGGCGTTGGATTGCGAAAAGTCTGCAACAGCGCTCCGCTATTGCTGTCGAACAGGTACGCCACCCCAGCGTTAAAAGCGCCTGCGTCGTCAAAAGGTGCCCCAACGACGATGTTGTTCCCCTCCCCTGCAACTGAGTTGCCGAAGCCATCTTCAGCGTCTGGGTTCGGATTAAAGAAGGTTTTTAGCAGGGTTCCCGTAACGCCGTCGAACAGATAAACAGCCCCAGCATTCAGTCCCACTGTATCGTCACCGGGGGCGCTAATCAGGATGTTGTTGCCCACTGCTGCGATCGCAGTACCAAAATTATCCCCCACCTCTGGTGTCGGGTTAGAAAAAGTTCTCAGCAACTGCCCCGTATTGCCGTCGAACAGGTACGCTGTCCCTGTCTGAAAAGTACCTGTAGAGTCATTTGGCGTGCCGATGAGGACGTTGTTACCCACTGCTGCTACGGAAGCACCGAACAGATCGAAGGCAGCTGGCGTCGGGTTGCGGAAGGTTTGCAACAGCGCACCAGTATTGTTAAATAGGTAAGCCACGCCAACGTCCACTGCACCGCTGTTGTCATCCTCTGGTGTCCCGATGAGAACGTTGTTGCCTACTGCTGCCACCTTTGCGCCGAACCGATCAAACGATCCTGGGGTAGGGTTGGTGATGGTTGAAAGTAACGCCCCCGTATTACCGTCAAACAGGTAAGCCGATCCCGTATCTTGATTTTCCCCGATGTCGTCACCGGGTGCGCCAATCAGGACGTTGTTGCCCACTGCTGCCACTGTAGTACCGAAGCGGTCGAAAAACCCCGGTATTGGGTTGATCAAGGTTTGCCTGGGAAACTGAGAATCGCCGTCTACAACCTCCACAAGCGCCGTATTCTGCGACCCGATAGAGGCACCCCCCGTGGGATTGCTCAAGGTCAAATTAATCGTTTCTATCGGCTCGACCAAGGCATCGTCCACAATGGGAATCGTTACCGTTTTGCTCGTTTCCCCAGAGGCAAAACTCACCACAACCGGCGTATTGTTGTAATCTTCTGGCGTACCTGCACTGCCGTTAGAAGGCGTCACCGTAACGCTTACTGCTCCATCAGAACCTGCGGTGCGAATCACCGTTACCGCAACTACGGGCGTGCCATCTTCATTGACTCGGAAGCGGTTAGCACTAAACGCCAGCACGCCGGGAATGGCAAAATCAGCTTGGTTAATCCCAGTTCGATCGACCCCTTTTAGCACAATTAAAAATTGATCGTTGAGGTCGTCTTGAATAATTGTGTCAGCGGCATTTTCTCCAGTGCCTTGAAAGATATTTAAATCTTCAAACTTCAGACTGGCGATCAACCCAATCTTATCTACACCATTAACGAAATCCGTAATATTATCCGCTTCTGCTAAAGTTGTACCGCCAAGTCCCTTAAGCAAGAAGAAAACATCATTGCCTTCCCCGCCTGTTAAAGTATCGATGCCCCTGTCGCCGTGGAGCAGATCGTTACCTTGACCGCCTACAACTAGGTCATTGTCCGCCCCACCCCTGACAAGATCGTTACCTTGACCGCCGTAGACTGTATCGTTTCCTTGATTGCCGTTAACTTCGTCATCAGAAGAATTGCCGTTGAGCAAGTCATCGCCTCGATTGCCGAAGAGAATGTCTCCTTCTGCACCACCGTAAACTGTATCGTTGCCAGCGTTGCCCAACAACGAGTCATTGCCTTGTTCCCCAGTTACCAGGTCGTTGTCTTCGCCCCCTTGGAGGTTATCGTTTCCTTCTCCGCCAGAAACGGTATCGTTGCCTTCTCCGCCATCAATTAAGTCCTCGCCCCCATCCCCTGACAGGCGGTCGAAACCATCTAATCCGAACAGGGTGTCGTTACCTGCTTCACCAAATAGCACGTCGTTACCATCGCCGCCAAAGTTAGCTGCTGCACTTTGGTCGCCATACAGCAGGTCGTCGCCATCGCCGCCAAACCCGGTGTCGTCCCCAAGGTCGCCGAAAATTGTGTCGTTGTCAGCGTTACCGAATATGCGATCGCTCTCTTGACCCCCTTGCGCTAAATCCCGACCTTGACCGCCGTAGACTGTATCGTTTCCTTGACCGCCGAATAGCTCGTCATCTGCTTCTAAGCCGTTGAGCCTGTCATTACCCGCCAGACCGTTGATTATGTCCGGGTCGATTGTGCCGGTTAGGGTATCGTTCCCCAAAGTACCGAATAAAACTGCCATTTTTTGTCCTCCTCGCATTACCAGCGATTTAGAGGCTTATTCTCTCAATCTATTCCTCTAGATAGGCCAGAGACATCTCTCTTTTGGCTTGTTTTTTGTTAATATATGTGATATATAAAAAGTTTTTTTACGAAATGAGAGCGATCGCTCTCCCCCCGATTGCGGTAAATTGCTAATCTATCCCCAGGCATGAAACAGAGGAGGATGTGTGAAAGCAGTCCTAATGACAGCCCCAGGCGCCCCAGAAGTCCTGCAACTACAGCAAGTCCCAAACCCTACCCCTCCAAGCAATACAGAACTTCTAATCCGCTTAAAAGCAGCAGGTATCAACCCCATCGATACCAAATTACGCCAGCGAGGTACTTTCTATCCCGATAAAATGCCAGCTATTTTAGGTTGCGATGGTGCTGGTATCGTCGAAGCCGTCGGTGCTGGCGTGGAGAATTTTCGCCCCGGTGACGAGGTATATTTTTGTTACGGTGGATTGGGCGATCGCTATGGCAATTACGCAGAATATACAGTCGTAGACTCTCGCTTTGTTGCCCAAAAACCCGCTTCGCTCTCCTTCGCCGAAGCCGCAGCAGCACCCCTGGTTTTAATCACCGCTTGGGAATCTCTCTACGACAGAGGACGCCTGGAAGCTGGTAGAACAGCTTTAATTCATGCCGGTGCTGGTGGTGTCGGTCACGTGGCGATTCAACTGGCAAAATTACAAGGGGCGAATGTTTGCACCACGGTTAGTTCCCCAGAAAAAGCCGATTTTGTCCGCAGCTTAGGCGCAGATGAAGTAATTTTTTACAATCAAACCGATTTTGTTGGAGCAACTTTAGATTGGACAGAAGGTGAAGGCGTAGACTTGGCTTTTGATACCATCGGCGGCGATATTTTTGCCCAATCTTTCCCCGCTGTTAAGATTTATGGCGATATCGTGACAATTTTGGAACCTGATGCTAATACAAGCTGGAAAGTCGCGCGATCGCGCAATCTCCGCATCAGTCTAGAATTAATGCTCACTCCCATGTTGCTCGGACTCGTAGAAGACTTGCAACACCAAGCAAAAATTCTTTCCCAATGCGCTCGTTTAATTGATGAAGGCAAGCTTAAAATTCACCTCAATAAAACCTTCCCCCTAGAAGCTGCTGCGGATGCTCACCGCTTGCTCCAAACAGGTTCAATGATGGGTAAAATCGTCTTGAATATAGACTAGAGGCTCGGATAAATTATCAAGGCGTTCCTGCCAAATTTTATGCAAAAATGAGAAGACAGAATCCTCGTATTGCTTGCGATGTTTTTTGCGATCGTTTTTGATCGTACTCCACAAATGGTTGAGTTGTTTTAGCTTAGAACATTGTTGTAATTGGGATGCGATCGCATTCTTCCAATGTTCCAGCACCCGATAGCTAATAAACTCCCCGCCTTTATCTTTTCGATGAACAAACAACACAAAAGGCCAGCACTGGAATTTTACAATTATCGATTCGGCTATGCCCAAAAATCTGGCTATTTGTCCCTTGGTAATGCGGAATTTCTTCGCAGGATCGACCCGCCTGAATAATGCTGTCATAGCTTTTGCACTCCAGGTTAGAGGGGTATGTGTAAGTGGGATGCTTCAACTGCCTCTATATTAGCATAACACAATTCTGTTTTGCATATGTGAGATTGGGGTATCATTTTCGCTCGTGTCATCCTTAAGCGCCGATGCTGTGCTAGTTTGAGGGATGAGGTAGGTGGGTGAAATGTCAGGATTGTTTAACGAAGCTGTAGTCGAGAACGAGAAACAGTTGCGCCCCGTGCGCTTCACTCATACGGGGCGTATGCGTTTAGGAAATATACTAAAGGGTGCAAGAGAACAAAAGGGTTGGTCAACTACGGAAACCGAGTTTAAGACCAAAGAATACGAGATGCAGGTATTTACGGCTATGGGTGAAGCGATACCAAAAGATATCGGTATCAGCGGTGCAACCGTTAATCGATACGAGCGAGGTAAGTTAGATAATTTAGACTGGAGGTCTTTATCTCTGCTATGTTTTGTTCTCAAGCCAACCGATCCGCTAACCGGGGAAGCATTGGAACCGGCGAATGCTCTGTATATCGCTTGCGAGCATCCGCCTTATAATGACCCCAAGTTGTATCAATAAAAGCGATCGCGCTAAATCTTGGCTTCCAAAGACTTGAGAAACTCGGTATTGACCCCTGACTCGCGAGTCAGGGCAATCTTACCAGTGCGGGCAATTTCGCGCAAGCCAAATTTTTGCAGTACCTGGACGATCGCGACCATTTTACCCGGATCGCCGACAACTTCCAGGGTGAGGGAATCTTCGGAAACATCTACAACGCGCGCCCGAAAAATCTGAGCTAATTCGATAATTTCCGAGCGATTGCTGCTAGTGGCATTTACCTTCAGCAGCATCAATTCTCGCTCTACACAAGGGATTTCGGTAATGTCCTGTACCTTGAGGACATTAATTAGCTTATAGAGTTGTTTGGTGAGTTGCTCGATGATGCGGTCATCTCCAGGCACTACCATCGTAATCCTAGATACGCCCATTTGTTCTGCTGGACCGACTGCGAGGCTTTCGATATTAAAGCCGCGACGGGCGAATAAACCAGCAATCCGGGATAGAACACCCGCTTCATCTTCAACCAAAACCGAAAGGGTGTGTTTCATAAGTTTGTCACCTGAAAAAGCTTTCCATGCCACTAAATTTCCACCCGGAAAGCACCGAGCAAGTCCTGTGATGAGGGATCTTATTTTATCGCGATCGAGTGCGATATGCCTCCGGCACGCTTCGCGATCGCAGCAGGAGCCAGATTTGCTATTTACCCCCGCACAGCACTTGCTCTTACCAGCAGCAAAAGTTTCTTACAGGAATCTATCTCTAGTTAGAAGCTGCTATTACGCTATATTTTATATATTTTTGCCTGTAAACCCTCTAAATTTTCCAAAATCTTTAATTAGTTAGTAGAGTCAATCTTTTTTGATAGGAGGAAAAACAATCATGGGTTGGTTAAAAAGACTATTCGGACTGGAAAAACCCCAAGATGCTCAAACAAATCCGACACCAGTCGGGACAGCGCCAGGTGGTGAGACAATTCCCCCAGAACGAGTGGGATTAAGTGGAGAATACGACCAAAGCGGTCTAGCAAAGCGAGTTGCGTTAGCTTTCGACGAAGACGCGCAATTAGCCGATCTCGACCGCCTTTGGGTAGCGCAGACGGGTAGCACCGTAGTTTTGAAAGGAGAAGTACCATCCCAAGCACTACTTAACAAAGCAGTATCGGTGGCGCAAAGCGTCAACGGTGCTACATCTGTGCAAACCGACCAAGTCACGGTAGGTTAACACAGACAGAGCAAGGACTTGGGGGACTCCTCTCCCAAGTCCTTGCTCAGCTAAAGCCGCATTCCTCTCACATCTCACCCGATAGGAGAGTGTGAGAGGAATGCGGGTCAAACAGGGGGGTTCGATACCCCCCTGTTTGACAATTTCTTCTGCAAGCTTCGCAAAAACTCCCTAAACACATCACTTTGGGTACGAGATCTTAACTCGCAGTATTTGACTAGCACTTGCTTTTCTTCTGGAGTAGGTCTAAACGTTGTCGTTTCTGTCTGTTTCATGGCTGGCAATTACATTAAATATGCAGTCCAATTCTGGTAAACTAGCCTATCAATTTAAGCTACTACCAACACAGGAACAAAAATGTCGCATGAGCAAATGGCTCGATATGCTGCGACACCAATACAATTATTTGTTGGCAGATAGGTTTGATTGGTGGGAAATAAATCGCTGCCCTATCAATGCTTGCCCCTTAGTTTGCAGCATTGCCGAACCAAGCGAGCAACCAGAATACTACGGACAGAAGCGTTCTCTGGTATCTCTAAAAGCGGAGCGTGATTGGTATAAAGATATCCATGCCGATGTCTTGCAAGACATGGTAAAACGGGTGGATTTGGCTTTGGCTCGATTTATTAAAGGGGATAGCAATGGCAAGCGTAGCGGCAAGCCTCGTTTTAAAGGCAAGAATCGCTATCGCACCTTTGCTTATCAGCGAGTAAAACCTGATTGCATCCAAGGAAATCGAATTGAACTTCCCAAGCTAGCGAAGATAAAATTCATTCAACATCGCCTCATCCCAGATGGATTTACCATCAAGCGTGCATTGGTTACGCAAAAAGCGGATGGATGGTATGCAACCCTGACCTTAGAAGATGCTTCCGTTCCTGATAGCCCTGTTATCGATATCGAACCAACCGAAACTAACAGTATTGGCGTTGATGCAGGGTTGGAGTATTTTGTGGCTTGCTCTGATGGCACAATGGTAAAACCTCCTAAGTTTTATCGACAAGCTGAAAATAAACTGTCTAAGTTGCAAGCCAAGCGGGAGCTAAGGAAAAAAGGTTCTACAGCACGACGAAAACTCAATAGTCGTATTGCCAAGTTGCATCAACAAATAGCGAGACAGCGCAAGCAATGGCATTTTGAGTTGGCAGGTGAATTAGTGGACAAAGCCGAGGTCATCTTTGTAGAAGACCTTAAGGTTTCCAATATGGCGAAACGTCATAAACCCAAGCAGGATGAAGAGGGTAAGTTTTTGCCTAATGGTCAATCCGCTAAATCTGGACTGAATAAAAGCTTTGCTGATGCTGGGATAGCTGGATTCTTAAACGAAATCTTGCCGTACAAGGCTGCAAGGGCTTCGCGGCTAGTTCTAAAAGTTAACCCTGCTGGAACATCTCAACATTGTGCAATGTGTCTCAACAAAGTCCCAAAAGAATTGAGCGACAGATGGCATGATTGCTCTTGTGGAGCGTCGATGCCTCGTGACCTCAATTCTGGAATCCCGATCAAAAAAGTGGGGTTGGGCGTTCGCCTCACTATAAAACGCGAATCCGAGAAATCTCGGAGGAGAAGCCTACACTTACCCGACAGGGAAGTGTAGGAGTACGTCAC
>DNGJ01000213.1:0-16996 GCA_003486305.1 Cyanobacteria bacterium UBA11371
TATTTAGTTTTGTAAATATCTGTGACATATATTTTTGATTGCTAGTATTTATCGCTGGTATTAGCGCAGCTTATAGGCGCTGCACGGTTCACAATTCTTGAGGCACAGATGGTTGAAAGCTCGCCAGTGCTTGAGGGACATCCAAGGCTAAAAATCGATCCACTGGTTGATAGATCCAGCTGAGGGGTAGCTGGGTATCTTCAACGGTTTTTTGGAAGCCCAAAGCTATTCGCAGTTCGTCGTGTTCGGGATGGAACACCATAGCATAGAGGTCGCAGAGGTTGGGAAATTCTTGCTGCATCTGGGTGAGGGTCTGCTGTACGTCCTGTACAAATTGAGTTAGGTAACCTTTTTGCAGGAAAGGAGCATCAACAGTCCAAGAGCGGACAAAGGCAACGGTACAATCGCGATCGCCTGGTGTTGCGAGTGCCATCGGATCGGTTTCAATATTGACAGTCACGTAGAGGCTTTTGCTGGGCGGCAGAAAAAACTTTTCCTCGGATTGGGTTGCGGTGGGATACAGCATGTAAAATCCCACCACGTTTTCATTGTCGCAACGACGCAGCACCCGCATCCCGCTTAAATACTGTTGCGCCCAACCCCGCAGCAACCTAGCAATCCTGTGGGTGGGCGAACCTTCTGGATTCAACCAGCTGTAGTTGCGGACAATTAGATTGGCGGCGGGGACGGCATCGGTGCGGGGATTGAAGGCATCAGTTTTAACTTGTATGGGTTGAGAGGGTTGGGGTGGTTGGGTGAGTTCTGGTAGAGGACGGATTTGAATGCAAATTGTGCTACCGTCAAATTTTTTCTTGATTAAACCGAGGGAAACCAGCTGGTCGATCATCATTCCGGCAGCGCGATCGCTCCCCCGGTCTTTGTGGGCGTAAAATAGTTCTGCCGCTTCGCGATGGGTACAGGGAATCGCCCCGCTGATCGGGGAAAGTTCCGTTAACGGTTGCACCAAGCGCTTCCCCATCTCTTGCTGTTGCTTCAGCAGTAAATACGCCCACAACTTGACAAAGTACTCCGCCCGCCGACGAGTTAAACCATGCCGCCCCGTCAGCTTTGAGACGTAGTTACGCTGTTGGTCGAGGGAAAACCACTGGTTTAAGCTGGTTGGGTTCATGGGATTTTCAGGTGATTATCTGAAGAACTACCCAAACGGGTGAGGTGTTTTGCGATCGCGAGTTGGAATATAAATACAGAGGATGCTGTATAGGACAAACCGATTCACACCCTCGAGTTTTATCGTCACGGGTCGCTCTATTCAACGAATCGGTCGCCAAATCCAACTTTTACTCTTTTTTGTGCGCAATTGCGCACAAATCGCCGCTCTCTACATCAACGTTGCCTGGGATTGAGCCAGGTTCGGACTTGGCTTCTTGGTGGCGATCGCATAGCCTGAGATTTATTATTTCGCAGTCGCAACTAGAAAAGCTTATTTCTACAAAAAACTTCACCCTACTTCAGCGCGATTCACCCTGTTTCTACTGATGGGGTTTGACTTCACTTAATTGGTGAGGGTTACAGCTTACTCATTGCGACTTCACCAACGCCCGCACGAAGATGGCATCAGGAGTTAAGGGATTTTACAGATGACAGTCCACGCACTGCCTATTGCCTCAGAAAATACACGGATCTTAAATTCAAGGTGGGATCGGCGCTTACCCAACGAAGAAGTTTCCCAACCCAAACCCGCCACGTTAGATTGGTCTTGGCAGATTCTGGCTGAATCGTTGCGCGAAGGTTTGATGGTGATCTCGGGCAACGTTAAACCCGTGTACGTGAATCGACTAGCCAAGGAACTGTGCCAAACTTTAGCACAGAGCGATCGCACCTGGGCAGGTCTACCCGAAGCAGTTTCTGAAATTTGCCACAAATTAATCAAAAACGGCAACGCTACCGATCAAACCGTGATTTTAGAGTGCCTTGCTGCTGGAGAACAAACAATTCGCCTTCGGGCAAGTTGGCTAAACTCAGATGCGGGTGACGATTCTAGAGGGACGGGGCGCGCTCAGTATATCTTGGTCTTCTTGGAAAACCGCAACGAAATCCTGCAAGAAGAATTACAGTTCGAGCAGCAAAAATACCAGTTTACCGACCGGGAAATGGAAATCTGGTCTTTACTGCGCCAGGATTATAGCTATCAAGAAATTGCCGCGGCGTTGCATATTAGTCTCAACACGGTCAAAACACACGTTAAAAATATCTATGCCAAGAAACGCTGGAATCAGGGTGGGGAAAAAAGTCTGGTGAGTTGAGGGTTAAACCGAGATTCATCAGGGTGCACGATCTAATTGTTTATTTTGGGAATGAAGTCGATGTTTAAAGATGCCAAGGCTTGTGCTGTAAGTGCGGGTAGGTAAATAATAGTGAAAATATTTCCGTTTGAGAATCCCGGTTTCTCCTGCGAAACCGGGATTCTTGAGTTATACCAATTTCCCTTGATTGTGCTACAGATCAAACATGTTGGTAGGGGCTGGTTTTACCAATTATGTTGGGGAAAAACTTTCAATTTCTATAAACCCGCCCCCAAGTGTGGCGGATTCATGGGAAAACGGTATTATGTGAAAATAGTTTGGTTTGAGAATCCCGGTTTCTTGGAAAAACCGGGATTCTTGAGTTATATGGTGGTGGCGGTGCGTTACACTTCGTTAACGCACCCTACGTTTAGAATCTTTATGACCGTTATTACTTATAGTCCCGCTTATACATTAGTTCCCACTTATGAATGCTTTAATCGATGTGCTTATTGTAACTTTCGCGCCGAACCTGGTCAAAGTCCTTGGCTGACGCTAAAAGAGATCGATCAAATTCTGAAAACGCTGCAAAATAAAGGAATTTGCGAGATTTTAATCCTGAGCGGCGAGGTGCATCCACGGTCTTCGATGCGATCGCTCTGGTTCCAGCGCATCTACGATCTGTGTAAATTAGCACTATCACTCGGATTTTTACCCCATACAAATGCGGGGCCATTAAGTTATGAAGAAATGGCTCAGTTGAAACAGGTTAACGTATCAATGGGGTTAATGTTAGAACAATTAACGCCCAAACTTTTACAAACCGTTCACCGCCACGCACCGAGTAAGTTACCAGAAGTCCGGTTGCAACAGTTAGAATGGGCGGGAGAATTGCGAATACCTTTTACTACTGGATTGCTGTTAGGAATTGGAGAAACACAGCAAGATTGGTGGGAAAGTTTAGAAGCAATAGCAAGAATTCACCAACGGTGGGGACACATTCAAGAAGTTATTTTACAACCTTATAGTCCAGGCGAGCGGCAGATTTGGGATGCACCAGGTTTTGATTTGCTTCAATTACCGGAAATAATTGCAACTGCCCGTCAAATTCTGCCTGCGGATATTACAATCCAAATTCCGCCTAACTTAGTACAAGATGACAATTGGTTATTAGCTTGTTTAGCAGCGGGTGCGAGGGATTTAGGCGGAATTGGGCCAAAAGATGAAGTCAATCCCGATTATCCTCATCCTGAATATCAGAGATTGCAAGAAATTTTACAGCCTGCTGGGTGGAAATTAATACCGCGTTTACCTGTTTATCCTCAGTATGATGAATGGTTATCTGTGGAATTGCAAGCATCTGTGAAGCGGTGGCGGATGGGTTGAAATACTCACATCTTGCACCTACCCGATAAACAGCCCCCAAATTTATTTGGGGCTGAAAGCTTAAGTGAGCTAAAGCTAACTAAAATCAACTTTTTAACCCGTTTTAACGGGTTTTAGCTGTAGAGACGTTACATGTAACGTCTCTACAGCCAGAAATTTATTTCTGGGCTTGGTGCAAGATGTGAGAATACCAAAATTATTTAACTTAGATCTTGTGGCAGTTGGCAAGCGAGGCAGAGCCTCTAGTAATTCGTTCCCAGGCTGGAGCCTGGGAACGAGAGAGCGAGAGAGGGGAGGTTATACCTCCCTTGTTGCTTAAAAATTCGATGCCAATTGTTGCTCTGGTAGTGGTACGTGTTCGGCAACTATTTGACGGAATTTATCTCCCTCAATTGTTTCTTGTTCGACCAGAATTTCTACCAGGCGATCTATTAAGGTGCGGTTTTCCTGAATAATTTGCTTGGCTTGTTCGTAACAATGCTGGATAATATTACGAACCTGGGAATCAATGCGCGCGGCTATTTCTTCCGAGTACTCGTTTCGCGCCACAAAATCGCGCCCCAAAAACACTTCGCCCGACTGATTTTCTAACGACAATGGCCCTAAGTCAGACATGCCAAAGCGGGTTACCATTTGCCGTGCCAAGGATGATATTTTTTCCAAGTCATTACCAGCACCCGTGGTAATTTCTGCATCGCCAAAGATTACTTCCTCGGCGGCGCGTCCTCCCAAAATGCTAGTAATTAAGGCCAAAATTTGAGCGCGAGAAATTAATCCTTGTTCTTCATTTGGCGTAAACCAAGTCAATCCCCGCGCTTGTCCCCGTGGAATTAACGTTACCTTTTGCACTGGGTCGTGGTCTTTAAGTAAAGTGCCGATAATGGCATGTCCTACTTCGTGGTAGGCGATCAATCGCTTGCTCTTACTATCCACTAAAGGCGTGCCTTCCATCCCGGCAACAACGCGGTCAACGGCATCGTTGATTTCGTCGATGGTGATGGCTTCTTTGCGCCTTCTGGCAGTTAAAATTGCCGCTTCGTTGAGCAAGTTTGCCAAGTCCGCGCCGGTAAATCCAGGAGTGCGACGGGCGATGGTTTCTAAAGATATTTCCGGGTCGAGCTTTTTGTTGCGGGAGTGGACGTTTAGAATCTCTAAGCGTCCTTTAAAGTCGGGGGCATCGACTAAGATTTGACGGTCAAATCTTCCCGGTCGCAATAAAGCTGCATCCAATACGTCGGGACGGTTCGTAGCGGCGATGATAATAATACCGCTATTGCCTTCAAAACCGTCCATTTCTGTGAGTAATTGGTTGAGAGTTTGTTCGCGTTCGTCGTTGCCGCCGCCGATTCCGGCGCCGCGCTGACGGCCTACGGCGTCGATTTCGTCGATGAATACCAAACAGGGGGCGTTTTCTTTGGCTTTTTTGAATAAATCTCGGACTCTGGATGCGCCGACGCCGACGAACATTTCGACGAATTCGCTACCGGAAATACTGAAGAAAGGAACGGCGGCTTCGCCTGCGATCGCTTTAGCCAATAAAGTTTTACCAGTTCCCGGTGGGCCAATTAATAATACGCCTTTGGGAATCCGCGCACCGATGGCGCTAAATTTTTCTGGTTGTTTGAGGAAGGTGACAATTTCACCGAGTTCTTCTTTGGCTTCTTCTATCCCTGCTACGTCGTCAAATTTAACGCCGGTTTTGGCTTCCATTTGAAAGCGGGCGCGAGATTTGCCAAAGTTCATCGCTTGATTGGAGACATTTGCCGAACGACGCAAAATCATCAGCAATCCTGCGATTAATACCATAATTAATAGCAGGTTGACGACAAATCCTAAAGCAGCGCTGTTATCGGCAGTTGGTTGTACCGCAAACGGAACTTTATTTTTGCGGAGTGTTTCAATTAGTTCTGGATTTTGCAAAAATATTGGTACAACTACTTCAGATTTGCCTTGCACCGGAGTCTTTAACTTGACTCTGACTACCTGTTGAGTTGGGTCAATTTCGACGTTGCTGACTTCACGGGATTGGATTTTCTCTAGCAATTCGCCATAGGAGAGGGATGGCTGCGGCGGGCGAGAATCAGCTAAAGCTGGAGAGGCGTTGAGTATACTTTGGAGGATCAGCCAACTGGCTGCAATAGAGCCTAGATTTGCTGCGCCTCTTGCGAGCGAGTGCTGTTTGCCGGTTTGTATGCGAGATTTGTTCATGCGATCTGCTGCTATTGGCCACTTTGACTTTGGGGCGCAATGTACGCGCTCCACTCCCAGTTTAGCGAAGCCTTGGTAAGAACGAAGATAGAGAAGGCAAGGAAAATGGAGAACAGCAAATTTTGGAGGATTAATTAACAATGCTTGAAAGTGAAGATTTATACCGCACCCTAGCTAAAAACTTTCCCAACGGTGGGGTTTTCTTGTTCGATCGGGATTTGCGCTATTGCATCGCAGAAGGCGCAGGATTGGCAGCGATCGGTGTTTCCAAAGAATTATTAGAAGGAAATACAATTTGGCAAGTATGGCCTGCCCAAATTTGCCACATCATCGAGCCATATTATCGGGCAGCACTTGCAGGTGAGACAAATGCTTTTGAAGTGCAATACAACAACCGCGTTTTTAGTCTGCATACCCTGCCAGTTAAAAACGATCGCGGAGAAATTTTAGCCGGAATGGTGATGTCGCAAGAAATTACCTCGCGCAAACAGGCGGAAATTGCCTTGCGCGAAAGCGAACAACGCCTGCGCCGCCAAAACAAAATCCTGATGACATTGGCAAGGCGTAAAACGCTCAATCGGGGGGATTTGAATGCAGCGATTCGAGAAATTACCGAAGCTGCTGCCCAAACTTTAGAAATTGAGCGGGTGAGCGTTTGGTTATACAATAATTTCAAATTGCAGATTGCCGATACATATGGTAATTCCAAATTAAAATTAGTCTGCATTGACCTATACGAACGCAGTGTAAATCGTCATTCTCAAGGGTTTGAAATAGCAGCAGATACTTATCCAAATTATTTTCAAGCATTAGAAGCAGAGCGCACTATTGCCGCCCACGATGCCCATACCGATCCGAGAACAAAAGAATTTTCCCAAAATTATCTAACTCGTCTGGGGCTAAAATCGATGTTAGATGCGCCGATTTGGTTAGAAGGTCAAATGGTGGGGGTTGTGTGTCACGAACAAGTGGAACCCGGGCGTCAGTGGGCGTTGGAGGAAGAAAATTTTGCCGGTTCGATTGCAGATTTAGTTTCTTTGGCAATTGAAGCGCAGGAACGTCAGCGGACAGAAGCAGCGTTGCGCGAGTCAGAGGAAAAGTTTTCCAAAGCATTTAGATCGAGTCCTAGCGCGATCGCTATCGCTAGTTTCCCCGAAGGTCGTCTGATCGACATCAACGACAATTTCTCATCAATTAGCGGTTATGACCGCACGGAAGTCATCGGTCGTACCGCGCTTGAACTAAATCTTTGGGTTAATTTAGAAGACCGCTTTCGCTCGATTCAAATGTTGCAAGATCGGGGGGCAATTCGCAACTTTGAATTCCAGTTTCGCAAAAAGTCGGGGGAAATAATGGTGGGTTTGTACTCGGCAGAACGGATTGTTTTAGGCGGTCAAGACTGTATCCTGCTGGTGGTTACAGATATTAGCGATCGCATCCGAGATCAAGAACAAATCAAGCTAGCAGCAGAACGCGATCGCTTATTAGCTCAAATTGCCCTTCGCATTCGCCGCAGTCTCAATCTCGACCAAATTCTTAACACCACCGTGGCAGAAGTGCGGCAATTTCTGCACGCCGACCGCGTTTATATCTACCAAGGAACTCCTACAGGATTTGCCAAAGTTGTCGCCGAATCTGTAGACTTTCAATGGCCTTCGATTCGCGGATGGCGGATCGAAAATGCAAGGGAAATTGCAGCTACTAAAGCACTATTTGACGAAAATTGCATCCGCGTCATAGACGATACTTCTAGTATAAAAATACCGCAATTTCTGGTTGAATTTTATCAGCAATATCACATCAAAGCCGGATTAGTGGTTCCGATTATGCTGGGGGATGAAGCGTTTGGAGTGTTAGCGGCGCACCAATGTTCTGCACCGCGTCACTGGCGATCGTTTGAAATAGACTTGCTACAACAACTGGCAACTCAGGTAGCGATCGCAATCCAGCAAGCTGAACTTTATCAACAAGTCCAAGCACTCAATACTAACTTAGAACGGCAAGTTCAAGAACGCACGGCGCAACTCGAACAAAAAATGCAAGAATTGCAAGAATTAAACCAGATCAAAGATTTATTTTTACATGCGGTTACCCACGACTTGCGAACCCCCGTAATGGGTTGGTTAATGGTGTTAAAAAACTTACTAAATAATAGCAACGAACAATTAGCAATTCCTGTTTCTCGCTCGATTTTAGAACGCATGGTACAAAGTAGCGATCGCCAACTCCACCTAATTAACTCGCTCCTAGAAGTTCACTCAAGCGAAATCCACGGGATCGTGCTGCACCGCGATCCAGTACAGCTAAGCCAGCTTATTGCATCAATTATTGCAGAATTAGAGCCATTGTTAACAAAAAATGCAGCTAAATTGACAAATTTAGTCCCCAATAATTTACCAATTATTAATGCCGATCCAAATCAGCTATGGCGCGTTTTTGAGAACCTGATCGCCAATGCTTTAAACCATAACCCACCCGGACTTAGCCTCGTACTCAGCGCCACCGTCGAGACTGAACCCAACTCACCAATTACCAATGACCAATTACCCATTACCAATTATTTAATTCGCATTACACTCCAAGATAATGGTGTTGGCATGAGTCAAGAAACCTGCGATCATCTGTTTGAAATTTACGTGCGCGGTTCCCATAACCGACGCTCAACTAGCATCGGGTTAGGTTTATATTTGTGCCGTCAAATTATTATCGCTCACGGTGGCGAAATTGGTATCAAGAGCAGCCCTGGCGCTGGAGCAACTTTTTGGTTTACATTACCAGCAACTTGACACAGCACTCAAGCCGCACGCGGTCACCCCGGCATAAATGACCGCGGCTCTGGCTCTTGATGGTGCGGGAAATGCGTGAAAAATAGGGGTTGCTCTTTTTCTAGCATCCGTCCAGAGATAGAAAATAGTCGGAGATTAGCAAAAATCTCACAAAAGAATATATACTGACATATAAATAAAGAATTAACAAGGAATCTTTAACATCTTGTCCAAGCCCTCTTTTTTAACCCTGCCTGGATAATGAATTCGGGTTAATTTGTAGTTAGCCCTATTGTTAGTGCTAGATTTTTTGTTTCTGAGGTAAGAAAATTTATCTACAACTTGAAAGGCTTGATTGATTATGATTATCCTTCCTGGTATTGTTGTTCAAGGGAAAATATACGAAAGTGAAAAGTCAATAGTTTATCGGGGCATCTACGAGCAAAAGCAGATCCCGGTGATTCTAAAAGTTCTAAAATCAGATTATCCCAGTATAGGGGAACTGAACCAATACAAACAAGAATATGAAATCACCCAGCAGTTGAAGCTCCCAGGAGTTATCAAAGCTTATAGCTTGGAAAAATATCAAAATACGCTGGTAATGATTTTGGAGGATTTTGGGGGAGAATCTTTAAAAAAGCTGGTTAAATCGAGCCAAAAGATTACCCTGGTTGAGTTTTTGGAGATTGCTATTAAACTTACTGAAATTATCGGTGAGATACATGCTGCCAATATTATCCACAAAGATATCAACCCATCCAACATTGTTTACAACCGCGAAAACGAACAGATAAAACTGATCGACTTTGGTATTGCTACAATCTTAAGCCGTGAAAACCCAACGCTAAAAAATCCCAATTTGTTAGAAGGAACTTTAGCTTATATATCGCCGGAGCAAACCGGCAGAATGAACCGTTATCTAGATTACAGAACTGATTTTTACTCTTTGGGAGTTACGTTTTACGAACTGCTGACTAACCAGCTACCCTTTAAAACAACTGACCCAATGGAGTTGGTACACTGTCACATTGCCAAACAACCGATATCACCCCATGAAATAGATTCAGATATTCCCCAGGATATCTCAGCAATTATTATGAAATTGTTAGCAAAAAATCCTGAAGATCGATACCAAAGTGCCTGGGGAATTCAAGCGGATCTAGTGATGTGCTTGATGCAGTTAGAAGCGAATGGTGAAATTGAAGATATAATTCCCGGTCAAAACGATATTTACGACAAATTTGAAATCCCGCAAAAACTTTACGGAAGGGAACAAGCGGTCAAAACTTTACTAGCAGCATTTGAACGAGTTGCAGGGGGAGAGGGGAAAATCCCTCAATCCAAAATTGAATTGATGTTAGTGACGGGAAGTTCTGGGATTGGTAAGTCAGCACTGGTGCAAGAAATTTATCAAGCGATCGCAAAAAAACCCGGTTATTTTCTGGCTGGGAAATTCGACCCATTGAAGCGGAACATTCCCTACAGCGGTATCGTCAGTGCGTTTCAGGGATTGGTGCGACAATTGCTAACAGAAAGCGAACGGCAACTCCAGCAATGGCGAGAAAAATTATTAGCAGCTTTGCATCAGCAAGGTCAGGCGATCGTTGATGCAATTCCCGAATTAGAATTGATTATAGGTAAACAGCCAGCCATCCCAGAATTAAGTGCAATCGAGTCGCAAAATCGCTTTATTTTCGCTTTCCAAAACTTCATCCGCCTGTTTGGCAAACCCGAACATCCATTAGTAATTTTTCTAGACGATCTCCATTGGATTGATACCGCCACCCTCGAGTTAATCAAACTTATAGTAACTGATACAGATATCCAACATGTGTTGTTAATAGGTGCGTATCAAGAGCAACAAATTAACCCGCATCATCCGTTGAAACTCGCGGTTAATGAATTGGCAAAAAAACGAGTCTCTATCAACCAGATTGCCTTAGAACCTTTAAATCTAAGATCGGTGACACAACTGATAGCCGATACCTTGCACAGTCCTACTGAAGCGGTTAAAAACTTGGCAAAATTAGTTGATCGTAAAACCGAAGGCAATCCTTTTTTTGTTAATCAATTTTTGAACCAGATATACGCAGAAAACCTAATCGTATTTGATTTAGATTGTCTGAATTGGCGATGGGATTTGGCTCAAATTGAAGCGATGAACATCACCGCTAATGTTGTAGAATTATTAATTGATAAGTTGAATAAACTGCCCGAATCAACCCAAAATATTTTGCGCTTAGCTGCTTGTGTGGGTAACAATTTTGACTTAAATACCCTGTCTATAATTTGCCAGAAATTACCCAGCGAACTTGTCCAAGACTTAGTTATAGCAGTTGAATGGGGTTTAATTCAGCCTGAGCAAGATTATAAATTTACCCACGAGCGCGTGCAACAAGCGGCGTATAACTCGATCGAGCCAACGCAGAAAACAGCCGTTCACTTACAAATTGGTCGTTTGCTGTTGCAGAATAGTACTCCAGAAACTTTATCAGATAAAATATTTGAAATTGTTTCCCATCTCAATTTTGGTGTAGGAGTTTGGCGAGATTTATCTCTACCTTATCGGAAAGAAAAACAGGCGAGGACGCCTATCCCACTAAAGGAAATTGCCTTTCTTAATTTAATTGCTGGTCAGAAAGCTTTAGCAGCCGCTGCTTATGGGGTTGCATCTAAATATTTGAATGCGGGGATAGAACTGCTGGCAAAAAATAGCTGGCTGCGTGCCTACGATCTAACGCTAGCACTTTATGAGTCAGCCATAGAAGCAGCCTACTTCAATGGCAACTTTCAACAGCAGAGTAAGTTAACTGAAGTAGTGCTGCAAAAAGCTAAAACTCAACTCGATAAAGTGAAAGTTTCTCAATTTAAAATTAAAGCTTGCATAGCACAGACACAATTGCAAGAAGCCGTTGAGATAGCTTGGCAAACTGTTTCGTTACTGGGGGTAAATATTCCCAAGCAAGCAAATCGTAAAGACTTGGATGAAGCTTTGTTAGAAACTGCATCGAAATTAACAGGAAAGCAATTTTTAGATTTAATAGAATTGCCTCCCATGTCCGATCCAATTGCGCTAGCAGTGATGCGGCTGTTAGCGAGTGCTAATGCTGCGGCTTATACCGCCAATCCTCAACTATTGCCGCTGATTATATCCAAGCAAGTTAACTTATCGCTTGAGTATGGTAATGCTGATGTATCTCCCTTGAGTTATGCTTATTACGGTGCTATCCTTTGTGGTTCGGTGGTATCGATTGAGTCCGGCTATAAATTTGGTCAGGTGGCTTTAAAACTTTTAGATAAATTAGAAAATAAGCAAATAATAGCTCGGACGCTCGACTTGGTTTATGGAACCATCCAATGTTGGAAAGTTCACCTGAAGGAAACTTTAAAACCTTTACAAAATGCCTATGAAATTGGCAAAGATAACGGCTGTTTGGAATATGCCGGGTATAGCATTGTAAAATATTGCTATTATTATTTTTTAACTGGGCAGCCTTTGAACGAGCTAGAACAAGAAATGAAAATTTACAGTCAGGTTTTAGCTCAACATAAGCAATTGACAGCAGTTAATTATTTAGACCGAGATAGACAGGCTATTTTGAATTTAATCGAAGGCTCTCTTTTGCCAGGAGTTTTGACGGGGAAAGTTTATGATGAGTGGGAAAAATTACCGATTTACGAGCAAGCAAACGATCGTTACGGAATGTTATTTTTGTATTTAAATAAATTAATACTTAGCTATTTATTTGAAGAGTATTCTCAAGCGATCGCATACGCTAACCTAGCAGAAACTTACCTGGATGGGGGAACCGGGTTACCCTTAGTTGCCGTCTTCTATTTTTACGATTCTCTAGCGCGACTGATGGTATACCCAGAGATGGCAAGTGAAGAGCAAGCAAAGATTATGAAAAGAGTCAATCTTAATCAGAAAAAAATGAAATATTGGGCGAATATCGCGCCGATGAACTATTTACATAAATACGATCTTGTCGAGGCAGAAAAGCATAGAGTTTTAGGGCAATATTTGGAAGCGATGGACTATTGCGATCGCGCGATCGCCGGTGCTAAAAAAAACGAATACATCCAAGAAGAAGCGATCGGCAACGATCTAGCAGCTAAACTTTATCTGAGTCGGGGACAAGAAAAAATTGCCCAGGTTTATATGCGGGATGCTTGCTACTGCTATACCTGCTGGGGAAGTCAGGCAAAAGTCAAAAAATTGTCTGATAAATATCCCTATTTAATAACTGAAACTTGGCGGAAAAATCGTCTTAAATATTCGATCGCCAGCAACCTAACTACTAGCACTACCTCAACGGAAATTTTAGATATAGCGACGGTGATTAAAGCATCTCAAGCGATTTCTGGCGAAATCGTACTAGAAAAGTTACTGGCTAAATTGATGAAAATTATGATCGAGAATGCCGGAGCGCAAGTCGGCTATTTAATTTTACATTCCCAGGCAGATCCAGGGAACGATTCAGCGCAATTGCTGATTCAAGCTTCTGGTTGCGTGGATAATGAAAACATCGCTGTTTTGCAGTCTATTCCTGTTGAAAATTGTCTCCCTGTTTCGGTGATTAATTATGTAGCGCGGACTAAAGAAATAGTCGTGAAGCACGATGCTGCTAATATGGGAAGATTTACCGATGACCCTTATATTAAAACTTATCAGTCTAAATCTATCTTGTGTGCGCCAATTATAAATCAAGGTCAACTGAGCGGACTGATCTATTTGGAGAATAACTTAACCAAAGGAGCATTTACAAGCGATCGCATCGAAGTAATTAACCTGATTACCGCTCAAGCTGCTATCTCGATTGAAAATGCTTTATTATACAGCAACTTGCAGCATACCAAGCAGCAATTAGAACACTATTCCCGCACTCTAGAAGTTAAAGTCAAAGAACGCACTCAGGAATTAGCAACGGCTAAAAAATCCGCTGAAGCTGCTAGCCTTGCTAAAAGCGAATTCCTCTCCAATATGAGCCACGAACTGCGAACCCCCCTCAACGGCATTTTGGGTTATACCCAAATTTTGCAACGAGACAGCAGTTTAAAAAATCAACAAAAAGAAGCGATTAGTATTATACATCAATGCGGCGCTCACTTGTTAACTCTAATTAATGACATTCTCGACCTCTCCAAAATTGAAGCTGGGAAAATGGAACTCTGTCCCAGTGAAATTGATTTTTGTTTCTTCCTGCAATGCGTTGTAGAAATCTGCCGCATCAAAGCCGAACAGAAAAACATTTCGTTTACTTACCAACCATCAAAGCAACTACCAAAAAGCATTTATGCTGACGAAAAGCGGTTGCGTCAAGTTTTAATTAATCTCCTGGGAAATGCAATCAAATTTACCGATTCAGGCGGAGTAAATTTCAAGGTAGAGGTAATCGGTAACGCAGCAAACGATAACCAATTACCGATTTGTAAAATTCGCTGCCAAATACAAGATACTGGCGTTGGCATGAGTGAGGAGGAAATAAACCAAATTTTCTTACCTTTTGAACGGGTAGGCGATAAAGCTCGTTTGGTAGAAGGAACTGGACTCGGACTGGCAATTAGCAAAAAAATCGTTAACATGATGGGGGCTACCATCAACGTCAAAAGTCAGCTGGGAGAAGGCAGCACTTTTTGGATAGATTTAGATTTACCAGTCATCGTCGGTATCACAAAATCAAGCCAATCTAACCACAATCAAATGATTATTGGCTACCAGGGTAAACAGCAGAAAATTTTGGTAGTTGACGACAAATGGCAAAACCGCGCCGTTTTGAAAAATATGCTCGAACCGCTGGGTTTTATTATTGCAGAAGCTACCAACGGTGAGGAAGGAATAGAAAATGCTGGCGCGCTACAACCAAACCTCATAATTATCGACCTAGTAATGCCTGTATTAGACGGTTTTGAAATGATGCGACAGTTGCGGCGGTTACCTGAATTTCAAGCAGTTCCGATAATTGCTTGCTCTGCCAGCGTTTATAATATCGATCGGCAAAAGAGCATCCAAGCAGGCAGTAACGATTTTCTCTCTAAACCAGTCGTTCTCGAAAATCTGTTAGAAAAATTACAACTGCATTTAGGACTCGAATGGATTTATGAAGAAAACAATCCTCAACTTCAACCAGAGAGAGAACATGTAGCCCAAACTATTACAATCGTACCACCAGCCGCAGAAGTACTCGCCCGACTGTACGATCTAGTGCGACAAGGACTTGTTTTCCAAGTAGAGCAAGAAGCCGCAATACTTGAACAAGAAAATGCAGAATTTGTTCCCTTCTGTAGAAAAATTTTACAATTCGCCCAAGACTTTGAAGTCGAAAAAATATTACATTTTCTTGAATCTTATATCAACCCCGGCTAAATTAGAAGGGTTGGATTCGAGCGCAGAACTTTAATTGAGTAAGAATCGGGGTGTAAAACTATGAATCAATCGCCACAAAAAGAACCTATATTAATCGTTGACGACACTCCCAATAATTTGAAAGTTCTATCCCAGGCTTTGACCGACGCTGGTTATACTGTCGCGGTTGCAAAGAGTGGCGAAACCGCGATTAAACAAATTGAATATAAACCCCCAGCGCTGATTTTGCTAGATGTACTGATGCCGGAAATAGATGGTTTTGAAACATGCGATCGCTTAAAATCCAATCCGGCAACAAAAGACATTCCAATTATCTTTATGACCGCTTTGACCGATACAGTTGATAAAGTCAAAGGTTTGTCCCTGGGAGCCGTAGATTATATTACCAAACCCTTTCAAATTGAAGAAGTTTTAGCCAGAGTTAAAACTCACTTAGAAATCCGACGTTTAAATATAACATTAGAACGGCAAAATTCGCGTTTAAAACAAGAAATTGACGCGCATCAAAAAGCGCGCGCCGCCTTGCAACAACTCACCGAAGAATTAGAGCAACGGGTACAACAACGAACCGCAGAACTTTCTCAAGCGCTCAATGATTTACGCAAAAGTCAAGAAAAATTAGAATACGATGCCTTCCACGATTCTTTGACCGGATTGCCGAATCGCGTCTGGTTAATTAAGCGGTTAAAACACTTAATTGAAGCGAATTTAAATTATACTGTGCTGTTTGTTGACCTGGATCGGTTTAAGGTAATTAACGATAGTCTGGGACATATAACCGGAGATGAACTTTTAAAATGGGTTGCAGCGAGAATGCAAGCTTGTTTAAAAGCACCCAATACCGCAATTAGGATGGGTGGAGATGAGTTCGTCATTTTGTTAGAAACAGGAGAAGCTACACAAGTCGCACGACAATTGCTCGAACAATTAAGCCTGCCATTTAACTTCAATGACTACGAAGTTGTTATCGGGGCTAGCATCGGGATTACTTCGAGTAAAATGGCTTACCAAAACCCTATGGATGCGCTCAGAGATGCAGATATTGCCATGTATCGAGCCAAACAAGAAAGAAACGGCAGCTATCAAATTTTTACACCAGAAATGCAAGCATCCGCCCTCGCTCGAATGCAGATGGAACACGATTTGCGGAAAGGGATTGGCTCCCAAGAGTTTTGCCTTCACTACCAACCGATTTTATCTTTAGAAACCAGAGAACTTAAAGGTTTTGAAGCCCTATTGCGTTGGAATCATCCCCAGGGCAGAATCCCGCCCGCTCAATTTATTCCCTTGGCGGAAGAAACAGGATTAATCAATCCTTTAGGCTGGTGGATCGTGCGCGAAGCTTGCACCCAGTTACAACGTTGGCAAACCGAATTTCCCGACTTTGCCCTCAGCCTCAACATCAATTTTTCCCCCGTGCAGTTTAAGCAAGCGAATCTGTTTGAAAAACTTGCAGAAATCTTGCAAGAAACAGGCGTTCCTCAGAATTGCATTAGAATAGAAATTACCGAAAGCTGTCTGTTAAACAATCCTAACCTCGACTTAAGCCTCTTGAAAAGCATGGGGTTAGAGTTATGTATAGATGATTTTGGCACGGGATATTCTTCCTTGAGTCGCTTGCATGAATTACCAATTCATACTTTAAAAATAGACCGTTCTTTTGTCGTTCAATTAACTCCAGATGATCGGGATACGGCGACGATAAAAATAATTTTAATGCTGGCTAAAAACCTGGGGTTAGAAGTAGTTGCAGAAGGAATAGAAACAGAATTTCAATTAGAAAAGTTGCGAGAACTTGGATGCAATTGGGTACAAGGGTATTTGTTATATAAACCCCTCGATACTCAAGCGGCAACGGAACTGATTAGAAGCTTTTATCAAAAACACTTGAATCGGTAAAATTGCTTGGATCTACTTGTAACGCAAGTTGCTAGTTATAAACTGGCTAATTGTTAATGGCTAATTGCTACAGCAGATTGCAAGCTCGTCTAGGGAAAGCGTTATCGCTTCGAATGCAATAGCGGCAC
>DNGJ01000213.1:17210-56851 GCA_003486305.1 Cyanobacteria bacterium UBA11371
GCCGCTATTGCATTCCTTCGGTGTACCTCATACGGCTGCAATCCGCTGTAACTGTACAATTCCGATGCTAACGGACATGATATCACTTGCAATCCGCTGTAAAGCAAGTTGCTAGTTATAAACTGGCTAATTGCAAGAAAAGCTAATACAGCATTTTTCCTAACACTAGCCATTAGCCATTAGCTCCTATTCGAGAGATAACTAGCAACTTGAGTTGTGGTACAGGCCAAAATCCTACCTCTGTCCTGTTCCTACGATGGGAGCAAAACAACTAAGCTTCTATCACCACGCGCAAATTACCTCGCTTTTTAGCGACGCGACAAGATGTTGTATTGCCAGCCCGCTGGAACTCCAAATCTAACAAAGTGGATCCAACTTTTAAATTTTCCAGCCGTAAAGATGAAATTGATTCTGGCAGTGCCGGATCGATAATTCGCAAGCAGTTATTCGGCGCATCGGGAACCAAATTAATCATCATGTGCAGTAGCTGAAAAATGCTGCCAGTTGCCCAAGCTTGGGGGGAACAAGCGACGGGATACCGCACCGGAGTGCGATCGCCATTACGTTCGTAACCACAAAATAGTTCTGGCGGACGCTGATAAGGCTGATACTGGGTCATATCTATCAACGCCTGAGCCAATTCTAGAGCTTGATCGATCAGTCCCAGACTACGCAACCCCATCGCGATTAAGGCGTTATCGTGAGGCCATACCGAACCGATATGATACCCCATCGGATTATACGCAGGCGATAAACTACTCAGCGTCCGAATTCCCCATCCGTTAAACATATCTGGGGCGCGCAATCGTTCGGCGACGCTATAAGCACGCTCTGGCGTTAGAATACCCAAGTTCAGACAGTGACCTGGATTAGAAGTGATGCTATCAACTCGATTGCGATCGCCATCCAACGCCAAGGCGCAAAAACCCTCGTCTTCCAGCCAAAAATCGCGATTAAACCGGGTTTTAAGCTCCCTGGCTTCTTCCAGCCACCGATCTGCTAAGTCTATTCGCTTTTTCAGCCGCGCAATTTCCGCCAAACGCACTTTTGCCGCATAAACGTAACCCTGCACTTCACACAAGGAAATCGGCGGCGATGCCAGCTGTCCTTTGCGATTGACAATGCAATCACCGGAGTCTTTCCACCCCTGATTGACCAAACCGCGATTAGAACGGCACCAATAGCTGAGATAGCCAGTTTCAGCACAATTGCGATCGATCCAATCGATTGCGGCTAACGCATTAGGCCACAATCGATCTAAAGTTTCAGTATCCGCAGTCCAAGCGTAGTACTCGGCATAAAGCATTAACCACAACGGCGTCGCGTCTACGGTGCCGTAGTAAGGCGTGTGCGGTACTTCCAGACAGCGCGCCATTTCGCCAAAGCGAATTTCGTGCAAAATTTTACCGTATTGCTCGTCGCGCCAATCATCGTCGGTTTTGCCTTGGTATTCGGCTAGGATGGTCAGGGTTTCGCGTGCGATCGCACTATTCAACATCAAAGTTTGCGACGCCGCAATAATCGAGTCGCGCCCAAACAACGTGGAAAACCAAGGCACTCCAGCAGATAGCACCTTTCCCTTACCAAAAGTCTGCCGCAGCAAGTAAGCATCTTGTTCCGCACGTTCGATCGCTTGGTTAAACATAGCGCGATCCGAACGAATCCGCGTACTGTGCTGCACCCAATTTTGCTCCTCCATTAACTCCGCCGCCTTCGCTTGCACCAAAGTAACGGGTGCGTTGACTCGCGACACCGGGCGGTTATTCATAAACATTTGCAGCCGATAACCCAATTTAATACTTTCATGAGGCTGCATCTCTAGCTGCCAAATTGCCGTGTATCCCTTAAACAAGTCTGGCGTGCGATGGTGAAACTCGATGCGCGATTCCATCACCGAGCCATCCAATCCTTGGTAAGCTAGCGTGAGATTGCCCGTTTCTTCTTGGGCTGGTTTACCCTCGCGCACCGCCCGCAACAATTTCCCCCGCTTTTGCCGCAAAAATCCCCGGACTTCAAATAAATCCACAAAATCCGCGTCAAACGTGATGCTGAGTTCAAAACTAACCGCGCCGGTACTGTAATTACATATTTCTATTTCCGAAAACAGCGCGCCGTTGAGAACGATTTCCCGCCGAATTCCCAAGGTGTCGGCTTTGAGACGCCCTTCTATTCTGGGGTTCGTACACAACACCGAGAGCATAAACCCTTTATCGGCTGTGCTGTTGAGCAATACCGGCGCTCGACCTTCTATTTGCAACTCCAGGCGACTCAAAAACCGCGTATCGTTGCAAAACAGCCCCATGCTGGCTGATATGTCATCTCTTAAATTAAAATTAGTTGCAATGTTCCCCAGGGTATCCGTGACTAAAAACATGTCATCGTCTTTGAGCGTCAGCGTCGGCTGGGGTTCTTCGTTGACGACGCAAGGCCATTCTGGGTTAGGCAATTCCTCGGCGGGGATAAAAGTTTGACCTTCGAGTTCAATAATATTCGGTGACATTCCTAGCAGTTTTCTCTCCAATCTACGGTTTTCCAAAAGACGAAATTTTGCTGACCGGGTTGCTGGTGTCAACAAAATTACACCCTCGATATCGGGGTGGGGCGGGTTTAATTCGGTTATTTGTTCGTCTCAAAGGTTATTGGTAAAACCCGCCCCTACAGCACCGAAAACACAAGCTATGCAGGCTGCTTGAAGGTTGACAAAATTGCACCTTTAAGTTGCCCGCTCGACCATCTTGATTTGCAGTCACATAAATCTATTCATAACGAAAATTTTGTACATTTGCTGGGATTTAATTTCTTTTTTATTGATTTTTTTAATTCAACTTAAAATCTTAAGACAACCCTAACGTTTTTAGTGCAATCAAATATTTTTTGATATATAAAAATTTTATTTGATATCATGTCGGGTGGCATCGGTATTGTATGCGGGCGGGGAGGAAAGGGGCGTGATAAATCCCGCTCAAAGTTTTCATCCACCACTTTTAGAATGTTTTGTAGAGAGAGGGAGAATAGCAGATGCGATCGCGCCCCGCTGCTTTAGCTTGGTAAAGTGCTTGGTCTGCGGCAGCAACTAGCATGGAGGGCAAAACTTCGCCCGTCGGTACGGTGGTAGCAACGCCGATACTTAAGGTGACGCGATCGCTAATGCTAGACCGATAATGGGGAATCGCCAAAGCTTTGACCGCCGCTTGTATCAGTTCTGCAACGTACCCAGCAGCAGCAATTTCTGTATCGGGTAAAATTGCCACAAATTCTTCACCGCCGTAACGGGCGACTAAATCTGCCGGACGTTTGACCGTAGCGCCCACAGCAGCAGCAATTTTTTGCAAGCAAGCGTCTCCCGCAAGATGTCCGTAGGTGTCGTTATAGAGCTTGAAATAGTCGATATCAAACAAAATCAGCGATAGAGGTTTTTCTTCCCTTGTCATTCGCCGCCATTCGCGGTGTAGGTATTCGTCAAAGCAGCGACGGTTGGCAACACCAGTCAAACCATCTAAACTAGCAACGCGGTGTAATTCGCGATTGGCTTGCTTAAGTTGTTCGTAGAGTTTGGCTTGTTTGATCGCGATCGCTACCTGAGTTGCCAAACGTTCGACTAACTCGATTTCGCCATTGTACCACCGACGAGGTTTGCCGGATTGGGAGGCGATTAACAGTCCCCACAAGCTTTCTTCTTGCAAAATTGGCACGATCAAATTAGCTTCTAGTCCAAAGCGATCGAGTTCTTGCGCTTGACACTGAATCAATCGCGGCGAACAGGTATCTGCGATCGCACCTGTACGATGCTTTCGATAAAGATCGATATAGCATTTACCAAAACAAGCGTAGGAAATTGCTGTTTTCGAGGTACACTTGGCCTCAGCCGCAGCGGATTCTACCACTACAACCCCACTGCCATCTGGGTTTAAGCGCACAATCAGTACTCGGTCAGCGTTGAGAAATTGCTGCACTTCGTTGACCGTAGTTTTCAGAATTTCCTGCAAGTTTAAAGACTGGCGAATCCGTTCTGACATTGCTCCCAACAACTGCTCTCGCACCGCAAGTTGCCTTAAATTTTCCATCGCCCGACTCGCTTCTAATAAGCGACGCACGCGCTGGCGCAACACCGCCCAGTGAATCGGTTTGGTAATGTAATCCGCAGCACCACAAGCAAATGCCCGGTCTACTGCTTCTGGGCCTTCCAAGCTGGTAACCATTAATACCGGGGTTTTGGCATCTCCAGACAGCGCTTGCAGTTGTTGGCAACAGGTAAAGCCATCCATCACCGGCATCATGGCATCGAGCAGCACCAAATCTGGCTTTTGCTGTTGGTAGGCGGCGAGGGCTTCTTTGCCGTTACTGGCTTCGGCGACGCGATATCCTTCATCTTCAAGCGATCGCCGCAGCAACAGTCTCATCAGTTTTTCATCGTCCACAACCAAGATTAGAGGCTGTTCTAAATCGTTGTTGCTGGTGTTTTTAAGTGGCATTGGGCATTCCCCAATTTTCGCAAAATTGACGTAAGCGCCTCAATAGTGTTTCTTTGAGAGGCTAGGCGCAGTTGCCCCCAAGCGGCGCTGTTTGAATTGCCACTGTTATTCTCTAGTTGTTTATACGTAGAAGAACGTCCTATCACCGGGGGTTTTGCAAATTAACTTTAGTTGTAATTTTACTTTTTACTGTTTTTCTTACTACCGTAATCTTACTTAGAGTATTGCTAATTGCTAATTGTTAATTGCCACAACAGCTTGTCTTTCTTTGAGTAACCTTTCCTACCAGTTTACCACCGTCGGAAGTAGGGGCGGGTAATACCTGCCAATTAAGTGGAACCACGAGATATCTGGTTAAACCCGCCTTTACTTTAACCGGGCGCGACTGTTACTGTTTCAAAACCAAATCGATCGCGCGGTCAATTAAGTCGCAAGCTGCTACTGGATAGTGATAAGTTTTAAATCGCATTTTTCCTACTTGTTCGGGTTGCCTTGATGGGCGATTTCCGTACTTATCTTCATACAAACGCAGCGCTAAAGAGCCAATACTTGTCATTTGTCCAGTCGTTGCTTCTATGTTACGTTGTTGCAGTCTGCTTGCGACGGTAATCGTTGCTTGGGATGTTTTCTCTGCTGTTTGATTGACTTGCAAGCGGTTAAATTTTTCTACCAACTGGTCGATTGGTTCAACCAATTGAGTTAATAGTTGGGTGTATCGACGCGCTGGTTTATCCGTCGCCACGGCTATTTCTAAAGCTTTCCTTTGACCGACAGCAATAAATGTCCCCATCGCCCTTGTCATTGTCGTGTAAAGTAACTGCCGCGTCAGCATTCTGTAATGGGATGTTATTAGCGGCATGATTGCATATCTAAATTCACTGCCTTGGCTTTTGTGACAGGTGATGGAAAACGAGTGCATTATTTCTTCGATATCATTTTGATTGTAATCAACAATTGCACCACCTTCAAATTCTACCGTCACCTTAAAAATTTTTTCTTTTTCGTTTAATATTTTCTGTTCTACCGCAATAATTCGTCCCATTTCTCCATTCATCACCGCTGGGTCTGTGTCGTAGCGGTTGACTAATTGAATCACGCGATCGCCTGTTCTAAAAACCGCTTCTCCATAGACAACTTCCTGGCTTTTTTCCTGTTTTGGATTAAAAACTTCCTGCAAGCGCTTATTCAGATTGTGTACGCCACAAACGCCTTTTTTTTGCGGGCTGAGTACCATCAATTCTTCATTTAAATCTACATTTTCTGCTTTCATTGCTTGTGCCAATTGCACAATTGCTTCAGCCGTCGCCTCTGGCGTAGAAGTTTCCAACATCGCACAATCTCCCACATCCATCCAATCCCTCACCCGGTTAAACTTGTATAGTGCAGGAACGTTACCGCTGTTAACCGCATCAGCAGCATGGATAATTGCGCTTTCGTGTTGCTGTCGGTAGATAGTTTTTAATCGAGTCGTTGGCACCATTTCCGAATTAAGTAAATCTTTGAGAACCATTCCCGCACCAACGCTGGGTAATTGATCCGCATCTCCAACTAACAAGATTTTAGTTTTTTCCGGTAAAGCTTTTAACAGCGAGTTGAACAGGAAAATATCCACCATCGAGAATTCATCAACGATCAACCAATCGAGATCGATCGGGTTACGTTCATTATAGCGAAAAGATCTTCCAACTCCTTGCCATTGTAACAAGCGGTGAATTGTAAAAGCTTTATGGCGGCAAGCGTCTTGCATTCGGTTAGCGGCTTTGCCTGTGGGAGCAGCAAGCGCGACTTTTTGCCCCGCAGATAAAAGCCATTCTACTAAAACTTTGAGAATGTGGGTTTTGCCTCTTCCCGGCCCTCCAGTCAGGATGCTAAATGGATATCGCTCTGCCATTAATAAAGCTTGACGCTGTTCAAGACTGAGAATAGTCAGTTCGCGATATGCGGCACTTTCCCACTGTTGTAACCAATTTTCTAGATATTCTATTGAGTCAGGCGGTTGGTTTAATATTGACCTCAGATGTAAGGCGACTCTAAGTTCGCTGCGGTAAACATTTTTTTTGTAAATGCTACCCGATAAATCGCCATCGATTAAAACTTGCTGTTCTTTAGCTAAAGCGATCGCTTCCCCCAATTTAGTGCGGCTGGGACTATATTCGGGAAGTGCTAAAAGCGACATCGCCTCCTGGGCTAACACATTCTCCGGTAGAAAGCAATGACCTTGGGTTAAAGCATCTTCCAACACGTGAACCAGTGCTTTTATATACCGCTGTTCGCTATCGGGTGCGACGCCGAGGGAAAGCGCGAGTGCGTCGGCGGTTTTAAAACCAACCCCATCAATATCATCGATCAGTTTGTAAGGGTCTTGTTGCAGAACCGCGAGTGTCTTCTCTTGGTAATGGTCGCAAATCTTTACAGTTAACCCGACCGAAGTTCCCCGCCCCAACAGCAAGGCGGCGGCGGCGCGTGCGGGGTTAGATTTACTTTTTTCCCAAGCTTCGCAGATGGCGTTAATGCGGGAAACAGGTAATGCGGGGACTTGATACAAGCGCGCGATCGCAGTATCCAATACAACGAGTGTCTGTTCCCCAAAACAATCCACTAGCTTGGCGGCGGTTTTTTGACCAATACCCCGAAACAGTCCACAAGATAGGTACTGTACGATCTCGGTCTTGGTTAAGGTTGGCAGTTGGTCAACGATATCTAGCTGTAGCATTAATCGTCGAAGGCATATTCTCTACTACTAATTACTTGGTTTTAACAGATTCCGCGCCAACCTTTAAACAATCTTAAACTAGGGAGAAGCTTCCCTCCCTAGTTGAGACGCAGAAACCCGGTTTTTTGCAAAAAACCGGGTTTCTTAAACATTTAAGCTACTTTAGCTGCTTTAATCCCGTGCTTGATACCGCCGGATGTTGCTCTCTGCTTGCTGAGTTTTGCCGACAATTTCAGATTCTGATAGTTTATCGGTTTTGTGAGCGCCAAAGTCGCTGGGAACCGCGCGAATATTGCCCTCAGCTTGCTTAACCTTACCTTCAATCTGAAATAGCTAATGGCTAATGGCGTGTAAGGGCGTTCGCGCAGCGTGCCGGAGGCATTAGCAAATGCGATGAAATATTTCAGATTTACCGACAAGATAACAGCGCAAATGCTCTCTTCCCCTACGGCTAATGGCTAATGGCTAATGGTATATCCGCCTATTCCCATCAGCAATTAGCTTTTCTTGCAATTACCAATTACCAACTATGGTTATAAAGCTTGTTCGTAGGATTCGAGTTTATATTCAACGGTTAAACCTGGCAGTCCCTCTAGTTTTTCTTCGAGTGGCAGTTCTACGGTTACTGGTGGCACTAAAATTGTTAATCCAGAAGGAATACACTCAACTTCAAGGGGAGTCGTACCGACAATTTCTCCATCTAGGACAACTTTTTGAGGCGGATTGGCGGTAATTTTGCAGCGTTTGGCGCGCAGATAACCGATATCATCTCGATTGGTAGGATTGCCGCTAAGTGCGGTGCGGAATAAATGATAGGAAGCTGCGATCGCTCCCGCTACATTCGCTGGTGCTACGACGGTTAAATCGAGCAAACCATCATCAAAAATAACGCCAGCGGGGCCTTGCGCCAAAATCGAGGTAGCCGGTGCAGCATTGGCAACCGTGACCGCAACGGCGTTTACTGTAATAATTCTATCCTCGGTTTCGATCTCGACCTCAAATGCTTCCATTTCTTGCAGCTGTTTAAATCCAGCCAAAATATAAGCCCACAATCCAAAGCGATTTTTGGCTTCTCGGTCGGCTTTTTCCACCGTTTCTGCTTCAAACCCAATCCCGGCTAACAATACCATCGGTTTGCCATTACAATCAGCCGCATCGACTTGGCGCGTCGCCCCGCTTAAAATAATCTCGCAGGCGGCTTCGATCGTATCGGGAAGACCTAAAGCAGAAGCAAAAGCATTAGCTGTACCCCGTGGAATTACTCCTAAAGGAATATTCGTTCCCACTAAAGCAGCAGCAACAGCAGATAGCGTACCATCGCCGCCAGACGCGATTACCGCCTCTACATTGCGTGCGATCGCGCGTTTTGCCAATTCGTCTGCGCCCACTTCTTCTGTGGTCAGAAGTATTTCTAAATCGATCGCTGGTTCCAAAATTGCCCTAATTTTGGCTAAATCTTGCTCTGGGTCGCTTTGACCTGCTACAGGATTAAAGATTAGGCAAGCAGAACGGGTCATAATCTATTTCAGATATTAGATGATAAGAAGTGACAGCGCTGGAAAGTTGTCAAGCGCTGGGGTGATAGCCCCAAAGCAGGCGCATGAGGTACACCGTCGTTTGTGTAGCGGGTATTAAATACCCGCTACACAAATGAAGCCATAAGGCTTTCCCTCACAAAGATTGCAATCTGCTGCAATATCAGCAGCCTACAACCCTTGCATCTGACCTTTACTGTCACTAAACTAACAGCGGCTCGTCATCGTTCGCGACTATCCCAAGTAATAAAAACCAAAAATGCCAGACCCGTTAATGTATAGTCAGGATGCATTTGTCGTCCTCGAACCCAACCAAACTGAACAACTCCTAACACCAGAGGAATTGTTAGAAAAGCTGAAGCAGATTTTGGCGCAGCGACAGGATGATTTACCGCGCGATCTGCAAAAATATACTTCGGTTGACGAACAAGCTCGGTATTTGCTCGAAACTTCCTGCGAACTCGATGTCGGTCCAGGGCAATATTTGCAGTGGTATGCGGTGCGATTGGAAAAATAATTATCTTCTAGTTCGTCACATCTGGCACAATTCTCAACAAGCCTGAAAAAACCGGGTTTCTTGAGAAAAATTTAGGGTTTCAAGTTTAGCTATTGGCAAGAAACCCGGTTTTTAGCCCGGGTGCAAGATCTGAGACTTCAAGAGTCTCCCTTTTCTCCCTAACAATCCCTAATTGGTTATGCTTCTGTTTTGATCAGCGCCATTTCAACCCGCGCCGTATCGGGTTGGGTCAATTCTACTTTGATATTGGGGCCAAAGTATTTTTCCATTTTCTGCTGCTTTTCTTGCCAGTTTTCAAACGAAACCTCCGGGGATTCAAATTCCAGCACCACAGTGTAAGCACCTGCTGTTGCGGTTTCGCGTATTCCCACAAGCTGCGGTAGTTCTTCATTTGAGGAACCTAAACCCAAATAGGCAAGCGCTCGATCTAAATGAGCGACTTGACCGTAGCAAAAGCGGGTAACGTCTTTGCGGATTTTATTTTGAGTTGTGGTTGCTTGTTGCTCCCTCAGTGCCAGCACCTCTGGGGTGGTAGGTTGAGAAAACGGCACTGGTTTGAGTTCCGCTGATTTCAGCGCCAGTCCCCCCAAAATCAGTGGAATCCCGTAGAAGAATCCTGCCAAGTTCAGGGTGGCGTAATCGGCAACGTAGGCGTAAATTCCCACGGAGGTTAAAACCGAACCCAGCCCCAAGCCTAAAGTTGCCAAAGAAATTTGACGTAACATGTTGGATGGATACAAAAATTAGCAATCTTTATTATTGTCGCTGTATCGGTGACACGATAGACGCAACAAGCACCCGTAGCGATTCAAACAGCCCCCGATGCTGGCGACGACGGCGCGATCGCGCTTCTCCTTTACCCTGACCTAGATCATAGGTATTCTCCTTCGTGCAAGGGTACTATGTCTGTGTTGGGAAAAAATTGGGAAAAATACTCACTAGCAAGCCAAAGCAGCGCTAACTTTAATTATTATCAAAGGGCCTACACATGACTTCTAATGAAGATCGACAACCTAATGGGGCGCGTGCCTTAATCGAACAGATCAACTCGCTTAAGCGAGAAGATGAAACCCTGTATAACATCCTGGCTGTCGATGTTTGGGCTTTAGCCAAAACGATGGATGAGTTTCAACCAGGGTTTTGGACTGCTTTTATGAAAAATCGCGAAAAGGCGCTGAAGCGATTTATCGCCGAATCGGTGAAGAATAAACCTCAAGAAACTCAAAGACCGCCATTTTTACGCTAAAAGCTTTCTTCGAGCCAAATATTGACAAATAAAATTAAAAATGATATATGTTGCGATCAACCAGAGTCAGTCAATTACACTTATGGTTGGTGTAGTTGAGCAAAAATATGATTGACCCAAAAACGATTCGCGATCGCATTGCCGCGATCGAAAGCAAGCGCGAGACTTTGTTGCGGCTGTTGGAGCAACCAGACTTGGGCGCCCTGAGAATAGACGTAAACCAGGCACTCGAAGAAATGGACGATCTGCTCGAGGAGTTTAAACGCACTTTTGGCGAAACCGAAACTCCATAAAACATCCACTTTGCCCGTTGCTGCACTTATGCCCCATCAGCCGTTGAGTTAGCATACACTGCTGCTTTTTGTGCCTAGCTCCTTGACCAGCGAGATCAAATCTTGGGTATTGGTGTCTTTGCGGCAGAATGCATCTACGCAGGCGGCTGGGTTCATTGCGGCAGCCTGCGCTTCTTCCATTGCCGAGTAAGCGATGATTTGAGTTTGAGGATTAATCTGTTTGATTTGGCTCGAAGCTAGCCAACCGTCCATCACGGGCATTTGTAAATCTAGAATAATTACATCAGGATCGTGATTTTTTACCATTTCTACGGCTTCTTGACCGTTTTTGGCGACGCCAACTAGCTGGATATTGCTCTGGCTAGTTAAAGCTAACTTTAAGCTCAAACGGGTTAACTCGTGGTCATCTGCCACTAGCACACGTAAATTAGAACGCTCGCAAGACAACATTATGTCCTCAGATGATTACCAGCTGTAATTGATGAATCTAATTTAGTAAGATTAAATGCAACGCGCCTCTACCATCAGAGCGATTAATTAACCAAGTATGCACGTAAATTCCGGATCGTGCCCCATACAAACACAAAAGATTATTTTATTTACAGAATTTACCGGGAAAATAGTTAAGTACAATCTTGACAAAATTGAGCAGGTTCAGTAAATTCTCGGTTGATTAATCTAAATCAGCAATTATACTGCACGCCTGGGTCGGACAGGCGGTGCTATCTACAGCTTCACGAAATCTTTAAATTGCCGCCCATTTCACTTGGGGAATGATGAGGCAGAAATCAAGGGTTTTTCTTGCTCATATTCCCCCTATGTCGGTCTGGGTTTTTCAAGCCAATCCGGCTGATTGTAGCGCCATATCCATCAATATTTTCTGGGCGCTTTGTTCTTTAGCATTCTCAGGCGGACGGCGTTGGATGTAAGTTCCATCCGGCTGTAGTTCCCAAGCTTTGCAGTTATCTGCGAGCATAACTCCCAAAATTTCTTGCAAATCTTTAGCCAAAGAAGCATCTTCTACGGGAGCGATCGCTTCGACCCGGCGATCCAAGTTGCGCGTCATCCAATCGGCGCTGCCGATATAAACTTCCTCTAAACCGCCATTTTGGAAATAATAAATGCGAGAATGTTCCAAAAACCGGCCTACAATGCTGATAACGCGGATATTTTCGCTGATATCTTCAATTCCCGGACGGAGACAGCAAACACCGCGCACGATCAGGTCAATTTTTACCCCTGCCCGCGAGGCTTCGTAGAGCGCGGCAATCATTTGCGGATCTACCAGGGCATTCATTTTAGCGACAATGCGCCCGGAAGCACCGTTTTGGCAATGTTGAATTTCCCGGCGGATCAGGGAAATCATGCGATCGCGTAAATTCACCGGAGCTACCATCAGTTTACGATAAGACCGCTGGCGCGAGTAACCCGTTAAATAGTTAAACAAATCGGTCAAATCCGCGCCCAAATCTTCGCGACAACTTAAAATTCCCAAATCCGTATAAAGACGAGCGGTTTTTGGATTGTAATTTCCCGTACCGATGTGAAAGTAGCGGCGGATGCGATCGTCTTCCCGGCGCACCACCAACACGACTTTGGTGTGAGTCTTTAACCCTACTAAACCATAAACTACGTGTACGCCAGCTTGTTCCAACTTGCGCGCCCATTGAATGTTATTTTCTTCATCAAAGCGGGCTTTTAATTCCACCAAAACCACAACTTGCTTGCCATTTTCCGCTGCTGCAATCAAAGCGTTGATTATCGGCGAATCCCCTGACGTGCGGTATAGCGTCATTTTGATCGCTAGCACGTCGCGATCGCAAGCCGCCTGGGTAATAAAGCGCTGCACCGTTGCCGAAAATGAGTGATACGGATGGTGTACCAATAAATCCCCGTTGCGAATGACGCTGAAAAAATCTTCCCCTTCCTCGTCTTGCGAATCAAATCCACCTCCATTCAATCCCGCCAGACGTCGCAAGCGCGGCGGTACGACGGGACTCCACGGAGTATCTTTTAATTCTGGCAACGGCAAGTTCATAAAATACATTAAATCCCCCAGTCCCAGCATTCCCTCGACTTCATAAACATCGTTTTGGTTCAAAGACAATTCTTGCATCAGCGTTTGGCGCACCGTTTCAGAAGTCGTTGCTTGAATTTCCAGCCGCACAACACAACCCCCCAAACGACGCTTGCGGAGTTCCTGTTCAATTGCCGACAGTAGGTCATCTGCTTCATCTTCTTGCACCGATAAATCCGCATCGCGGGTAATCCGAAACGGGTGGCATTCCCGAATATTCATCCCTGGAAATAACGAAGCCAAATTGTGAGCAATTACCTGTTCTAATGGAACTCCCAGCCAAATCGTTTTGCGCTTTGAGTTTTGAGTTTGATTCTGGGTTTCTAAGTTGTTAGAATATCCTTGATATTGAGAACTTTCTAAGGGCAACGCTACAAATCGTGGCAATACTTTTGGAACTTTAACCCGGGCGAAAAATTCTTCTTTTGTTTCTGGGTCTTGAATCACCACGGCCAGATTTAAGCTGCGATTGGAAATATAAGGAAAAGGATGGCTGGGGTCAACAGCTAAAGGCGTGAGTACGGGAAAAATTTGCTTTTCAAAATAGTGTTGCAGATAATTCCGCTGTTCCTGGTTTAAGTCCATGTAATCTAGGATATAAACTCCTACTTGTGCTAACTCAAACCGCAGGATTTTATCAAATTGTTGATGCTGAAGCGCTACCGAGGGGCGCAGTTTATGGCAGATCGCTTCTAGCTGTTCTTGGGGCGTCCTACCATCCGGTGTCAGCTGGGTTACTCTGGCTTCCACCTGTTTCTTCACGCCAGCAACGCGCACCATGAAAAATTCATCCAGGTTAGCGCTAAAAATTGCCAGAAACTTCAGCCGTTCTAAAAGCGGCGTCTTGGGGTCGAGTGCTTCCTGCAAAACTCGGTGATTGAACTCTAACCAGCTTAATTCGCGGCTAAAGTAATACTGCGGAGCGCTGAGGTTAACTTCGGTGAGTGTTTTTTTAGTTTTAGGCATGATTTTGGATGGGTAATTGGTAATGGGTAATTGGTAATCGGCTTAAGAGGGGTTCTGAGATTAGAGGTTAGGCCAATTCTTTGATTGTAGATGGTAAATTGTATTTTTTCCGTTGAATTGAAGCTGAAATTTACAATTTGCAATTTCACGCGGTCAATCTTCGCCATCATCGAGTTGCAATTGTTTGAAGTTTGCTAGCGCCTGAAGCTGTACAAGTTGAATAACTCTTTTAGCTTGCTTGTCGTGGAAGGTGTTACTGCTTTCTCCATTGCGCCACCAAAATGTTACTTTACATTCGCTACGATTGATGGTTGCTTTTACTTGGCGAATGTCGTCAAAATTCAAAAATGTATCGCCATAAATCTGAAAAATCATAGCCATATTACCTCTAATATTGAACGAATTAACGCTATTGTTTTGGGGAGCGATCGCATCTTTCAAGCAGTAGGGTTTGGTTGCGATCGCTTCCAAAATCTTCACCGCTTGCTGGTAATGGGGATCGTTGGGGGTTGGCGGTTTGACAATTGTGAATTTGTCGTCAAAGGGATTGTAGGTCAAAAGTAAGATTTTGTAGTTAAATACTCCCTTGGGTCGCAGCACCCAAAAGCTTTCTTTTGTTTTTTGCACGCTCCAACCTTCTTGCCCAAAACGGGCAATTATTTCCTCGATTTTTTGGTTCATAGTTATTGTTTGCTCTCAATGGGAAGTAATAGCGATCGCTAAAGCCATTACAAATTGCGATCGCTACAGAAACAAAAAGCCTTTACAGTTCAATGGTTTACACAAACAAAACGCTTTTCTCTAAACATCACCTCCTTTGAAACGCGCATTGCTCCTCATTTACCGCCACTAGGTGACCGGAGAGAATGTAATTTACAAGTGTAATTTAGTTTCACACATGAGAAACTATAAGTCAAGACCTGATTTTTACATGTGTGATAATTTAATGGTGTTTTATGAGCATTGAGGAAGATGGCAAAGACAGGAAGACCAAAATCGTCGAGAGGAGCCAAGTCGGTAACCTTTACAGTGAGTCCGGAAGCATGGGAACTTCTGCGAACTCGTGCATTAAATATGGGCATGACCAGATCGGAGTTAGTGGAGAAGATCGCCCGAGGAGAAGTGCCAGTGAGTCTGACTTCAGCAATGGAAAGCGGAATATTGGGAAAATCCTTCGCGAGCTGAGAGAGTTGAGGAAGGCTCACCTAGAATACGTTAAAGCTCACGAACAAAGACTTGAACAGCTTGAGCAAGAGGTAATTGGACTTCTAGAAGATATAGAAGAACCTGAATAAACCAGCGATCGCGCCCATCCCACCGCGTCGCTGGTGCAAGTTTTACTGCCAGCGTCCGGCACGGTAGTAGGGGCACGGCATAGGTAGCATTTCGGTTTGAGCGAAAGATTCTTGAATGCCGTGCCCCTACGGGTGCGATCGCCTGTTTTGTGTGGTCAAAAAATTGCATCACCACACCGTGGGGGCACGGCGTCGATAAGATTTCGGTTTGAGGGCGACGATCTTGGATGCCGTGCCCCTACTGGCAGGGTGCGATCGCATCTCGTGACGCTGGTGCGATCGTTCACGAACCAAATACTTCATCTTCAATGCCCACCCACCATTCACCCAAGTTGGTCAAGTCTTGGTGAATGTCGGCTAACTCTTTAGCATACTCTTCCGGGGAAAGGGTTTCCCGACGTTCTTTAAGTTTTACCAGACGGAGTTGCACCAACAGCCAAGGCTTGGAGATGCCGTTCGTTTTTTCTATGTATTGTGCTAGTTCTTTGCTATTCACGATCGCATGTGTGTAAGTTTATTTACAAATTGTTACAGGAGAAACCCGGTTTCTTAAAGAAACCGGGTTTCTGTTCAATTGCTGTAGGGGCACGGCATAGGAAGAACTGTATGCTTGCGACAAAACTTACTTTAGCCTTAGCCCCTACCACAAACCTTTTGGAATGGTAATAGGTAATTGAAAAATTGCTTTCTTTGAGATGTCAGATTGCAGATTTAATAGATTAAAATCTGCAATCTGACATCTGAAATCTTAAATATCCAATTACCAATTACCATTACTTACGCTGCCATATTTTGATTAGCGAAGTCCCAGTTAACCAAGTTGTCTAGGTAGGCGGTGATGAAGTCTGGGCGCTTGTTTTGGTAGTCCAGATAGTAGGCGTGTTCCCAAACATCCAAAGTCAGCAGGGGCGTTTGTCCGTGAACTACTGGGTTTTCGGCGTTGGGGGTTTTGGTGACTTTAAGGGTGCCGTTATCTAATACCAACCAAGCCCAGCCGCTACCGAATTGGGTAGCAGCAGCGGTTTTGAATGCTTCTTTGAATTTGTCGTAGTCGCCGAAGTCGGCGTTAATTTTATCTGCGATCGCACCCGTGGGAGCGCCGCCACCACCTGGTTTCATCGAGTTCCAGAAGAAGGTGTGATTCCAGACTTGCGCGGAGTTGTTGAATATACCTGCTTTGGCTGGATCTTTGAAGCTGGTGGTGACAATTTCTTCCAAGGACTTATCCGCGAGTTCCGTATCCTTGATTAAGTTGTTGAGGTTGGTCACGTAAGCCGCGTGGTGCTTGCCGTGGTGGAATGAAAAGGTATTCGCCGAGATGTACGGTTCTAGCGCGTCGGCGGCGTAGGGTAAATCGGGAAGTGTAAATGCCATTGTGTTCGATCCTCTCTAGAAGCTTTTAGCTTGCGAACTCATGCACAAGCTCACCAGATCATAATACCGTTATTTATGATAGGACTTTCTATCAAAAGTCGGAAGATACGCAAAGCAACGTTTTTGTCATCTATCAATGGTGGTAAGGAAATAAATATATTGACTTGAAACCAAAAATGTGATAAAGAAGAAATTTTACGCCGTATACTGATAGGCAAGCTATCTGCAATCGCAACTTATGGCACCCGAAACCGAGTCAAAACCCATTCGGATTTTAATCGTGGAAGACGATCCGATGATGCAATTGGGGTTAGAACAGTCGTTAAGCGCGCAATCGCAATACACCCTTGTCGGACAAGCGGAAGATGGTTATTTGGGTGTAGAAGCGGCGTTGAGACTCAAACCGGATGTAGTTGTGATGGATATTGGTTTACCGCGCAAAGATGGAATTGCGGCGACGCAGGAAATTAAGGCGGCGCTTCCGGATGTGCGAGTGGTGATGCTAACTTCCCATACGGCGGAAACGGAAATTATTGCGGCGCTTTCTAGCGGTGCGGATGCTTATTGTGTCAAAGGTGCGAGTGTAGATCGGTTGTTGAGTGCAATTTCCGCTGCAATTGAAGGCGCTACTTACTTAGATCCGCAAATTGCGCGGCGGGTAATTGAACATTTAAAACCACCCGCGCCTAGTGACAATATCGGTCAATTATCCCAGCGGGAATTAGAAGTTTTAAAACTCATGGTAGAAGGTAAAAGTAATCCGGAAATTGCTGCTGAACTTTATTTGAGTACGAATACAGTTAAAACCCACGTGCGGGGAATTATGAATAAATTATCGGTAGACGATCGAGTGCAAGCTGCCGTCGTAGCGCTGCGAAATGGAATTGTTTGAAGAAATGCTAATGGCTAATGGCTAATGGCTAATGGCTAATTGAAGGAGCTTAGTTATAGCTTCTCTCTTGCAATTAGCAAGCTTGCAATTAGCAATCAGCAATTAGCAAGGCCAATCGAATTGTGAAGGTGCTACCTTTGTCTAATTCACTTTGCACTTGGATGGTACCTTGATGTGCTTGAACGATCGCTTGGGCAATTGCTAATCCCAATCCCGATCCGCCGGTGTGACGAGAGCGATCGCTATTGACGCGATAAAACCGATCGAAAATTCGTTTTTGATCGGCGTTGGGGATGCCAATTCCTGTGTCTTGAACTTGAATAATTGCTTCGCGATCGCTGCGTTCTAAAATAACAGTAACTTTTCCACCAGATGGGGTGTATTGAATGGCATTTACGATTATATTGGCAACGGAACGATAAAGCTGATCGGCATCGCCTAAAACATTGAGTGGCGTTGAGGTGCGGATGTCGGATTTCAGAGTGATTTGGTTTGCGATCGCTAATGCTGCTAATTCTTCTACTAAATCGTTGACCAAATCGTTCAAACAACAGATTTGGCGTCGCGCGGATGCGGATTGTTTATCCATCCGCGATAGCAACAATAAATCGGCAACTAACTGCGTCAGACGTTTATTTTGACGTTCGATTGTTTCTAATATTTCTCGCGCTTCTTTTTCATCCAAATGATGCATTAATGCCGATTCTACAGTTGCCTGAGTTGCTGCTAAAGGCGTTCGCAATTCGTGGGCAGCATCGGCGGTAAATTGTTCGATTTGGCGGTAAGATTTGTAAATTGGTTGCATGGCTAATCCAGCTAACCACCAACTAGCACCGCCTACCAAAATTAAAGAGATGGGCAAGCCTAATTTTAAAGACCATTTTACGATACTGAGATAATCTTCAAAGTCTTTGAGACTGCGCCCGACTTGGAAATATCCCCAATCTTGGTAATTTTGGGTATGCAGGGATAGAGATATTTGGTGATAGGTTTTACCTTGGCTATCGGTGATAGTTTGCCAAGTTTGTTTGTTAAATTTTTGGGGTAGTCCTTCTGGATAAGCGCCTGCGATCGCAATCAATCGTCCGGAAATATCAAATAATCGAATATAGTAGTGACCTTGGTTAATAGCGCTGAGGGTATGTCGCGAAGAATTGGCTGGCGATCTCACGCAGCTAACCCCAATTATACAGAGATTTGGTAACAGTTCGCTCGCCATTGGTTCTAAGCGTCCTGGTTGCTTTAATTTTAGTTCTAAACTGTCGTGTAGCGTGCCCGCGACTGATTCTAATTCATTGTCGATGGCTACCCAGTGGGCGTGTGCGATCGCATGATAAACCCCAAATCCTAAAAAGCTTAAAATCAAACCCATCACCCCAGCATAGGAGAAAGCTAACCGCCACCGAGTTTGATTAAATAGCTTATTTTGATTCATTGCTAATTGCTAATTGCTAATTGGTAATTGGTGATTGGTAATATCATGTCTATTAGCAAAGACTTCGTATAATTTTTGATGGTGTAGGGGCGGGTTTTACCAACCATTGTGTGGAACCACGAGAGATTTCGTTAAACCCTTCCTTAGCTGACGCTACCGATACAACCTAATATGATATAATTCGTCTTCTCCATTACCAATTACCCATTACCGATTACCGAATTTAAACGATAGCCCACACCATGTACTGTTTCAATTATATTTGCACAGCCAATCGGTTCTAATTTGCGGCGTAGCAGACGCATTTGAGCGGCTACTACATTACTAAAAGTATCTGAACTCGCCTCCCAAATTTGATTTCTAATTTGGTCGCTGGTGATAATTTGATTGGGATGTTTCATTAAATATTCTAGCACCTGGAATTCTTTATTAGTCAGTGAAATATCTTCTTGTTCACCATTTTTATGATTAAAATAAACCGTGCGAGTGCCGTAGTCTAGGGTGAGATTGCCTACCTGTAATTGTGGGGGTTGAATTTGAGGTGATCGCCGCTGCAATGCCCTCAACCTCGCCAGCAATTCTGCCATGCCAAATGGTTTAACTAAATAATCATCCGCCCCTGCATCGAGTCCGGTTACTTTATCTTCCATTCGGTCTTTTGCGGTTAGCATTAAGACGGGTAGCGGATTGTTTTTAGCTCGCAATCTACGCAGTAATTCTAATCCGGATATCCCAGGCAATAACCAATCGAAAATAGCCACTGTATACTGCGTCCACTGGTTTTCTAGAAAGTCCCAAGCTTCATTTCCATTAATTACCCAGTCAACGATATATTTTTCCCGTTCCAAGGTTCGCTTAATCGCTTTCCCTAAATCTGGTTCATCTTCGACTAGCAGCACTCGCATAATAGTATTTTAGATTTTAGATTTTAGATTTTAGATTTTAGATTTTGGGTGGAAGAAACCGGGTTTTTACAGCGGATTGCTTGGCGAGCATCGCACGGGCGGGCGGGTTTATGAACACAATTCGCCTATGATTAAAGTAGGGGCGGGTTTAACGAAATCTCTCGTGGTTCCACAGATTGATTGGTAAAACCCGCCCCTACTAAACTGTTAACTACTTTAATTATTGAAAGAAAAACGACCGTTAACTTTTTCTCCGCCAATATCTGCCGTGATTTTAACTTGATATTGACCCGCTGCTTTTTCGGGAAGCAAAACAGCGTAATGTTTGCCCTCAGCATCGTATTTCATATCTAAATTTTTCTGCGTTCCATCTGGTAACTGAACTTGAGCGGTTACTTGGGCGTTAGGAACTGTTTCGTGAGCTTCGCCTTTGAGTAAATAAAAATCTAGGTGCGTTCCGTTGTCTTCTTTTTCAGGCATAAACTCTAAATGGTAAGCACCTGTTTCAACTACTTGACCGCCTTTTTTAGGTTTGGAATGGTCTGATTTTGTAGCGGTTTCGGCGGTAGTTGCTGCTGGGGTAGCTGCTGGGGTGTTAGTTGAATTTGTGGTGGTGTTGGTACTACAAGCTGATAAGAATAGGACAGTACCGATAACAAGCAAGTTTGATTTGAGCGACATCATTTTTTCTCCTTGTATCCACTGAAAATCAGACTTTGTTTTCTAGTCCTCTTAAGAGGACTTCCGCTATTAGCCAGAGAATTTATTCTCTGGCGGGCGATTGCTTGGCGCAAGATATAATTCAACACTTTCCATTACAGGTTCAGCAGTCACCCGCTGCGGCACTAAAAACTTACCAAACTTGGCATACAATGCCGGTAAAACGAGCAATGTTAACGCCGTAGAAGTAAACAAACCTCCCAACACTACTACCGATAGCGGTTGCAATATTTCCTTCCCGGCGCCGCTTTCTAATACTAAGGGCGCTAAACCCAAAGCTGAGGTAAAAGCGGTCATTAAAATAGCGTTCAATCTTTCCATAGATCCTTTAATAATCGCATCTTTAAACGGCATTCCTTCGGCAAATTTTGTATTGTAATTATCTACCAATAACAACCCGTTTCGAGTTGCCACGCCAAACAAAGTCACAAAGCCAACTAAGGAAGCAATAGAAATAATTTTTCCTGTCAAAGCGACTGCAACGACACCTCCTACTAATGCCAAGGGTAAGTTAATCATAATCGTGGCGGTAGAAGGAATTGATTTAACAGAAAGATACATAATTACTGTAATCGCGACAAATGCGATCGCGCTATAAATCAAAATATTTTGAGTCGCCCGTTCTTGCGCCTCAAATTGCCCCGCATACTGGATATAGTACGCAGCAGGAATTTCCACTTGCTGCTTTACCTTGTCTCGAATTTCATTCACGATAGAGCGCAAATCTCTACCGCTAGCATTCGCCGAAACAACAATCAAACGCGAGACATTTTCTCGGTTAATTGTATTGGGGCCTGTACCGTTGTCAATCGTGGCAACTTGTGATAAAGGAATTTTATTTCCGTCAGGAGTATCAACTAATAAATTGCGAATCGTATCTAAGTTTTGACGCGCATCGGGTTTTAACCAAACAATTAAATCGAAAGTTTGTTGTTTTTCCAACACTTGAGATACAACTCGTCCGTTGAGAGCAGTTTCGATAATTTCGGATAATTTTCCGACGGTTAAACCGTATCGAGAAGCCGCCAATCGGTTAAACTTAATTTGGATTTGTTCGACAGGGACTTGGGGTTCTAGTTGCAAATCGACAATGCCATTAACGGTTTTCATTACTTGATTAACTTGACCGCCAATAGTGCGAAGTTTGTCTAATTCAGAGCCAAAAATTTTGATGGCGATCGCACTCCGCACCCCAGACAATACCTCATCCATTCGGTGCGAGATAAAACCGCCAATATTCGGCGCAACTCCTGGTAATTTATTAAACTCCTCCCGCAGCTTTTCAATCGTTTTTTCCCTATCTTTCATCCCGCTTTGACTTAACTCAATATCCAAATGTGCCAAATTCACCCCCGCCGCATCACCATCACCAGGCGCACGTCCAGATCGCAACTGCACGTAGGGAAATCTAGGGTCATCTTTAAGCGCCGCTTGCAGTGCTTCTCCTGCTGCATTAGTTGCTTCTAAAGATACCCCCGGATAAAGCATTAAAGTATTAACTAAAGTTTGCTCCTGAAACTCTGGTAAAAACACTCTTCCAAACGCAGGAACCATCACAGTTGCTGCTACTAAACTCGCAGCAGCTACAACTAAAATAATTCCAGAATACCCCATGGAAAACTTTAACAAAGGATAATAAAGCCGCTTAAAAAATCTTGCTACCCAAGGTTCTTTTTCTGGCAAGTGACCGTAGGGTAATAAAATCGCACATAAAGCCGGAGTTACGGTCAATGCGGTGATGCTAGACGCAATTACTGCTGCCATATATCCCAATCCCATTGGGATAAAAATACTGCCTTCTACGCCAGTTAAAGCAAACACTGGCGAGAAAACAACAATAGTAATAATTGTCGCTCCAAATACCGAATCTCGCACTTCCTGACAGCCATCAAATACCACATCTAAAACCGGGCGCGGATGGTTACAGTATTTATTTTCTCGCAAACAACGATAGACATTTTCCGCATCAACAATTGCATCATCAACTGCTGAACCAATTGCAACTGCTAACCCTCCTAAAGTCATCGTATTTAATCCTTGTCCCACCCAATTGAGTAATAAGACTCCAACGAGTAAAGATAAAGGAAGCGCGGTTAAACAAATCGCCAAGTTGCGCCAATTCATCAAAAACGGAATTAAAATCACGCAAATCCCGCCAAGGTAAATCTACTTCAGCGCGTTTCAATTCAGTTTCAGCTTGGATAACTTCTGGGCGTCCAAGTGCCTTAGCCAGAGATGCTTTCGCTGCTGCTAAATGCGCCCCAGATTCTAGCATTTGCCTGCGCGGTAACGCTCCTTGCGCTACTAATTCTCGATCGCGATCGTACTGTTCCTGAGCCACAGCTAATTCTGTTTTCGCTCTGGCGATTTCAACTTCCGAAATTCTTAGCTGACGCTGATAGTTTTCTTGGGCAACTTTTAAAACAGCTTTTTGATTTACTAGCTCTCGATCTCGGTCATATTGTTTTTGAGCCGCTGCGAGTTGGCTTCTCGCTTGCGCGATTTCCGAGGCGGCGATTGTTTGCTGACGCCCGTAGTTTTCTTGAGCGAGTTTTAAGTTAGCTTGTGCTTGTTCAAGAGATGCGCGAGCTTCTGCCATTTTCTCCTCGGAATTAACCCGCAATTCCACCAACTCCGGCGCAGCGATAACCGCAATAATTTGACCCGCTTGGACATCAGCACCCGGTTCTACCAATAAATCAACAACTTTCCCTGGAATCGGTGCAGTAACTTCAACTTTTTGACTGGGGAGAGTTTCAATTTGTCCGGTAGTTTTAATCCCAATAGCAAGTTGCTGACGAGTAACTGGCTCAACTTTAATCCCCAATCGATTAGCGATTTCAGTATCTACCTCAATTGCATCAGATACCTGAGTTGTTTCGCCGCCGCTATGAAACTCATCTCCATGTCCAGCGTGGGCTAAAACAGCACTAGGAGTAGTCAATAAAACCAGACTCAGCAGCGTAGAAGAAACACAACTAATACCAAATCCACTTCGACCACCCCCTTTATTTTTATAGACCGCGCAGGCGGTCTTTGTTTGTGTAGCCGCGACTTCAGTCGTTAGGAATAAAACGGGTAATAGAACCGGATTTGCTATGAGCGCCGCCGCAGATGGGAAATGATATAGCAGATTGCAAATGATTGAGGTAGAGCCAAAAGGCTTTGTTTGTGTAGCGGGTGCATTAATGCACCCGCTACGCAAACCGCTGTAAGATTTGCTCGTCATTGGTTAAATACCAACAAAACAGCTTTTGCAAACGCAGGTAGCTAACGCCAGAAAGCCGCCAGCAACGGCGATCGAGATAGCCGCCCGAAGCGCTTGTAGCGGATTGATTTTCGAGTGATTTACAGCCTTTTGGCTTGAATGCGCGAGCGGGTGGATTAATGCACTCGCTCGCGCATTCTTCGCTGTACCATCAACATCTACAATCCGCTATACCCTTGAGTGTTTCATAGAGAGATGAAATTAGGATGAAATTCCCAAGGGCGGTGGTGAAAAAATACAGCAGATTGCACTATGAGTGAGGTACAGCCCTTTGGCGCGAAGGAATGCAATCCGCTATAATCCAAAACTTACCTACGCGGCGCCAAAAACCCGGTTTCTGCCGCAATTTCTCCCGTCTAAACCTAAGACTTTTCCGAGAAACCGGGTTTTTTTGCGTAGTCCTGTAATCCCCCAGTTGGGCTATCTATTTAGGTGAAGTGGGAACGGGGAAATAAATTTTATTCTAAAAGCATTCCAACAGATTATGACTACGGGAATAATTATGAAAGCTTTTAGCGATAAAAATTCCACACCGCAATCCATTGGAGATCCTCGAATTAAAAAACCCATACTTCAACGCGGTGCTTCTGGTCCAGCGGTTATAGAACTACAAAAACTCTTACTTCACTACGAGGTATTAACCACTTCCCCCGATGGTTTATTTGACAAAAAAGTTGAGGCTGCTGTTAAAGCATTTCAACACCGCGTTTTCCTCAAACAAGATGGCATTGTGGGAGCGTTAACTTGGCAAGCACTCTACACGGGAGTACCCCTCAATATGCCAATTTTACAGCGCGGCTGTCAGGGTGAAGCTGTGATAACGTTGCAGACTGTTTTACAGGGCGTTAACTTCTTTCGCGGGGAAATTAACGGTAAATTTGGTTTGGATACCGATGCTGCGGTGCGAGCTTTTCAGAAGCGCTACGGACTTGTACCCGATGGCATTGTTGGCGCTTATACTTGGTTGGCTTTAAGTAAAGTTCCTCATTAACTATCAACTCAAATAGGGGCGGGTAATAGGTAATGGGTAATTAGTACGCGACTTACGCAAAGGTTCTAAACGTAGTACGCCACCGCCACCACCTTATATGGAGTTGCTGCGTAAGCTCCGTGGTAATTGCCAACAATCCAAAGCGTTTTAATCCAATTACCAATTACCTATTAACTCAAGTTGCTAGTTACATCAAAAGACACTGGTAATGGGTAATGGAAATATTACCAATTACCCATTACCCATTACCAATTACCCAGTACCACTGCCACAACTTATAACTAGCAACTTGCGTTCTTTAGTCCCCTTCGCTTAATGCACAACTTTGTATATCTGTCAATATTAATTCGACGGATTTTCCGGTTGATTTTTATAAAGCGACTCTAATTGTTGACGGGCGTCCTCTACACCGATCGATTTCATCACCAAGAGGGGTTCTTCAATCACGTTACCAGCCGCATCCAGAAACTCTGGGTGCGGCACTTGCTGGGGACGGCGTCTAGAATTCGAGTTGTACTGATAATCTGTACTGATACTAAGCAAGCTGCGGATGAGATTGCCGACAGCTAAAAAGGCAATTATCGTGAAAGCCAAAATGTAAAGCAAGTGAAACATTATATCCTCCTCCGGGTCAGACAGTCAACAGTACTAGGTGAGAAACTTTTATGAAAAATGAGAGATGTTAATCAAACGTTACAAGCCGGTCTAAGGTTTGGAGGCTTTACATCTCCGGTTTTTGTTCGGTAGATTGCTCCATGCGATAGCGCATCGCCACTTGCCAGCATTCGGTAACCAAATGGTGCCAAGGCATCAGCGTTGAGGTTTCCACTCCCACTTGACCGCCAGTGGCTTGAAACAGCATCTGAGTCGTTCTGACTTCAGTTTGAGCCTGTTTTACCCGCGCCAGTAAATCGGCTTGCTGCTCTTGAGTAAAGAAGTGAAGTTGCTCGGTTTCCAGGAAGTTGCGCGATCGCTCAAACCAATAGGTAAAATCTTCTAACAGCGGTTCCAGTAAGGTTTTGAGCAATTCCGGCTCCGGCAAGTTTGAATTGGGCATCAATCGAAACACAAGCTTAATAACTTACATCATAATCTTAACCTCATTTACGTTTCGTTACATTTAAGGCAGATTTTGTTAAATCTCCCTGCTCTAACCAGCGGTAGGGCAACTCGGTAAGATAGAGCGGTAGGGGGTAGACTCTTGTGCAGGTGTGCGGGTGTGCGGGTGTGCGGGTAAGCTGCTTGAAGTGCATAAAATAGCTGTTCCCGTATAAAAGATAATTTTTGCTTAAATTTCTCTTATAATCCCACCTGCACCCCTGCTCACCTGCACCCCTGCCGAAGAAGCCCAATCTCTGATGCCCCATTATCAATTTTTTTCGTAGAAACATGGTTCAGCAGCCTTCAATTAAACCAGAATCGACCAATTCCCCAGAACAGCCAGTAAAAATGTATTTACCTCGCACCAGCGAATCTGAAACCTTAAAGAAAATTCGTCACACCGCTTCCCACGTGATGGCTATGGCGGTGCAAAAGTTGTTTCCCAAAGCGCAGGTGACGATCGGCCCCTGGATTGAAAATGGATTTTACTACGATTTTGACAATCCAGATCCATTTACGGAAAAAGATTTGAAAGCCATCCAGAAAGAGATGGTCAAAATCGTTAACCGCAAATTGCCCGTAATTAGGGAAGAAGTTAGCCGCGAGGAAGCCGAACGCCGCATCAAGGAAATTAACGAGCCTTACAAGCTGGAGATACTAGAAAGTATAAAAGAAGAACCGATTACGATCTACCACCTTGGAGATCAATGGTGGGATTTGTGCGCGGGTCCCCACTTGGAAAATACCAGCGAGTTGAACCCGAAAGCAATTGAACTAGAAAGCGTCGCCGGGGCATACTGGCGGGGAGATGCTACGAAAGCTCAACTGCAACGCATTTACGCCACTGCTTGGGAAACTCCGGAACAGCTGGCAGAATATAAACGCCGCAAGGAAGAAGCATTGCGCCGAGATCACCGCAAACTCGGCAAAGAATTAGGACTGTTTATATTTTCCGATGACGTGGGGCCTGGGTTGCCTTTGTGGACGCCTAAAGGAACTTTGTTGCGGAGTCTTTTAGAAGATTTTCTGAAGCAGGAACAACTCAAACGCGGTTATCTACCAGTCGTCACGCCGCACATCGCCAAAGTGGACTTATTCAAAATCTCCGGACACTGGCAGAAATATAAAGAAGATATGTTCCCTTTGATGGCAGAAAATCAGGAAGCTGCGGCGAAGGAAGAGGGTTTTACCCTCAAACCGATGAACTGTCCTTTCCACATCCAAATCTATAAAAGCGAGTTGCGTTCCTATCGGGAACTGCCGATGCGCTTAGCGGAATTCGGCACGGTTTATCGCTACGAACAATCTGGAGAATTGGGCGGTTTAACGCGGGTGCGCGGCTTTACTGTCGATGATTCTCACCTATTTGTCACCCCAGAACAATTAGACAGCGAATTCCTCAATGTAGTTGATTTGATTCTGTCGGTGTTCAACAAGCTGCAACTGAAGAATTTTAAAGCCAGATTGAGTTTCCGAGATCCGGCATCTGATAAATATATCGGTGACGATGAAGCTTGGGAAAAAGCGCAAGGTGCGATTCGTCGCGCGGTAGAACAGTTGGGAATGGAACACTTTGAGGGGATTGGAGAAGCCGCTTTTTATGGCCCCAAACTCGATTTTATTTTCCGCGATGCTTTGGAACGCGAATGGCAATTGGGAACGGTTCAGGTAGATTACAATCTGCCAGAACGTTTCGAGTTGGAATATGTAGCAGAAGATGGCACGCGCAAGCGTCCGGTGATGATTCACCGCGCACCTTTTGGTTCGTTGGAAAGGCTAATTGGGATTTTAATTGAAGAGTATGCGGGAGATTTCCCCTTGTGGTTAGCACCGATTCAAGTGCGATTATTGACGGTTAGCGATGAGTTTTTACCATTTGCTAAAGAAGTCGCAGATCAGATGCGATCGCTCAACATCCGCGCCGAAGCAGACACCAGCGGCGAACGTTTGGGTAAACAAATTCGCAATGCCGAAAAAGACAAAATTCCCGTGATGGGAATTGTCGGCGCTAAAGAAGTTGAAAACAACAGTCTCAGCATTCGCACCCGCGCTTCTGGAGAATTAGGCTCAATCCCAGTTGCCGAAGTTTTGGAACGGATCAAAAACGCTATTTCCAACTACAGCAACTTCTAGGGAATATTATTAACCCAAGTTGCTCGTTATCGCGCAACCAGCGGCTAATCGCTAATCGCTAATCGCTAATGTCAGTAAAAATCCTATATTAGCTTTTCTTGCAATTAGTAATTAGCAATGCCGAATTTTATCGCTAGCAACTTACGTTATTAGAGACGTTGCGTGCAACGTCTCTACAATCCAAAATCCCCAATCCCCAATCCCAAATCTAAAATTCCTATGCCTAATCCTTTTCCAGGGATGAATCCCTATTTAGAACATCCTAATATTTGGCCTTCCATACATAATCGGCTAATTGTAGCGATCGCAGACGCTTTAGCTCCTCAAATACTGCCAAAATATTTTGTAGATATCGAAAGGCGAGTCTATCAAGCTAATGGTGAAGATTCGCTTTTAGTAGGTATTCCTGATCTAGTTGTGCAACAACGTTTGCGGAATCAAACAAATCAAACAAATTCTAATGTTGCTGTTGCTGCGCCACCCGTCACACCTCGTCGGGTGAGAATGCCTATACCTTTGGAATTTAGGGAAAGTTATTTAGAAGTAAGAGAAATAGCGACTAAACAAGTAGTAACAGTTATTGAAGTGCTTTCGCCTACAAATAAACGCGCCGGACAAGGACGGGAAATATATGAAGAAAAACGCTCCTCTGTGTTAGGAAGCCGCACTCACTTAGTGGAAATTGATTTACTACAGGCAGGGAAACCAATGCCTGTATTAGACTGCGATATAGAAGCAAATTATCGCATTGTAATCAGTCGGGGAGATGAACGCCCAATGGCGGATTTGTATTTGTTTAATTTAACCGATGCAATTCCCTCTTTTCCTTTACCATTGCGGCGCGGCGATGTCGAACCAATCGTAGATTTACACAGGTTAATTAATAGTATATATGATCGCGCAGGTTATGATTATGTAATTGATTATAACAACAGTGAAACAGTGCCGCAATTATCCGAATCGGAGGCAAATTGGGCAGATGGTTTGTTGCGGGAAAAAGGGTTAAGGTGATGCGAAAAGTGGAGAGCGATCGCATCTAATGATATTATCTGGATCGATCGGCAATTAAAAATTGAAAATGAGCAAAAACGTTACGGTTAGAGTTCCCGCCACGACTGCTAATTTAGGGCCAGGTTTTGACTCCATTGGTGCAGCTTTAACCCTGTACAACGAGTTTAAATTTACTTGTCTTGAAAAAGGGAGCCTGGTAATTTCCGTCACTGGTATTGAAGCAGACCGGGTTAATACCGATGAAACCAATCTGGCGTATCAATCGTTCCTCAAGTTGTACCAGCATATCAATCAAACGCCGCCACCTGTGGAAATAGCGATCGATCTGGGCGTACCCTTAGCGAGAGGTTTGGGAAGTTCGGCGACTGCTATTGTGGGAGGATTAGTAGGTGCAAATTTGTTGGCGGGGTCGCCTTTGCAGCTTCAGGAAGTGATGGGGATTGCGATCGCTCTCGAAGGACACCCAGATAACGTCGTCCCCGCCTTGGTGGGTGGATGTCGTCTCGCAGCTACCAACGCCACTGGATGGGAAATCTGCGATATTCCCTGGCACCAAGATATTATTCCTGTAGTGGCAATTCCCGATTTTGAACTTTCCACGGCGGAGGCGAGGCGCGTTTTGCCCACCGAATACAGCCGTGCTGATGCTATTTTTAACACGGCGCATCTGGGCTTGCTCGTGCGCGGGTTAGAAACTGGTAAGCGCGATTGGCTACAAGCAGCTTTGCAAGATAAAATCCACCAACCTTACCGCCAAGCATTGATAAAAGGCTATGATGCCGTCAAAGATGCGGCGTTAGCATCTGGTGCTTATGGCATGGTAATTAGCGGCGCCGGACCTACACTTTTAGCATTAGCAGATGCTTCCCTAGCGCCTACAGTAGCGACGGCGATGGGGAATGCTTGGAAAGAATACGGTGTCAAACCAGAAGTGCTGGCGCTGCAAATAGATTCTCAAGGAGCAAAAGTTAGTATATAGAAGATCTTTTTCTATTACCGCTACTTTTTCAGCAGTCGTTTCAGTATTTGAATCAATTCTGAGGGATGGAAAGGTTTAGTAATATAAGCATCCGCACCTTGTTTTAGCCCCCAGTAACGGTCGAATTCTTCCTGCTTAGACGAACACATAACCACAGGTACATTCTGCGTGTCAGGGTTCGATTTCAGCCGACGGCAACATTCATAACCGTTCATCCGGGGCATAACGATGTCCATCACTACTAAATCTGGACGATGCGCTGCGATTTGCTTGAGCGCTTCGATGCCATCGCTTGCTTGGGTGACTTGCAGTCCCTTCTGTTGGAGGAAACCGGAAATCATTTCCCTTTGCGTCCGACTGTCTTCCACAACCAAAACTGTAACCATAACTCTCCAGGGTTTCGCAGGGTTAAAAGATTCATTTGAACAGAATGGTAGTGTCCCTGATGGGGATTTCGCTTCGGTAAATCAAACAAGCTCAGTCTTACTCTCAGTACGATCGCTCTGTTATCAATCTCCGAGAAACCCCTGTTGCTGTTGGCTTATATGTTCCGATACAGGTTCTCATTTTTCTATTCCCAAAATCACAAAGGAATTGTGTCATGGATCAATTACAACTAGAGATAGAAGCAATCCGATCTCAAATACAGGCTCTGCGACAAGAACGGGAACAGATCAAAGTCGATCCGGTAAGTCCAGAAGATGACTCGCCACAGGCTATAGCATCTGCTTACCGCCGCCGTGCCAGGGAATTGGCGCTAGCTGCGGCTGAGGTCAAGGGAATTGACGATGCGATCGCTGCCCTAGAAGCTCAATTAAAGCAGAAACTAGCCGATTCAAACAGGTTACCGGCTAAAACTAGATACACCCAATTGGAGGAGCAAGTAGAAGCGGGCAGAGAAAGCGCTCGCGCCCACGCCGAAAGAATTAATCAACTCTCAGCGGAACTGGCACAGGAGATCCAAGCACTCAAAGCGATCGCCGATGACATCGCTCCTAGCTATTGGCAAGTCTACTATAAACCTTTCATTACAGGCTTCAGAAGTATCTCCGTTCCTTACGTCCGCTCTGATGGCGACGTTTGGACGATCGTCAATCGAGTTGTTTGACTGCTGGCTTGGGCATAATTCATCGTCCCTGAAGTAGCTCAATCCAACTTGGGTAAATGCAGGGAACTACTTTACCCCCATTCTGGCAAAGTCCCAAGCCAATTGTCTGCCTCGCTGGGGTAGTGGCTAGTCCGTAGCTTTCCCACTACCTACCACCCATCACCCACTGCCCGCTTACCTTTCCCGCAAAAAATACGGTCGATACTTTGATTTCTGGCCCTAGACCCCAGTCTGGGGCTTATGTATTTATTCTGATCTATGCTGACCTCTACTTTTTTCCGGGTTTCTACCGTTATCAAAACTTAATACAGCTTAATAAAATGAAAGTGTATGCAATAGGTATTTATTCTCAGTCAGCACCCCGATCTAAAGATGGGGGCGCTAGTCCATACTCCCGGAGGTTTAAGGTGATGTTTAGCACCTCGTTTCCTTGGCTAACCACTATGATTCTGCTACCCCTAGTAGCGGCCTTTGCGATTCCGCTCATCCCGGACAAAGAAGGCAAAACCGTCCGCTGGTACTCGTTAGGGGTGGGAATTCTAGAATTGGGCTTGATCGTTAATACGTTTTGGAATCATTACGATTTACAAAGCTCATCGCTCCAGTTGGTGGAAACCTACCCCTGGATACCCCAACTCGGTTTGAATTGGTCGGTGGCTGTGGATGGTCTATCGATGCCGCTGATCGTACTAACCGGCTTGGTGACGACTTTAGCTATCTTTGCCGGATGGAAAGTTACCAACAAGCCGCGTTTATTCCACTTTTTAATGCTGGCAATGTATAGCGCCCAGATTGGCGTGTTTGCGGCTCAGGATATGCTTTTGTTCTTCTTGGTGTGGGAACTAGAGCTAGTGCCAGTCTATGTATTAATTTCGATCTGGGGCGGCCCAAAGCGCCTCTATGCAGCTACCAAATTTATTCTCTATACGGCAGCAGCCTCTGTATTTATTCTGATTGCTGGCTTAGCAATGGCTTTCTATGGCGACAATATTACCTTTGACCTTTCAACCCTGGCACAAAAGCACTACTCCATCGGGTTTGAACTTCTAGTATATGCTGGCTTGTTGATTTCCTTCGGCGTCAAACTGGCTATCTTCCCCTTACATACTTGGCTACCCGACGCCCACGGCGAAGCTTCTGCCCCCGTGTCGATGATTCTCGCAGGGGTTTTGCTCAAGATGGGTGGTTATGCACTCATCCGCATGAACGTTGAAATGCTTCCCCACGCTCACGTTTACTTTGCTCCGGTGTTGGTGATGCTGGGTGTGGTGAATATTATCTACGGTGCTTTGAATGCTTTTGCTCAAAAGAATCTCAAACGGCGCTTGGCTTCGTCTTCGATTTCCCACATGGGATTTGTTCTGATTGGAATCGCCTCTTATACCGAGTTGGGAATTAACGGTGCCTTGTTGCAAATGATTTCCCACGGGTTAATTGCAGCTGCGTTGTTCTTCCTCGCCGGTGTGGCTTACGATCGCACGCACACCTTGATGATGGATAAAATGGGCGGTATTGCTAAATCGATGCCCAAAACCTTCGCTTTATTCACTGCGGCTGCGATGGCTTCCCTAGCGCTACCGGGAATGAGCGGATTTGTCAGCGAGTTGACAGTATTCTTGGGCGTTACTACCAGCGATGCTTATAACTCCAGCTTCAAGTTTATCGTGGTGCTGCTGTCGGCAGTGGGATTGATTCTGACTCCGATTTACTTGCTCTCGATGCTGCGGGAAGTGTTCTACGGCAAGCAAGATCAAAAACTAGCCCTCGAACCTTGGATGGATGCTAAGCCTCGCGAAATCTTAATCGCCGCTTGTTTGTTGCTGCCGATTATCGGAATTGGGTTTTATCCTAAGCTAATCACGCAAACCTACGATGTGAAAGCTGTAGCTGTCGCCGCCGAAATGCGCGAAGTTCTGCCTATCGTTGCTCAACACAAATCCCGCGTCTATTCTTTCAACTCCACTGCACCCCAACTACTCGATGGCAATTCGCTTTAAATCGGGAATTACGCAACGACACTGGAGGTGCGTTACGAAGACAGCTAACGCACCCTACATCCAGAAAGTTTTGTCAAGCGATCGCTACAAAAATTAACTAAATACCGATTAACAAAGCCCGCTGACGGCGGGCTTTGTTGCTTTTTTTTGACCGAAAATAATGGGATACAAGCCCCGTCCTTCTAGGACGGCTTTTCTTCTAGGCGGTCTATCCATTCTTCTATTAGTTGCGTCATCGTTTTCCGTCTCTGATCGGAGATACGCCGTAATTTCTCCAGTCGTTCAGATTCTATACGCAAACTTAATCTTTGTTTTTCCATATCTACCCATAGGCTAGCTGATTATGTTATAATGGTAGCATGAAAGCACGATACCGCTACAGAATTTATCCCACACCCGCGCAGCAGTTAGCACTAGCCAAACTGTTTGGATGTGTGCGGACTGTATGGAACGATGCACTAGCGTATTGTGTCAATCAATATCAGGCAGGAGGCAAGAAACCCAGTAACGCTTCATTGCAGAAGCAGTTTATAACTCAAGCCAAAAAGACAGTAGAAAGAGAGTGGTTAGCAGAAGTTTCTAACGTCCCTCTCCAGCAATCCTTGAATGATTTAGAGCAGGCATACCAGAATTTCTTTAAATCATGCAAGGGAGAACGCAAAGGAAAAGCAGTTAAGCCGCCCAGGTTTAAGAAACGTCGGGCTGCACAGTCGGCTCGGTTCACAACCTTTGGCTTCAAGCTGGATAAGGATATTCTATACCTGGCGAAGATTGGTAATTTAGACGTAGTTTGGTCGCGTCCTCTGCCATCGGTGCCAAGCTCAGTCACTGTGATTAGAGATGCAGCCCATCGCTACTTCGTTAGTTTCGTGGTGGAGATTCAGCCAGAGACTTTAGCACCTACTGATAATAGTGTGGGCGTTGATTTGGGTGTAGCCACCTTCGCAACGTTAAGCACTGGTGAAAAAGTAGACGCGCCCAAGCCGTTAAAAAAATCGCTGAAACGGCTAAGGAAGGTACAGCGAAACCTATCAAGAAAACAGAAAGGGAGTAAGCGACGGGAAAAAGCTAAGAAACGAGTAGCTAGGTTCCACGCTCGGATTAAAGATACCCGCACTGATTTTTTACACAAACTATCAACCAGATTGATTCGTGAGAACCAAACGATTATTCTGGAAGACTTGAACGTCTCAGGTATGGTGAAGAACCGCAAGTTATCCCGTGCTATTAGCGATTTGGGATGGCGACAGTTTCGGACATTTCTGGAAGGTAAAGCCCAAAAGTATGGGCGTGAATTTCGCGTCATTAGCAGATGGGAACCTACCAGCCAGCGTTGCTCTTGTTGCAACGAGTTGGGCGGGAAGAAGGAGCTATCTGTTCGTGAGTGGACTTGCCTATTCTGTGGGGTAATTCACGATCGCGATATCAACGCAGCCATAAATATTAAAGCCGCCGGAGGGCATTCGGAGGCTAAAAACGGATGTGGAGGAAGGCGTAAGACTACCGCCAAGGTAGCAGCATCCTGTGAAGCGTCAACCCGCCCAGAAGTCATTCAATTAAGTTTGTTTGATTTGCTCTTAATCACCGCACCTTCAGGTCGGTGAGGATGTCAAATTGGATTTACAACTCGCTGGGAAAGTTCTTAAGCGCGGAAAAAAGGAAATATTTAAGCAGATCTTCCCATTGCTTGCGCTTGCAACGCCAGCGTCGCATCAATCACCTGCCGTGCCTTTAGTAGGGCTTCATTTAAGGTAGTGACGGGCACACCGTATTGAATTCCTTGGTAGACCCACTGGAGCCAGCATCCTTTATTTTTCTTAAGTTTATTCAGGTAAATCGGGATAGCTTGGTAAGTAGTAACAGGTGTTAAATTAGCCATTGCCAAAACCTCTGTGCTTAACGATTTAAGTGTGGTTGTTGTTACAATTTCATAGATTGCACCCCGAGGTTTTATAGATCTGAATTATAAGAGGCGATCGCTCTAATTGGTATTTTTAATCTTAGGGCAAGATACAGGATGTGAAGGATAGAAACTAGCTATATTTTCTATCGTTAACTTAAATGTATCGGCTTATACCCTAATTGGCCTCAGTCAATTAAATCTGTATAAACTTATTTAATCACCTGAAAGCTGTTGGTGAATCTACCTAAAGTTTTTTGTAGCAAAATTACGGCTATTTCCTCAGATAGATATTATTAATCCCTGCTACCATAAGCATTTGGGGCTTAGGGGTGGAGGGTAGGTGTAGGTAACGATCGCTTGCGGGCTTGTTGATAATAGTTTTTAGGTGCGAGAGGACAGCTTGAGGCAAGTGCATGACAGGAAAAACCGTGGAAAAGCTTGAGCAGCAAATAGAAGACTTCCTAGAAGGAATGGAGGATCTGTCGGGCTGTACTCACCTATTGTCGCAACCGCAGCGGCAGAGGTTAGCGGAAGAGATCGCTAAATTTTGCCAAAGGTTGGGTTCGCTACAAGTTGCGGGGGAAGAAGTGCCAGCGTCCAAGGTAGCGTTGAACGCCACCTGTCTGGGAATCGAAGCGGAGCGTCGGCGCTACCAGGAGTTGTTTGAGCTTGCACCGGATGGGTATTTGGTGACGGATGGGGAAGCTGGAATCTTAGAAGCGAACTGTGCAGCAGCGAATTTATTAAAGCAAAATCGCGAACATCTTTTAGGCAAATCCCTGGTTGATTTTATCGCGCGATCGCACCGGGCTAAGTTTCGCACCCAACTTTCCCAATCGGGTAGCAGCGAAAATACCAGAGAATGGGAAATGCCCCTAGCACCAGTTAAGGGAAAATCTCTCAGGGTAAATTTTACCGCTAACCCCGTGCGTTCCTCAGAGGGAACGGTAGTAGGTTGGCGAATTCTGCTCAAACATATCGCCGACAAACATAAAAGCACTCAAAAGCAACTGAAGCAGCAAGCTAAAACCATTGAACGACTCGAACAAGAAATTGCCCAATACAAAAAGGAACAACAACAAAGCGCGCGCTTGCTAAACAACCCGGTGACGGTTTCCCACATTCGTACAGCGCAACTCGAACGGGCGCTCAACTTTGAAGCGATGCTCAAGCGCATCACTGACAAAGTGCGCGATAGTTTTGACGAAAGCCAGATTTTGCATACCGCTGTGCAGGAATTAGTGCGGGTTTTGGGATTGAGGGGGTGCAATGCGGCTTTATACAACATCGAGCGAGCCACAGCTACGATTAGCTACGAGTATACCCCTGACATGCCTGGGACTCAGGGAAAGGTAGTGCCGATGACTGAGTTCGCCGAATGGTATCAGCAGCTGCTAGAACGGCAGTATTTTCAGTTTTGCATTCGCATTCCTGGCTTGGGGGGAGAAATTTCCATCCTCGCTTGTCCAATTGTCGATAACCAACGGACATTGGGAGATCTGTGGTTATTTAAGCAGCACGAGGATACGTTTAACGAAGTAGAAATTCGCCTCGTGCAGCAAGTCGCTTCTCAGTGCGCGATCGCAATTCGTCAAGCCAGACTCTACCACGCCGTCGAAGCACAAGTCACCGAACTCGAACAACTCAATCGCCTCAAAGATGAATTCCTCAGCACGATTTCCCACGAACTCCGTACCCCTGTCGCCAACATGAAAATGGCGATTCAAATGTTAGGTATAAATCTCAATCGCGAGCTACCATTTTTCGATGAATTAGCCAAACCTCAAGCACAGCAAAGCAAATTAGCTCGCTATTTCCAAATCTTGCAAAACGAGTGCGATCGCGAAATTAATCTAATTAACGACGTACTAGATTTACAGCGACTCGAAGGCGGGAAACAACCCGTAGCTTTAGCTGCTGTTCAACTATCAGATTGGTTACCTCAACTCGTAGCACCCTTTCAAGAACGCGCTGAAAAACGCCAGCAGAATTTACAACTTAATATCTCCCCCACAATACCTCCTTTTTTATGCGACCAAGCCAGCCTAGAGCGGATTATCACCGAATTGCTCAATAACGCTTGCAAGTATACGCCGCCCAACGAACAAATTACCGTTAATGCTTCTGCTAAACCTGGGTTAATTCAATTGAGCTTTAACAATTCGGGAGTTGAAATTCCCAATAGCGAATTATCTCGCATTTTTGATAAGTTCTATCGCATTCCCAGTACCGATCCTTGGAAGCAAGGCGGAACGGGACTGGGATTGGCGTTAGTGAAGAAATTGGTGGATCATTTGGGCGGGATTATTGAGGTAAAAAGCCAAGATAATCAAACCTGTTTTACCGTCACTTTACCCGATAAATTATCCCCTGGCATTGCATAGCCCAATGGCAAGGTAACGGTTACCTTTGTTCCCACTCCGACTTCACTTTCTATCGCTATATTTCCCCCGTGCAGCTCTACGCATTGTTTGACAATTGATAACCCCAATCCGATTCCTTCAATTTTGCCGACGTTGCTGCCTCGGTAAAATGAAGAAAATAGCTTGGCTCGATCTGCGGGCGAAATGCCGATACCAGAGTCTTTAATCTGTAAAATGGCTTCCCCGTTTTCACAAATTAAATCAAACTCAATATTGCTGCCTGAAGGGGAATATTTCATAGCATTAGAAAGCAGATTTGTCAATACAGGGCGCAACAGTTTTTCATCTAAACAGGCGCTAGTATGTCCTTGGGCGGTAAAGGTAATAGTTTGTTCTTTATCCGCAGTAGCTTGCATTTCTTCTACTATTTGGCGGCAGAACTTTTCTAAGTCTAGCAGTCCGGGTTGAAACTTTAATTTTCCAGTTTCGGCTTGATTTACGAGTAGCAGGTCATCCAACGCCCGTTTTGTTTGTTTCGCGGCTGAAAGAATGTAATTAAGTTGCTGTTTTTTTTGCTCTTGAGTCCATCTATCGTTGTAATTTTTCAGCAGGTCTGCACTCAAGAATATTTTATTAAGCGGATTGCGGAATTCGTGGGAAATTATGGAAATAAAGCGGGTTTTTAACTCGTTTATTTCTGTTTGTTTTTCCAAAGCTTTGTTGATTTCGTTTTCTGCCTGCTTTTGCTTGGTAATGTCTTTAAAATCGACCACTACAGCATCGATGCTGTTGCTCAAACTGATGGTGTACTCAAAATATTTAATTCCCGCTGCTGTGGGCAAGCTTAATTCAGCGGTGATGGGTTTTTTTGCGATCAATACTTCCTGGCGTTGAGCATCAAGAATTTCCACAATTTCGGAGGAAAAGCTTAGATCTTGAAAAGTCTTGCCAAGGATATCGGTTTGTGATACACCTAAAGTCCGGGCTGCATTGGGGCTGGCGTAGAGGAATTTGCCGTTGCGATCGCATAACAAAATCTGGGCATCGGAAGCGCAGAGTATTTGATCGAGCAAGAACAATTTTTGCATTAATTGTTGAGCTTGCTTGCGATCGCTAATATCCCGCAACATCCAGCGCATTCCTACAACTTGTTTTTGCGCGTCTAGAATCGGTACGGCACTGCAAAGCGTTTCTGGAACTGGGTTTTCCGCCCCATGTCGGGGTAGAATTTGGATTTCCCAGTCTCTGATTTCCTCACCGTTTTGTAAAAGATGCAGTTGGTGCAAAAATTCGCGACGCTCTTGGGACGGTATATAAACTAACAACGGTTTGCCGATTAAGCGATCGCGCCTGACATTCAACAGCTTTTCTGCGGCGATGTTGGCTTGTAGGATCTTACCAGACTCGGTGGTAACGATATACGCATCGGGGGCAAAATCAAATAACTCTTGATACCGCTGGCGCTCTCTTTCCACGGTCAAACGACTTGCGGCTAATTCCTCATTCTGGTGACGCAATTCATCCGACGCCGCCTGTAATTCTGCCAGTGAATTGTTGAGTTGCTCCAAGCTTTCCCAAAGCAGCGTTTCTTCCCGCTCCGGCAGAACGTCAATTTGTCGCCCATTGTTCTCTGTAGGCTTTGGTAGAGCGAGAGTTCTTTCCCACAATTCTTCCAGGCGTTGTAGAGAATAAGCAATTTGCCGGTCAAAAATTTCTTCTTTCATAACTAAAATCTACCGTTTGTCATCTTGCACCCATATTTAAATGATAGTCATCTGCTTTTAGTTAACAAAACGTTAATCGTTGGTGCAAGCAGCCCCGTCATTTATGGAGCATGGGTTTACATATTGCTTATAAAATTTTTAGTGGCGAAGTCTCATCTATCGCAAGTTAAAGACGCCCTGGGTTATTCTAGAACCCTTTGAGCAAGTGTGGGGGTGTGCAGGGGAGATGGGGAAGATGATGAAGATGATGAAGATAACGAACTTACATCTTGCACCATCGTCCACAACCGCCAGAGAATAAATTCACAGGCTTTTAGCGAAAGTCCATTGAAATGGACTGATATGATGTCCGCCCAATTGCCCATAATAAAAAACATCACAGAATTGTTGCGTAGGAACACGGCATCAGAGATATATCGGATAAACAAATAACGTTGCTCGTGCCGTGTCCCGGCTGCCGATTATGGGGAATCTTAAGGACATGATATCAAATCCCATCAACTGGACTGATATGATGTCCGCCCAATTGCCCATAATAAAAAACATCACAGAATTGTTGCGTAGGGACACGGCATCAGAGATATATCGGATAAACAAATCACGTTGCTCGTGCCGTGTCCCGG
>DNGJ01000335.1 GCA_003486305.1 Cyanobacteria bacterium UBA11371
ACCATCAAATTCTAGAAAGCTATCCCCGACAAACAGATCGGGCAGCTATTGACTTCAGCATATATGTGGTGTTCTACTAGGGAGGCGTCGCTAAAAATACGCTAGATATCGCCAGACCAACTCGATTGGATCGTGACCCCTGATTGACTTATGGTAGCCCAGTTAGAAACCTCGACTCTTAGTTCTGAGCATCGCTTTCCCCATACCGTTGAAGGACTCTTACAAGTATTTACATCTTCCCACCGCAGCTTCTTTACCAACGTAATGGCGCAAGCACTTGTAATTGCGAGTCAAGGAACCCCGGTGTTAGTGGTTCAGTTTCTCAAAGGGGGAATTCGTCAAGGTCAAGATCGTCCGGTTAAACTGGTGCAGCAGTTAGATTGGATTCGCTGCAACTTGCCCCGCTGCATCGATACGCCGAATTTGGATGAAGCGGAAATGCGATCGCTACAGCAATTGTGGCAGTATACCCAGCAAGTGGTATTTGAAGGCAAATATTCCCTTGTTGTTCTCGATGAATTAAGTTTGGCGATTAACCTCGGCTTAATTCCACAAGATGAAGTCCTGGCATTTCTAGAAAAGCGCCCTCATCACGTAGATGTGATTTTAACCGGGCCAGAAATGCCGCAAGCGATTGTGGATTTAGCCGATCAAATTACAGAAATTCGTCGCAGTCATTGTCCTTAGTAGATTGCGGAAATTATCCTAGATTTTCAGGATTTTCCGGGGCGGGTTTTACCAACAATGCTTGATGGTAACAGACCATCTATATCAACCCGCATAGCCTACAGACAATGCCGATGCAACTATAGATCGGCACGTCGGGTTTCATATCATGTCCGCTTGTATCGGCATCGCGCGAGGGGCGGGTTTATCAACATAATTCGCTTGGTATCAAAAGTAACTGGTGAAACCCGCCCCTACAACACCATTAACCATACGAGTAGAGACGTTACATGTAACGTCTCTACTGGCGATCGCTATCGTTTAACCCAACATACTCTCTAAATTTGCTGCCGTTGCGGATCTGGCAACAGAGGTAGGACTTAATAAGAACAAAGCGGCTCTTTTTGCGGTTTCTTCCGATAGTTGAATTTGTTTGAAGCTGACTAAACCTTCATTCACAAAGGAATCTCTCACAATTGCGTTATTGCCGCTATTAAAAGTGGTTTCGTAAAAAACTTCGCGAATTCCGGCGGAAACGATTAATTTTAAGCAAGAAAGACAGGGTTCTAGGGTGACGTAAATGCTAGCACCTTCAGTGGAAATGCCGTGTTTGGCAGCTTGTGCGATCGCATTCGCCTCGGCATGAACCGCACGGGAAGGCATCGCCTTACTAGCATCGCAGCTACTCAATCCAGGATAGCAGAAACCCTGAGCAGTACAATGAGCCGAACCCGATGGCGAACCGTTATATCCCGTCGCCAAAACCTGCTTATTTTTCACAATAACTGCCCCCACTGGAAAGGCAAGGCAAGTAGAACGAGTGGCAGCTAATTTCGCCAACATTAAAAAATACTCATCCCAGGTAGGTCTTTGTTGTGGAAAATCCATGATTTGAAAATTTTTTTGATTACAATTACTTCGGCAAGTTACGCCCGCGATAACCAGGTCTTAAATGCCTATGGGTAACACAATAAGGGTATTTGGCATCTCGTCTTATTTCTTTGTTGCAAATAAGACAGGTAACAGGAGATGATATCTCTACAGAATTAGGCAACTCATTTAAACAGGCGAATTCACCAAAATAATTGATAGCTGCTTTATTATAAGCTAAAGCAGCTTCCTCGGGTGTACCATAAGTTCCCAAATAAATGTGCTTGCGATTGACCATGATATAAGCCATCCAGCCATCTTTTCCGTTAGCAACAACGCATTTATACTTACTGTTTCTATTTTGATGGCCTTTGCTGTTACGGCAATTTTCGGTATTAGTAGCAGGCCGGAGGTTACTCAGGCGATTGTTCAAAGTATTTCCATCTATGTGGTCAACAACTAAACCTGCAATATTAATACCATGATGTTCTAAAATCAGCCTGTGCATGAATATTTTTTTGCTGACTCTATTTACCATATAACTACGACGTGCGTATAGTCTGTGTTGGGATTGAGAAACACCCCACTTCCACTGATTTAAAAAGTCAAAATCGACAGCATCAACTATAGCAAATAGACCATTACCCAGCGGGATTTCTCTAAACTCCGCATAAGTTATTAAAATCTCCATTGTTTTTCCGTCTAAATCTAGTTACTTTAGCGATCTTGTACGTAATTTAAACCTTCTCTAATTGCCAACCAAGCTTTTTGCAATTCTATCCCTAAGTAGGCAGCATGGTCGGCTTGAATAGCAGGAGAATTAGCACAAATCTCTCTTGACAACCGCAACGGGTCTTTTCCTGAATAACAGGCTACAATTTCTCCACTTCCCGGCGTTGTCCGACTGACAACAATATTACCATCCTGAATTTCAATCAAAAAGTTGCCGACGGGATCGTAATACTGTTTTTGTTCTAAATCGATGATTTTTTGATAATATTTTTCAATCAGTAAATTTGTATGCTGCCATACATCGTCATAAATATGAGCCGATTGACTGATTGTAATCAGCGGCCCCATCTTTAAATCGTAATTTGAACGGGCTTGTATTTGATCGCGAATATGTTGCTGTAATGCTCGCAAACCCATTGCATTTGCAGGCCAAGCGGCAAACATATCATTACTTCTCAGAGTCGCCGTTAATGATAGCTCGTTATCTACCACTCTCACCCACATATGATTTAAACAAGGACTTCCACCTTTTTCGTGATCTTTCACATCCCAAAGAGACATGACTGCACTGGCTGCGTCGATTTCTCCGATTAATTTTTGGATGGTTTGTTCGATTTGGTCGCGTCCGAACCACGAACGCAACCGTTGCCCATATGTATATTTTACCCCTTCTCGGTAAGGCGAGTCATCTAATATTTGCGAGATGTATTCTTCTAGGAAATTGCGGTCAATAGGCAGGTAATTCGGTTCGGGGAAATAAAACCCGGTTGGTTCATCGGTTATCACTGCCATCAGATCGATTAATTCTTGCCATTGCCCATCATAACCCGTGGGGCGAATTGTTCCAGTTGTCTTGATGCGATGAATAATTTTAACCCAAGTTTCGGCGATGGTTTTGCCTTCAATTCTGTGTCCGTAGCGCGTTCCTGGGAGGACGGTTGGAACTGCTTCAGATAAGGGAAATTGTAACGGATTTCCCCAAGGTTCGACACTCCCTCGCTGAGCGTAAGATTTAACTATACTGACCGCATCGGCAATCGATTTTGCTTCCTGACATTCAATAAATTGGCGCAATCTTTCTAAAGCAGAGGCTGGGATTTCAATATCGATATAGCCGGTAATTTTAGATTTTACGACCCAACAATCCCGTCCATTATCGCTAACCCCAGCGACAAATCCATTGCGAAAGAAGTCTAACAAACATTCGCTACCCCCGGCATTTTTGTCTTCTTTGGTAGCATTTAAAATAACTAAAAAGCGGACGTGAGGATTGGCTAATAAATTTCTAATCAGGAAGCTAATTCCTCTGGTGGGCGAGTACAATTGCCCGATAACAGCATACTCCTGGGGTTGTAATTGTTTGGCGACAGCAGTCTTGACGCTCCACCCCGTTACCACTGCGGTTTGTCCCATGCCGCAAATCAGCTGGTTGGGTTTATATTGGGGTTTGTACTGGAATTGGGTTGCTGGTTCGGTTGCAGTCATAGGGAAAAGTAAATTTCAGACTGTAGGGGCAGGGTATTCTACAATTTTTTTAACAGAATCGCTATGGTAGCACGCGGGCGAACCGAATCGGAAAATTTTAGTAGATGTCTTTCTATGTCGGCGTCGCCGCCTCGGACACTATCCGCGTCTTGTTTATCAATCGAATTATTTCTGATGGGGATGTCACCTAGTCCCATAGTCTGACACAATAGGGCAAAAAGGGGCGTGGAGCAAAAATCGGAGTTATACTGAGTCATGAAAACGCCAAATCAAGAGCAACAGTTCGATCAAACCGTAGCGCGGATACCACAATCCCGGCGCGGTAAAAATTTGAACGGCTTTTTCGCTGGCGCGGCGACGATGCTGGTTTTGGGCGCGGGCGGATTTTTACTTTATCAAGGAATGGATTTGGGACAAGCGAACCTGCCATTTAATCTTCCCATTAACAGAAACCGTTCGACAGTAACTCCCTCCCCTGCAAGCGATATTTCCCCATCCCCTACAAGTAGTCTCGCGACGCCATCTAACCCATACGTCCAGTCTGCTTTAGCGAATAAGGCGCAAGTCGAATTACTTTCTGTCAAGCGAATTCCAGAAATGCCTGACGAAGTGACTGTGGAATTTCGCGTCAATCGAATTGCAGATAAAGTCGCAACGAGCGACATTATTAATATTGGCGCGACAAAAGCGCGTAACCCGGTCACTAACGAAACATACAAATCCGTTGACCCCGAAAATCGTTCATCGGGACCAATTGCTTTATTCACCCTGCGTCAAGGGCAACCTTTGGATGGTTATGTAGTGTTAAAAGTACCGCGCGGCATCACTTTGATTGATGTTTTTCTTGAGAATGGGGGCGCATTTAAAAATGTACTCGTTGCTGATGCGGAACCTGCTTTGCAATTGACTCCTCCTCTCGCAACGCCGACACCCACTACGGGAACAAGTTCGCTACCAACTCCTACGGTAAATCCCTCTATTAGTCCGTTTGGTAAAGCGCCTGCGATTCAAGAAACGATTCCAATTCCCGGTACGAGAACTCCTGTTTTTCCATCGCCTAAAACTACGACGATAGCGCCAGAAGGGGTAATTCAACCGCTTGATTCCTCCTCGGAAAAACCGGATAATAAAGGTGCCAAACGCGAAGATATTCGAGGACAAAATACCCCGGCGGGTAATGCAGCAAAGAAAGCTTTTGGCAATAAAGCACAGGTGCAGTTACTATCTGTTCAGCGGTTGGAAAATTACCAGACTGGTAAGCGCGATTTGGTAACCGTGCAAATGCGGGTGAGTCGCCTCGCGGATAATGTGGGCAGGAATGATGTTATCAATATCCCGCAAATCAGCGCGCGCAATTCTGTTAGCAATGCGATTTATAAATCGGTTCCTGTGGCTAGTTCTACGGGGTCTATTGCTCTCAATAGTATTCCGAGAGGGCAATCGGTGGATGCTTCTGTGGCGCTGAAAGTGCCGGAAGGAGTGCAAGTTGTAGATATTTCTGTGCCGGAAACTGGGACGTTTCAAGAGGTGGAAATTGTTAGATCAACGCCTGTAGAGGGGCCTTAATCTGCATCGGATAAAGCCGGGGCGGGTTTAAATAAATGTCTCGTGCTGCCGCAAATTGTTTGGTGAAACCCGCCCCTACAAAAATAAAATATACTCTGTGGAGGGGCGGGTTTAAATAAATGTCTCGTGGTGTCGCAAATTGGTTGGTGAAACCCGCCCCTACAAAAATAAAATATACTCTGTGGAGGGGCGGGTTTCAATAAATGTCTCGTGCTGCCGCAAATTGGTTCAACATCGTCATGAACGAAAATCTCGGTATTATTGAAGTTCAAGCCACCGCCGAAGAAGGCAGCTTTACTCGCACCCAGATGAATGGCATTTTGGATTTTGCAGAAACAGGCATTCACCAATTGCTAGCAGCTCAACGTCAAGCTCTTAGCTATAACACTTAAACGTTTCTCTAGCAGTTTTAGCAACAAAGTTTTACAATAATACGAGGAGTACTTCCTCCTCAACAGCCCGATTTTTCAGATACATATCCGGCTCACTGCGCCCCTACACTAGAAAATATCACCCTACCTTCAGTTATAAAAATTCATAAATTAGCCCGCTCTGTGATTTAAATCGTGTTAGTTAGTTATTGCGATCGCATCGACAGGTTGAGTCAAATCGCTGGTTTTTGTTGCTTGCATCAACTTGCAGCTGGCGAAATATCACATGTTTTTAGTATTTTTATCACTCTTGCGAATCAAAAAAACTAGCAATATTGAATATGTAAGCCAAACGCAGAACAACCACTATGAAACTTTCTTATCGCGGGGTAAACTACGAATTAAATCCTGTTTTTATCGAAGTAACTGAAAGTGAAATTATCGGTAAATATCGCGGCTTGCATACAAGAATGACATCGATTCCTAGAGAAACTATACCCCAATCAATTCGGAAATTAACCTATCGGGGTAATAACTATATTGGACTGTAATAAATCAACTTTTAAAACCACAACAATTTTGAGGAAACAAAACCATGCAACTGATTTATCGCGGTCATATTTACGATTGCACGCCCTCTGAACCTCAGCCTTATGTTAAACCCCGTGCCTTAAACTGGCGCTATCGCGTACCGGGGGAAAGTTATGAGGTAGCGATCGCTTCCCAACCATACGTCAAACCCCGCGCCTTAAACTGGCGCTATCAAAACCTCGAAACGATGTAATATCATGTCTGGTTAATTACCATGAACGAGAAGTAGGGGCACGGCAGGCAAGATATCTCCCAAAAACCGATAACATTAATATTGCCGTGCCCCTACGGCAACGGACACGGCAGGCAAGATATCTCCCAAAAACCGATAACCTTAATATTGCCGTGCCCCTACGCCAACGGACACGGCAGGCAAGATATCTCCCAAAAACCGATAACATTAATATTGCCGTGCCCCTACGCCAACGGACACGGCAAGCAACCTATCTGATAACAACACATAACATTGATACTGCCGTGCCCCTTGACCAAAACGCAATTGACTAACCAATCAATCCTCGTCAATATCTTCATCATCTTCCAGTAAGCTATATCTTTCCTCAAATACTTCTGCCCAAGTCAGCGAAGCTAATTGACATTTTTTACCCATTTCTAAAACAGCTTGTTTCATCGCCGATTTAAAACATTTATCCCAAACCGATTCAATATAATTTCGATTCAAGCTCGGCATGTCTTCCCGGAGGTCTTCAATTTCCATGCGGGCAGAATTAATAGTGACAGCCCAGCTTGTTGACCGTTTTTCCGGTTGACATTTCCACTTGATAACATGAGCCATCAACCTTACCAACTGGCTTTTCAGCGCGTGTCTTTCTGTTCTTGCCATCGCTTCGATCAGCGCGTCTAAACCTTCACTTGCTTCCATAGACTTTCCCTCTTTTAAAAGTTGCTGCACTGCTGTGGCGGTTTGGTAATGGGAGTTAAAGGCTAACCATTCCCATTCTTGTTGAGTTGGCATGGTTATTTTTCCTCTACGAGTCTTCTTGAATGGATTGTTGCAGGATATTTAACAAAGCTTGTAGCTGTTCTTTTTCCTGCCTTGCTTCTTCCCATTCTCGCTCAAGGTTTTGGCGTTCTGTGTCTAGTTGCTGGATGCGCGAGCTTATTTTTGCCAACTGATTATCCGCGTTCACAATCAGTTGGCGCAAAATTCCCCCAATACTTTTGCTTGTGGATAGGAACCGAGTAACCCTCGTGCAATTTGTTCGATTAGTTCGCTGCGACTTACTCCCAAAACTGATGCCTGCTGATCGAGCAGTCTCTGAGCAGTCGGAGTCAGAGTTATATTTACGCGATCTTTTTTCTCGCCGTATCCTTCTCGATCTGCTTTTGGTCTGGTCATTCCCTGGATTGGTCTTGTTCATTACACACTCCAACGTACTCTATGCCATCTGTGACGTATATACACATTTTAAGCTATAGTGGCTTTAATTTACCTTAACTACACACTTAAACAAGTGAGTCATGAACAAATACACAACTCCAGTTGCAGACAGTTTGACCAGTCGCCAGCCTTATGCGATCGTTGCGGTCTTTCCCGGACGCAAACCAAAAGGAGTCGGACGGACTCGTAACCGCTCCGATGCCGAGGATATGGCAAGATTTCTGGGTATAAAGATTCCAAAAGGCGCATTTTACGTCATTTTTGACCCAGAAGAGATCTATACCCAAATGGCAACCACATAAACGAGGCAGAGCCTCTACAATCTCGTTCTCCGGGCTTACGCCTGGGAACGAGAAATAAATATGTATTGTGTAGGGGCGAAGCAAGAGGGCGACAATTGATCGCGATCTACAACAATCTTTTTTCCCTCTTGCTTCGCCCTGCCGAGATCCCGATAGAAATTCTGCAATTTCTTGAGAAATATGGCAAAAGATTAAGAATCATTGCACTAAAACAACAAAACAGTTGTTTAAATCACCCCTAAAACCCAGTCAGCAAGAGCATTTGAGACATGGCGCACCTACCAAACGCCGTAAAAAGTCTTAACTTTAAGGGACAGCATCTTTAGAGAAAATCAGAAACGTCGTTAAAAATGCAATTATTGGGCTTGCTCAAATAACGCTAGGGAGAACGCTTTATGAAATTGGCTTACTGGATGTACGCAGGTCCCGCCCACATTGGCACTCTCCGGATTGCCAGTTCCTTCAAAAACGTCCACGCCATCATGCACGC
>DNGJ01000112.1 GCA_003486305.1 Cyanobacteria bacterium UBA11371
TCCTGGATTTCATCATTCTCATACCGACGCAGAAACTCTTCTGTAGACATCTGATATTTACTTTCAAATTCCTTAATGCGTTCTTCGGTTCGGCGAATACCATCTTTAAGCGATGCAATTCTTCTTGACAGGGCTTCCTCTATAAATTGCTTTAACGAATCTGGATACTCGCAAATAATCTTTAGTTCTGCCATATTGTCCTCTTTAGTTGTCTGCGTTTCAATTATAGCTGCCAAAGTAAGGTGGGCAAATGCCCACCCTACTAATTAAGCGCTGAAGTATTTCGCAACTGGGTGATAAGTAATAATCGCCGTTGTCGATTGTTCTGGATAAAGTTGTTCGCTTTCATCCATATAAAGGTTGATGCGATTTGCTCCCAACAACTCCAATTGCTTATACTGATCCTGAATATTCGGACAAGCCGGATATCCAAAACTATAGCGCGAACCTTGATACCGCTGCGCCAAAATATCGCGAATATTATCTGGTTCTTTATCCCCAAATCCCAACTCGCGACGAATCCGCGCATGTACCCATTCCGCCACCGCTTCCGCCGTTTGCACCGCCAATCCGTGGAAATACAAATAATCGGTGTATTTGTTCTCTGCAAACAACTTTTGGGCGTACTCCGTTGCAATATTTCCCACAGTCACCGCCTGCATCGGAAACACATCAAATTTCCCCGACTCAACGGGTGCAAAGAAATCCGCGATGCACAAACGGCGCATAGATTTCTGACGCGGAAAATTATAGGTTACTACTGGACTTGTGGGGTGGGCATCCTGCCCGCCCTTCATCATTTCCGCATCGTAGATATACAGCGAATTACCCTCAGCCAAACAAGGGAAATACCCATAAATCGCCTGCGGATGCAGTAATTTTTCCTCAATAACTCGCTGCTTCCACTCCTCCAAAATTGGATAAACCTTCTCTGCCAAAAACCCATCGTACTCTTCCCGCGATTGTTCTTTTGGTTTGCGGAATTGCCATTGCCCTGCAATCAAAGCTTGTAAATCCAAATACCAAAAAACCTCCTCTAACGGGATATCTTCTGGCTGCAATAATGTTGTTCCCCAGAAAGGCGGCGTCGGACGTTCAATATCGATTGCGACTGCTTCAGAACGATTTGTATCTTCTACTTCTGGTTTTTCAGCAGCTTTCTTTGCGGATGCTTCAGCTTCGCTAGCAGCCTTGCCATTGGTAGAAGCTACTTTGCCATTTTCTTCGGCGAATTCATCCAAAAATCCGTTCAAATCATCCCACTTTCCGGCTGTTTTTGCTGGCATTAATTTATCCATGAAGTGCAAGTCAGAAAAGGCATCTTTGCCATAAATAACCTTACCTTTGTAAGTATTCTGACAATCTTCGTGAACAAACTTCGGCGTCAAAGCCGCACCGCCCAAAATCACGGGAACTGTAATTCCCCGTTGGTTAAATACCTCCAAGTTCTCTTTCATGAACGCGGTGGATTTCACCAGCAAGCCACTCATAGCAATGCAGTCTGCTTTGTGTTGCTCGTAGGCTTCGATGATGTTGTCCACTGGCTGTTTAATCCCCAGGTTAATTACTTTGTAACCGTTATTGGAAAGAATGATATCGACGAGGTTTTTACCAATATCGTGGACATCGCCTTTAACGGTGGCAATGATAAATGTTCCCTTGGAATTATCGCCAGTTTCTTCTTTTTCCATGAAGGGTTGCAAATACGCGACGGCTGCTTTCATGGTTTCGGCTGATTGCAATACGAAAGGCAATTGCATTTGTCCCGATCCGAACAAATCTCCTACCACTTTCATGCCATCTAATAAGAAGGTGTTGATAATTTCTAATGGTGGATATTGTTCGAGTGCTTTTGCCAATGCTGCTTCTAAACCAATGCGTTCGCCGTCTATAATGTGACGCTTGAGGCGCTCTTCTATGGGGAGACTGTCGTCACCGCTGCGATCGCGCTTGGTTGTCTTGCCTTCAAATAGTTTGGTAAGCTCGCCTAACGGGTCATAGGTGCAAATATCCCCATCAAACTGCCTTTCGTCGTAAATTAACTTGCGACAAACCTCCTGATGTTCGGGTTCAATTTTCGCCAATGGCAAAATTTTACTCGCACTGACAATCGCCGCATCCATTCCCGCCGACATTGCTTCGTGGAGGAACATGGAATTAAGCACAACTCGCGCGGCTGGATTCAAACCGAAGGATACATTGGATACACCTAAAAGAACGTGACATCCTGGCAATTCTTGCCGGATGCGCCGAATCGATTCGATGGTGGCTTTTCCATTTTCGCGGTCTTCTTCAATCCCCGTAGAAATCGGTAGAGCTAGTGTATCAAAAAATATCTCTTGGGGCGGGATACCGAATGCGACGGCTTGGTTGTAGGCGCGTTGTGCGATCGCAAACTTCTTATCCGCTGTCCGCGCCATCCCGTCTTCGTCGATAGTGCCAATCACTACACCAGCACCGTATTTCTTCGCCAATTCCAACACTTTAAAGAAGCGCTCTTCGCCATCTTCATAGTTGGTGGAATTGAGGATACACTTACCGCCGACCACTTTTAAACCCGCTTCCATTTTCTGCCATTCTGTGGAGTCGAGCATCAAAGGCAAGGTAACATTTGTTACCAATCGCGAAGCCAATTCGTGCATATCCCGTTCGCCGTCGCGCCCGACATAATCCACGTTGACATCGAGGATGTGCGCGCCTTCTTTTACTTGGGATTTTGCCAAAGAAACCAGTCCATCCCAATCTTCTGCATTGAGTAAATCGCGGCATTTCTTAGAACCGCTGGCGTTTAATCTTTCACCGACAATCAGGAAAGAATTATCTTGAATGTAAGGTTGAGCGCTATAAATAGAAGCTGCCGAAGGTTCAAATTCGGGATGCCGTTGTTTTGGCGTTAAAGTATTACCAATTTCGGCTAATGCTTGGATGTGTTCCGGACGAGTACCGCAACAACCACCAATTACTTGCACGCCCCAATCTTCCACAAATTTCATCAACGCCATCCGCAATTCCATCGGCGTTAATTTGTAATGGGCGTGACCGCCAATATTTTCTGGTAACCCGGCATTGGGAACGCAAGAAACCACAAACGGCGAATGTTCGCAGAGATATTTGATGTGTTCTGCCATTCGGTCTGGTCCGGTGGCGCAGTTTAGACCGAGAATATCAATTGGGTAAGGTTCTAGAATCGATAAAACGGCACTAATATCGGAACCTACAAGCATTGTTCCCTGAACTTCCATCGTCACGGAAACCATTAGGGGAATGCGCTGTCCTTTACTCTTAAACACGGCTTCAACTGCATTCAATGCCGCTTTAATTTGCAGCACATCCTGACAAGTTTCGATGATAAATAAATCGACGCCGCCGTCGTAAAGTCCTTCTGCTTGTTCGATAAAAGCAGCTTTTAACGTGTCAAAATCGATATGTCCTAACGTGGGTAACTTAGTACCTGGTCCCATCGAACCTGCTACAAATCGCGGTTTTTCTGGTGTGGAAAATTCACTGGCGACGCGCTTGGCAAGTTCGGCGGCGGTTTTGTTGAGATAATACGCCTTATCTGCTAAATCATATTCTGCCAGCACAATCGAAGTGCCGCCAAAAGTATCGGTTTCTATTACATCCGCACCCGCCGCCAGGAAGTCCCGATGCACCTTTGCTACTGCTTCTGGTAGGGTGTGTACCAGATATTCATTGCAACCTTCGTATTCCGCACCGCCAAAGTCGGCGGCGGTGAGGTTTTGGGTTTGCAAGTTGGTTCCCATCGCGCCGTCGAAGACGATAACGGGACGTTGGGGACTGTGGAGGCGTTGGAGGAAAGGATGAGTCATAGGGAAAAAAGGTTTAAATACAAACTTGAGTTAGTTTGGCACGATTGACTTAATCTATTTTGCCTCGATGTTGGGAGGGATGTTATGAGATCGCACACAAACAAAGAGTTTATTGGTGAAGATCCAGGATTTATCCGTTTAAATACGGAGGAAGTGAGGGAGAACTTGGAGGATGCATTGGCGCGCGTCGTGTTGGATGGCTCGCGCATCATCTTACAGCAAGCGGGGGAAGAAGTAGCCGCCCTGATCCCGGTGCTGGAATTCGAGAAGTTAGATTACTTATTGCAGGATCTTATTCCTTCCCCTTTCAACGCCGATGACGAGGAATATTACGAAGATGATGGACCAATTCACTGTCTTCGCCCCGATGAGATCCAAGAACAATTCGATCTGATCTTGGAACAAGTGAAAGAATATGGCGAACTTTGTGGTATCCTCCCACCGGCAATTTTAAGGGGGAAAAAGATGGATTGTTTTATGCCAGCAGCGATTCTGATACCGATGGATATATTTTGGATACCAGAACACTTAATTTTAGATAGAATTGATTCGTGAATGTGAAAGCAAAAATTCAGGGTGCATCAATCTCAAAAATAACCAATTGAAAAATAAATGAATCAAAACTTGGAAGCGATCGCTTGCTCATATTCCAGCTTCTCGGTTGTCGTTTTCAATCCTGCTAATATCATGTTCGGTTGCTTCGGCATCATACGCGGGGGGCGGGTTTATCAAGACTATTCGCTTTTGATCAAAGATGGCTGGTACAACCCGCCCCTACAACATTATTAACTGTAAGTCCGATACTACCGGACATGATATAATTGGGGAATTGCAGTACGGCTCATTTCATAATATTCCGTATAGCGTTCAATTCCAATACAGCTAACGCCCATTGCTTCTGCTGCTGCTACTGTAGAACCCGAACCCATAAAAGGCTCGACGATAATTCCTTCACCAAGTGGAAGCGCCGCATAAACAACTTGGCGCAAAAAAGACTGGGGTTTGATACTTGGATGGTTCGCAATGTTGCGTTAATTCCAATATGGGTATAGGTGAAACAATTGAGGAGTTGATTCTGATTGCGGGTACATCAGATGATGACGAGTATCAGGACACCATTAGATATTTGCCTATTACCTGATAGCAAGTTAGGAGGAACAAAATGGACAGCGTTATACTTCTTGAAGCGATTGAGCGTTCATTCAAAATCAAAATCAGCGACGAAGAAGCTGTAAATATTTTTACGGTAGAAGAGTTATACGCCTGTGTAATTAGCAAATTAGGATCGAATGAATCTAATGATTGTATGACGAATCGCGCGTTTTACAGAATGCGGCAAGCTCTAATTTACTTGACAAATTTACCAAAAAGTGAAATAGCTCCGTCAACTTCTATGGAAAGCTTAATTGAGCTACGCGATCGCGTTAAAGTCTGGAAATATCTTAGCAGGTATACGGGTCTGCGCTTACCAAATCTTGTTCGTCCAACGTGGATGGAAAGTGCAATCGTGTTGATCTTCTTAAGTTTAATGCTCTTGGGGATGGTGCTGATATTTTTTGGAATGTGGTGGGTGCTTGTCTTGAGTTTTCTGTTTTTGATTTTAGCTTATAAATTTACAGAAAATTATGCCGTCTGCTTTCCCGAATACTGTTCTACCTTTGGCGATACTGTCAAAGTAATTTTGAGCATGAACTTTGGAAAAATTTTGGCAGACAAAGGTACTTGGAATCAAAGAGATGCTTGGACTGCACTTCAGTTTATATTTTTTGTGGAGGTAGGAGTACTCCCAGAAGAAGTTAAAAAAGAAGCAAGAATATGTGCTGACTTAGGTTTAGATTGAAAAAGTTAAAGCGCTCGCATATGAGGTTGGGATTGGGGAAAAAGCGCTATCGCCATCTCAGAAGGAATTGCTTCGTCATCAGAGTCCTTGGCAGCGTCATAGGCGCAAATTGCTTCCAACTCTTCTAGTTTTTCCAGAAGTTTTTGGTAATCTGCGATATCCAGAAATACCCCAATGCGATTTCCGTTTTCATCTACCAAATAGCGTTCTTTGTACCGCATCATAAAATTGCCCATTGCTAGCTATCTTTAATCTATGCGATCGCCAAGAATTTTTGACTCATTCTGGGAATGCGATCGCATTTCAAAACGGCAAGTCATCCCAATCATCTTTGCTCTCTATTTTTGGCTTATGTTCCTCCGGTAATTCCACCACCCCTGCGATCAATTTCCAACAAGGATCGCCTTCTCCTCTCCAATCATCCGGACGCCAAGGCATACTTAAACTAACTGTCACTAAACAATGATTTTTAGGACGATATCCTAAGTCCAATTTCCTTACAAATACCGGATCGGTGATAGTTGTTGTCAATTCTTTACCGCTTTCGGTCACAATTGTCCCTTCCCATTTTTGACTGCCTTCGTATTTGGTTTCCAGCGGTCTAACGGATACTTTTACTGCTTTAATTAATTCCAAAGTCCGGCGCTGAGATACTGGTAACGATTGCAAATAAGGAACTTCTACATATCTCAAATCGTTGTGCAAAATGTACTCTTCTTTGCTACAAAATTTCAGCAGGTGTGCGGGTGTAACTTGTCCTACTCGTTCCCATTTTCCCGGCAAAACTGATAAGTTTTCGCTTTCAAAGCCGTAATCTGGCCCGGTTTTGGCTAAAGGAATCGCTAAAATATCTAATAACGCTGGTTCTGTCCCGCCAATTTGTCGCATTTCTTTGGTAATTCGACCGTCGGGTAAATCGGAAACTACGCGAATCCACTGTCCTTTAATGGTAGTAATTCCAGCGATGCACCTGTCGCTGTGTTTCCAGGAATTGGCGAGACAAATTAACCGGGTTAAAGATGGCATATCTTGACATTTCCCCACTTTTCGTTTAGGTATTCTGCAACTAAACGGCGATGGCAATTATGGGGTTTGGCTTCGCTACAGAGGAGACATCCACCGTGTAGAATGTCTGGTGAAATGCGTTCCTCGATTTTGCGATCGCGCATCAGTTGCAGAAACTTCTTTTCATAGGTTTCCCAATCTCCACCATCTTTTTTATATGCATCCAAAATATCTTTTGTGGGTGCTAACTCCAGCAGGTGAACGTACTCAATATTCCCAATATGACCGAGAAAATACTTAAGGTCTTCCCGTTTGGCAAATCCGGCTAACTGCGATACATTATTCAGTCGAGTATCGACGACTCGTTTAACTCCTGCTTTGACGAGGGTATCGAAGAATTGTTGGGCGCTTTTTTTAGTAAAGCCAATCGTGTATAAATCAAGAGTCTGTTTCATTTGTTTTTTCCTGGTAGGCAATCCTATCGCCTTGTAAATGATAAGCTTCTTTTAGCCTTTCTTCTTTAGGGCGAATTGCGGTATCTGTTGATTCTACCGCATCAAAAAGGGAAAGTTGTTTGGGTTTATTTTGTTGGGCGTCGCTTAAATTATGCAAATATAACATCCTTTCTTCAAGTTGATTGTGAGATTCTAAATTACCATCGTTGAGAATATGATTGATTTCTAGTTTAAATTCGCGTAAAATTTGACAAACTAAAATAGCGCGATGGCAGGTTATGGGATCTTTTTCCGCACACATGAGGGCAATTTTATAAGTTTCTGCGCCTTTGAGTAAGCGTTGAATTCCTTCTGAGAATAATTCGGTGGCGGCAATTCTTTCGTAAAGTGCTTTACCATCGACATAACAGTCGGGATTATTTGGTCTGGCGCCTAACTCTTTTCCCAGGAAAACATAGCGAATTCCCGCATTTAAAAGTGCGGCTTTTAAAGGGGATTGAGTGAAGTGGGGTAAATAGCGACTGTAGGGATGCGATCGCACATCCGCCAGCGCCGTTATACCATGCTGCTGGAGTAGCCCAATAAACGCTTCAATGCTGTGATTGGAATGACCGATCGTGAATAATTCTTTAGTGTTATTCATGTTTTTTAGCTTGACATAGGAGCGATGCGATCGCCAATATAATCGATTATATTGACACCGAAATCCTCAAAACATTATTATAGAAGAACTAAGACTGCGGCTGCTGAACCAAAGTCTCCTATTCTCTCTACAAACATCTTGCACCTACCCTCGAAGGGTAGGACTAGACAAACAAAGCCTGCCTACGCAGGCTAACAAACTCTTGATTTTTCTTCAGTCCGCGAAGGCGGACTTCGTTTGTATAGCCGCACCCTTAAGGGTGACGGTGACTAGGTAACGGCGACTGGTACAAGATGTGAGTCTACACATAACGCAGGTCACTCATCGATCTGCAACGGAGTTTTCATGCAGCCAAAAAATCTCAATCGATTGCTGCGAGCATTGTCTCGCCAAGGTCTTAATGTCAGTTACGAAAATCGTACATATTCGGTTCGCCTTTCTAATTCACCCGACGCACCAATGGCGGAAGTTTTACTTCCAGAAGGTTTCCCCGTGGAAGTAAAAGCACTCAAACAATTGGCAAATTTAGCTAACGTGCGACATCCGGCGGGAGGATGCGTTTGTCGTGCTTGTGCAACTCCAGATTTTCATCCAGGAGATGGAGGAGTTGCTATTGGTTCGGTAGTAGAAACAGCCGATCAAATTATACCCGTTGCTGTCGGTTCGGATATCAACTGCGGGATGCGCTTGCACGTTGCAGATTTGGGGATTGACGAATTTTTTAAACAGCGCGATCGCTTTGTAGAATTAATGAAAGGCGATTACTTTTTTGGCACTCGCGACGTTACCATGACCGCTAAAACTTGTCGCGCCTTATTTCAGCATGGCATCCCAGGTTTTTTAGATGCAATGCTCGATAAACCAACGGGTAGCATCACAAAATCCAACCTCGACCAATTAGCAACCGAAATTGACCGGGTTTATTTAAGCGGTTCAATGTCAGGGGATGCGAAATGGGCACCAGAAGAATTAGTCCCCGAAGATGGATTGGTGCGCGATGGCGGACTTGCTACCATCGGTTCCGGTAACCATTTTGTCGAAGTACAAATGGTGGAAAAAGTGGAAGATAAAGCAACAGCTTTCGCCTGGGGTGTACGAGAAGGACAACTCGCCTTTATGATTCATTCTGGTTCGCGCAATGTGGGTAAATATATTGGCGGCATGTGGCGCGATTTTGCTCAATCTGCATGGCCTAAAAATCTCCCATTTCCTGAATCTCGCTTATTTCCCCTCTCTGTTAAAGCCAACCCAGATTTGGTGAATCAATACTTGCAAGCAGAAGCAACGGCGGCAAATTACGCCTTCATCAACCGACTTTTATTAGCAGAATTGTTGCGCCTGCGTCTGCGAGAAGTTTATGGAGATATAGAAGCGCCTTTAGTTTACGATTTGCCCCACAATATCACCCTACCAGAAGGTGCGGGATGGGTAATTCGCAAAGGTGCAACTCCCGCCCATGCAGGACAACCTGTGATTATCCCAGGTTCTATGGGTGCGGCATCTTTTCTGTTAGTTGGAACAGGAAATTCAGATTTTCTGGCGTCCGCTTCTCACGGTGCGGGTAGGCTCAAATCTCGCTTTGAACTTGCTCGTGAAGGTGCAGAAAAAAGTGAGGAAATTTTGGGTTTAACTGGGGTAGATTGTATTACCTTGCGTGAAGAACGTAGAATCGAAGAAGCACCTGCGGCTTATAAACCGATTCAACCAGTTATTGACGCTCAAATACAAGCGGAGATAGTTAGCGTAGTAGCGCGTTTGAAGCCGATTTTAACCTTCAAAGCCTAAGTTTGTAGTAAGGACTTTATTGCTTTAGAATGGCACTCAGATCTTCGAGGCAGAGCCTCGAAGATCTCGTTCCCAGGCTCAGCCTGGGAACGAGTTAGGGAGGCTCTGCCTCCCGTATTTTGATCGACGTAGGGGCGGGTTTTACCAATAACCTCTGATAGCAACAGACAATTTGTATAAACCCGCCCCGACCGATGTGTTAACAACGCCCTACGAAACGAGTTATATTTTGATGCGCGTAGGGGCGGGTTTTACCAATAACCTCTGATAGCAACAGACAATTTGTATAAACCCGCCCCGACCGATGTGTTAACAACGCAATACGAACTTTTATCTTACAATAATTGCCCACAAACTAATTGCCAAAATTACTGTTGCTAAATGTTGTGGTAGCAATAACCGGAAGGGTTGGCGGGCGATTTTTTGCGTTAAGATCGCCGATAGGAATACTGATGCCATCAGCGTCGTTCCTTGCAAAAATGCAATTACCGCCGGATGAGCAATTAGGATTGGTAACTCCTCACCGTTTAAGCCAAAAGTTGCAAAACTAACTGGAATAATTCGTCCGGCTTCCCCTAACCCCAAACGCAAATAATGCGCTAAGCTTCCTCCCCAGACTAAAGGTAAATAGCCATAAGCTAACTCGACAAACGAACGGGATTTTAGGCTTCCATGAAACAGTTTAATGAACCCATAAGCCAAGAAAGGAATAGATGCTGGAATAATTAAAGCTGCCAGGGAAACGGCAAAATGAGGCCAAAATTGAGTTAGATTCAGGTTCAAACCCAAAACTGCTTCTATTTCCGGTAATCGATGCAGAAAAATTCCTCCCAAAAGCAACATTAACAGCGCTACTTCATAACTACGAGGTACGTGAGTTGTCCACAATTCAATCCCAGGGGGACGTAAATTTAACTCAACCGAACGGTGAGGACAAGCTTTGAGACAAGTCATGCATAAAACGCAGTCTCGGTTATCTTCCAACTGTGCGGGATGCGAATATAACGGACATCCATCTGTTTCCATTCCTTCCCCTTTTTGCGGGCCACCTTTATAACATTGATAGGTGGTGCATTCTGCGGAACAAGTACCCTGTTGCGCCCTTAGTTCGGTCATCGATAATTTGGCAAATAGTCCGTTCATTCCTCCAATTGGACATAAATATCGACACCAAAAACGCCGTTCAAAAATAGCGGAAAAAATCATCGCTCCTGCTGTAATTAATAGAAGTAAGCAGGAAGAAAGATAGGCGGTGTTTTCCAAATTCCAGAGTTCTTCCCACAGGAAAATTAGAGTAAATAGGCCAAATAAAAACCATCCGCCCCATTTTTCAGCAGTCTCTCTAGGCCATCTTTTTAATTGTCTAGGCCATAACCAGAGGGAAAGTTTTTGCGTGACTTCGCCGTAAATCATGAATGGACAAACCGCACACCAAAGGCGTCCAACAAAAGGAAATCCTAACAATACTAAAGGCCACCACCAAGCCCAAAACATATTTAAAGCAAAATTTTGATTCCGGGTTTGAGGGCCAATAAATAAAATGGTTACAACTAGGGCAAAAAACCACAAGGTAAAGCCATAATTAATGCGATCGGGCCACCAAGGACTGCGTAAAAATCGCCGCAACCAAGGATTGGCGTTTAAAAGATTGACGCGAAATAGTTTTTTCTTGGTTTGTGCCGACCAAAAAATTTCTTCGGTTAGTTCTTTGGCGTTGACGCTTTGGACGAGTGCGCGTTCTACTAAACTTTCTAATTCCCTCAAGTTATTGGGAAAATCATACGCTTGTAATCGCCGCAATGCTTCGGGTGTTAAATGGGGTTTGGCGATGCCTTTGGCGCGACATAAAAGGCTGGTGTAATATTCAACGTGGGCGCTAATATCTGCTTTGCGTACTCGCAGCGGGGGGACTTTGATTAAATGACCAACTTGGCGTTCAATAGTGGGTAGGTGTTTTTCTGCGATCGCCACAATCCTCGCCACACAAGAAATCGGCTTTGCTTGCTCTTCTTCTTGGCGACTCACAGGCGTATAAGTGCCAGTTTCTAACAATTGAGCCACCTTCGGCGTCAATTCCTTGGGAAGTTCGTGAATGTTGTTAAGAATTATCGTACCCGTTCCGATCCATTCCAACAGTCCCGCTTTACCGTTGGCGCGTCCAAATAATTCTGACCCGCTAACTTGCAACTTACTGCAATCTACCTTAATAATCGGTTCCCTTCGCCGTGCAGAATTGAAGTGAATTAAAGCAGCAAGGTTATCTTTTTCTAACCCCGGTTCCCCGAAAATTAAAACTGGTTTGCGCCCGCTAGATGCTTCTTTAATTTGCTGTCGTAGGCGCACCGCGTAGCGACTTTTTCCAATCACTCCCCGTTTGGCTTTTGTAACTAAATAAGGTCTTAAAACGGTTTGGCGTTCTTGTTCGTAACTCAACTGAGAAGAAAGCTGCGCCAGTTCCATCGCCAGTTGTTGCGAGAAAGCTGGCATAATCTCAGGATATTTCTCTACTAATTCGCGAAACTTTTCCGCCGGAATAAACCATAACTGACATTCGCTCAGCGCTACGATCGTTCTTTGAGCGAGTTGTCCAAATAGCAATTCTTGTAAGTGAATAATTGTTCCGGGTAGAAAACTAACCGCCCAAATCGAGCCAGTTTGAGTCTTGCGATCGCCTTCTAACCTCCCCTGTTTTAAAATATACAATCCCTGCGGCAGTGTATCTTCTAGCACCAGGCGCTGGTTGGGCAGGATAACTCGCTCTTCGATGTTTTGCGCCAAGTCTTCTAATACTTCCGCAGAAAGAATACTGAATGCGGTTCGCTCTTGCAGCCAGATCGCTATATCTTTTAATGTCATAGCTGGCTTTCCGATAATATATATTCTGTATTCTACTATTTATTTGCCAATACGAAAATGATTAACTTGACCGACCTCTGGGTTCCCCTGGTACTATTAGGTTTAATTGTCATGGCGGCGATATTCTTTAGCCGTGCCAGTCGTTGAGCCAAAATTATGAACGGGTTATTTTTCGTCTTAATTATAGTTTTTTCCCTGCTTGCCCGGATCAAAGTTTCTCATATACCCTTGGGTGGCATTCATTATCTTGGTTTAAGTTTTTTGGGGTTATTAATTATTTTATTGCATCCTTTGCGAGTTAAAAACCTGTGGTTCAAACGGCGAAGTTTATTGATATCCCTGGTAATTTTTTATTTATGGATGTGGGTCAGTGCCTGGTTTAGCGATTTCTCAACTACGGCGCTAAAGTACGGTTTTAAATACTCGGTTTATCCTTTAATATTTTTAGTTTTTTTAGTTATTACATTTGAAAATCAAGATGCTTTGTTAAACCGGCTGGCATTTGGGATACTTATTATAATTGCTATGATTGGAATTTTAGAATCTATCTTTCCCCATAGCGAAGTTTTAAATTTGATTAGATATCCAGACTCTTATCCCCGGATTAGTTCAATTATGCAGGGGCCTAATCAGTTTGGCGTCTTGATGTCTATCGGAGCAATGCTAGCACTGAGTCTCTATAAAAATAGATCTATAACAAAGTTAGAATTATGCATCAGTTTATCGCTTTTTATCTTGTTAACTGCTCAGTCGGCAAGTAGAAATGCATGGTTTGTTTTTACTATCGGAATCTTGCTGCTGTGGTTAATGAGAATTATCCACTTTCGCGGTAGCCTTGTACTGGCTAGCTGTTTGGCAATCTGCATTTTATCTTTACCCGTATCGTATCAGCGATTAAATTTAAAATTATTCCCAGTTTCGCCAATCAATCAAGAAATCGTTTCACCTCAACCCAAAAAAGTGGGAACTCAAGCGCCGTCATCATACAAAGCAAGGCTGGTTTTGTGGCAGGCTGCTATCGATGAATTTAGCAAAAAACCCATAACTGGAATAGGCATAGGAACTTTTGCCGAACATGTGGGAATTCGCTTCACCGGGCGGACAGGGTTTCACGTGCATAATATATTTTTGCAAGTGTTAGTAGAATTAGGCATTCCCGGTTGTTTGCTGTTTATGCTTTTTTTGGGTAGTCTGATGAAGCATATTAACCTGGATGATGCTAGTATTGTAATTACAATTAGCCTGGTTTTATTGTCTCAAATGGTGGATTGTTTTATTAATGATTATGGGTTTACTGCGATCGCATTATATTTTGTGGCAGCCGCAGCGAATTCATCTGGAAAGCGCCATCAAAGATTATTCAGTTGGCTACAGGAATAAAAAAGCTTTAGCTGCCTAAGTAGATGGGAGGTGGAACCTCCAATAATTCGTTCCCTGCTTTGACCTGGGAACGAGGAAGGAACGAGGAAGGAAAACTAGGAACGAGAATTTTCTTTAGCGGCAGCAGCCGCTAACAGAGATAATGCATTAGAGGGTTTTTGAGTAACGTATGACTATTGCTACTTTTGTGAAATCTTGGCGGCGTCTGGTTGCCAAATGCCTGTTGATACTGACAATTGGACTGGGTTGTCTGCTGATAGCGGATACTCAACCCGCTTTAGCAAAGTTCGACAACGATAGCTTTGATGGTAATATCTTTGTGCTGTATGCGGGGAACGGTTCCCTAGTACCGCCGAAAGTGACGCTGGCGCAGTCTTTGAAGCGAGAGCAGCCGACGCTGTTGGTGTTTTATACCGATGACAGCAGGGATTGCAAGCAATACGCGACTGTGGTATCGCGACTGCAAGCATACTATGGTCGGGCGGCAGATTTGATCCCGATCAGCGTGGATGCAATTCCCCCTAAATCTACCTATACGGCGGATGAACCAGGTTATTACTACTCTGGGTTTGTGCCGCAAGTGGTATTGTTTGACCAGTCCGGTAAAATTGTCCTCAACGAAAAGGGACAAGTGCCGTTTGAGCGGGTAGACGATGCTTTCCGCAAAGTGTTTAACTTGCTACCCCGCTCCGAATCGGTAGAGTTAAAGCAGCGAGCGATCAACGAGTTTAATACCGAATTGGTGAAGTAGGTGATGGGTAATTGGTAATGGGTAATTGGTGGTGGCTAAGATGCCGATGACCGATTACCGATTACCAAATTAAAAAATTTTTCTGGTAGATAGTGCCAAAACCGGCTGATGTAGTTATCATCTCTCACAAGGCATACTGCCAAAAAACGCGATCGCTCTCTTGTAGGTGTGCTGATGTCTAAAGTCAAAAGCACAGATGAACTACTCCAAATCTTGGCCTCCGAGCGCCAAGCTTGTCTGACGGGGAAACGCCTGAAACTGACGACAAAGGTTTCCGGTAACCCAGTTATCGATATGTTTCTCAAAGCCGAGGGATTGCAAAAGTTCTCGGCATATCAAGACTTTAAAGCCGCCGTTCACCACTACCAGCGGGAACACCAGGTTTCTGGCATTGTCTGGCGGCAGATGACCGTGAAGGGCAAAACCCTGCACTATCCCGCCGTGGATGACCAGCTAATTGCCATTCCCAGCGATATTGAAACCCTCAAAGCTGCCAAAACTTCCATGCTGGCATTCTGGCACGAAGTGACGGCGGGTATGGATTTATACCTGAGTTTTAATAATGGCAGAGATTTCCGGCAGATTATGCCCGCCGATGTGGGCAGAATATCTTATCGCACTGAATGGGTAAATTTGTGTAAGTGGGAAAATGCCAAAAATTTCCTCGAAATTGTGCTGCAACTCGGATGGGGAAATCCAGAAGAAGCATCTTACAAACGGGGATGGCCTAATTCTGGCAGCGAGTACGTTCACGCGGTCAATCCCGGAAATCAACCAATTTGTTAAAGCGATTACAAAACCCGGTTTCTTAAACAATACATAAGCCAATTTTCTCAAACGCCTAGCGCCACACCCTTAAGGGTGTGCAGCGCAAGCGGGCAGACAAACGAAGCCCGCGAAGGCGGGCTGCATTTGATTTGAGCCTGCGTAGGCAGGCTTTGTCTGTATAGCGACACCATGCGCGGGTGTCGGATTATGGCAAAGGTATTGTCAGAGAAACCGGGTTTTTGGGTAAGGAGAGCGATCGCGCCACCTGAGTTTAAAGGTATATTACTTACGGGCTGAATTCTTAACACGATGAAATACTGGCGCGAAACCCTGGCTGTAGCCCAGCGAATCTTAATCGAACTGTTGCGGCGGCGGCGCAGCTTGATTTTTTGGTTGATTTTTCCCGTTGCTGTCCTCGCGATTAACAGTTTAGTTTGGGCAGAACAGGCACAAATGTCAATGGCTCAAGCTTTTGAATTTATCGCGCCTTCAGCCTTAGTCGGGAGCGCGCTATTTTTTAGCTGTCTCGGCGGTACAGTAGCGACTGTAGTGTCAGAAAGAGAACAGCAAACCCTTAAGCGCCTGTTTCTCTCCCCTCTCAGCGGCACTTCCTACTTTTTTGGTATTTTTATCGCCCACAGTTGGATCGGAATTGGTCAAGTTTTAATAGTTTATAGCGTTGCAGCATTTTGGGGAGCGCGGTTCCAAGGTTCGCTCCTCCTGGGTGCAATTCTCATCTTATTAAGTATAGTTTCTTACGTTGGTTTAGGCTTTATTCTCGGTACGCAACTCGGGCGTCGCACCGAAGATGTCAACGCCTTAGTCGCAACGTTTGGCGTGCCTTTGTTAATTTTAGGTGGGGCGTTTTTTCCTTCTTCTCTGTTTCCAGATACCCTGCTAAAAATTGCCCGAATAAATCCGATATATCACATGAACGAAGCGTTAGTCGCAGTGGCTGCAAATGGAGAAAATTGGAGCAAAATTGAATCGCATTTTTGGTTTTTATGCGGGTTTTCTGCCTTCGTAGTCCTGGCGGGATGGCTGTCTTACTGGCAGATGTTAGAGTCGGAACGCAGCCTGTGAGTAATATCTAGACTGCCAATTGACAACTGAAAAATCACAAAGGAAAAAATTGTGCTGCAAATAAAAAATCTTAGTAAGTTTTACGGAAATCGATTAGTTCTCCAAGATTTGACGCTGCACATTCGCCCTGGTGAAGTTTACGGTTTACTAGGGCCAAATGGCGCCGGAAAAACGACTACAATCAATATTTTATGCAATCTGCTCAGCCCAGATAGCGGCGAGATTACCATCAACAACCAACCGATTTCTAAAGCTACAAAAAAGCTGCTTGGCGTTGCTACCCAAGAAAATTTATTGTATAAAAGTCTCAGCTGCGAAGAAAACCTCAATTTCTTTGCCCGAATTTACGGATTATCGGGGCAAGAAAGGCGGGAACAAGTGCGGGCAACTCTCAAAGCTGTAAAATTAGCAGATCGGGCAAAATGTCCCGTGGAAACCCTCAGCGGCGGAATGCAGCGGCGGCTCAACATTGCAGCCGCTTTGGTTCACTATCCCAAGTTATTGATATTAGATGAACCAACGACGGGTTTAGATATTGAAGCGCGTTACGAAATTTGGGAATTAATTAAGCGACTGAAAAATCAAGGCATGACAATTTTGCTGACGACGCACTTATTAGAAGAAGCAGAGCGGCTTTGTCAGCGAATTGGTATTCTAAAAAATGGTAAAATTATCGCAGAAGGTAGTTTAGAACAACTGCGGAAACGCATTCCGGCGCAAGATATTATCATCGTACAAACGCCCGAAGAAGACGATGCGATCGCTCGCGCCTCAAAATATGGTTTCACCTACCGACGCTACGGCAACGACATCGCTTTTTGGCTCCCCAAACATCTAGAATTAAAAGAAATTATTGCCTGCTTTGATGGCATTCCCATCGACTCCATTTCCCGTCAAGCCGTCAGGTTAGAACATATTTACGTCGAGGTAACGAAATGATTGCAGATTTAAGATTTAAGATTGCAGATTTTAAACTCGAGTTAAATCTGAAATATTAAATTATGTAGTGCAAAATGGTGAAAATACTATAAGTTTTATATAAGCTAACCATCAGTATATTTCAATACTGCGAAGGCCGCAACCACAAGGGTAATAATGTACATTTAACGTTAAATTAACCAGATTTTGTGGTTGAGGAGTGCTTGTGAACAAATATTGTCTACCGTTTCTTGGTAGAGTAGGTTTGTCGATTTCGATCCTCGGTTGTGCATCTTTGGGGATAATGCCTGGTGCGATCGCTTTTGATCCTGCGCCTGCTTCTGACTCTGACCCAATGGGACAGGTCACCTCAGTATCGCAGCTAACCGACGTAGACCCCACCCACTGGGCATTTCAAGCATTGCAATCCCTCGTCGATCGCTACGGTTGTATAGAAGGATACCCAGACCGCACTTATCGCGGCAACCGCGCCTTAACTCGCTACGAATTCGCCGCCGGATTAAATGCTTGTTTAGACCGCATTCAAGAATTAATCGCCGCAGCAGTTTCTGACTTACCCAGTAAAGAAGATATCGCCACAATTCGGCGATTGCAACAAGAATTTGCCGCCGAATTGGTGACGCTGCGGGGACGGGTAGATGCATTAGAAGCGCGCACCGCCCGCTTAGAAGCGCAGCAATTTTCTACTACTACCAAACTGCAAGGTCAAGCAATTTTCGCGATTAACCAAGGTTTTGGCGGCGCACCGAATGGAGACGATACCCAAACAATTTTTGTTGACCGAGTGCGGTTAAATTTACTCACCAGTTTTTCCGGTAAAGACCTGTTAATTACAGGTTTGCAAGCGCATAATTTCAGGGGTAATGTATTCGGAGAAGGCAGCGTTCAAGGTACTTTATTCCCGGGTTCTACCCTGACTTCGGGGATGTCTAAATTGAGTTTTGAACCGCAATTCCCCGAATTCGATCCGAAAGATTTAAGTCGATCGGGTTTTGGTAACAACGACATTGCACTTTACAAACTGCTGTACCTTTTCCCAGCTACTGATAGGCTATCTTTATTTGTTGCTCCTGCTGTTGAAGCATCCGATGCGTTTCCTGCGATTACTCCCTTTGCTGATGAAGGACAAGAAGCGCTTTCCAGATTTGCCGGATATAACCCTGTAGTCCGCGTTTCTGGCGGTACTTCCGGTACTGGTTTAGCAACGGCTGCTGGCTTTATTTGGAATATCGCTCCCCAAGTTGATTTAAGGGCTTTGTACGGTAATGTTACCGCCAATTTAACATCGAGCGGGCCGGATGTATTACCGAGTGTTTCTGTTAATCCTCTGGGGGCAGGATTTTTTAGCGGCAGTTACGTTGCGGCGGCACAATTGACGCTCAAACCCGTCAAAAGCTTGGATATTGCTTTGAACTACGCCCACAGCTATCACGAAATTAATATTCTGGGGACCGGTTTATCTCAAGCTTCAGAAAATGCTTTGGGAGGTTTGCCACTTGGTATTCCCGTCCACGTTAATTCGGTAGGCGGTACTTTAACTTGGCGCATCACGCCTAAAGTGGCGTTAAGCGGCTATGGTGCTGCTTTTTTTGTGGATGATTCTTCTGGGCGCGTCGATGCTTCTTCTACGCTGACCAGTTGGATGGCAGGTTTGCATTTCAAAGATGTTTTTGTCGGCGGTAATAGTGCGGGGTTAATTTTTGGACAGCCGCTATTTCGCGTTGCAGCAGATGGGGATGCGAGTCTGAAAGCAAATCCCGATGTTGACAGGACAACTCCCTATCATTTAGAAGCTTACTATCGCATTCAAATCAGCGATAATATCAGCGTTACGCCGGGAGCTTTTGTGTTGTTTAATCCTGAAGGAGATAAACGCAATGACACGACAACTATCGGTGTAATTCGCACGACTTTTAGTTTTTAATGCCAGTTGCTAATTGCTAATTGCTAATTGCTAATTGCTAATATAGGATTTTTAGTCCCATTAGCCATTAGCGATTAACCATTAGCTGCTATTATATCGCGTCCGGTTACATCGGTTGTGTATATTTTCAGGTTGTGTAGGGGCGGGTAATACCTGCCCAATCTGTGGAACCACGAGATGTTTAGATAAACCCGCCCCGGTTTACGCTGAGTTTTTTAGAAAAATCCGGTTTCTTGAATTCTTGTAATTAACGATAAACCCGGTTTTTTAGGAAAATTGGATTGCTTGAAACTCTGACAAATTTTGGTAAATTCTCCTAGTGCAAAAGTTCTATTAATGGGACGACGTTGTTTGAGATTATTTTGAAGATAAATATAGTCACAAAGCGATCGCTCAAATTCGGTGTCGCTGTTGATCTTCCAATCTTCTATACAAACTCCAGTTAATATTGCCTGGTTAAATTTCGCGTTCAGTGCTTGGGTGCGGCTTAAATCGGCGGCAAATAAGTCAGCTTTGCTTAAATCGGCGGCAAATAAGTCGGATCTGGTCAAATCTGCGCCTCTGAGGTCTGCTAGTTGCAGGTTGGCTTCGCTTAAGTCTGCTAGATACAGGTTGGCCTCGCTTAAGTCTGCCATTGTCAGGTTAGCTTGGTTTAGATCTGCTCCCCTCAAATCTGCCATACTTAGATGTGCGTCGTTGAGGTTGGTTTGGCTGAGGTTGGCACTTCTGAGGACAGCGCCTCTGAGGTAGGCTTGGCTGAGGTTTGCGCCTCTAAGGTACGCTTGGCTGAGGTTGGTTTGGCTGAGGTTGACTTTGCTGAGGTTTACTCCTTTGAGGTATAACCCGCGCAAGTCTGCTATCCTTAGATCCGGCTTGATTTCGGGGTGGGTTTCCCGCCACTGGTTCCAAGTTTCTACTCCTTGCTTGAGTAGAACTAGATGTTCCTTGTTTGCCATGAGCAGTAGCCTGTAATCTTTAATACTTGTTTACGTTTACCGGGTGGTTTGACCTGCATCAGGAAACCTCTCCCCCTAGCCCCCTCTCCTGCAAGGAGAGGGGGAAAGTAAATTTGACTGGCGTCAGGAAACCTCTGCTCCTGATATGATTTCCGTTGAACTGCCCATGATCAAAAAATCCCACAGAGTCGTTGCTTTGGGACACGGCATCATAGATTTCTCGGGCAAATAGATAACGTTAATCATGCCGTGTCCCGGCCTCCGATTATGAGTAATCGACCGGAGATGATAAGACCCCCTGTCTGCAAGGAGAGGGGGAAATAGCGGTAAACTGTTTTAGCTGGTTAATTGAAGCTTTGGTGTATGGCTAATTTTTTATTGGAAGTTGGTACAGAAGAACTACCCGCGAATTTTGTCCCTAGCGCGATCGCACAGTGGCAATCTATCATCCCCCAAACCCTGGCGGAACAGTTCTTGACGACGGAGAAAATAGAAGTTTACGGTACTCCCCGCCGCCTCGCCGTCCTGATCCAAGGTTTACCCGCACAGCAAGCAGATAGAGTCGAAGAAATTAAAGGTCCCCCCGCAGCGGCGGCGTTTAAAGACGGTCAACCTACCCAGGCGGCGGCGGGTTTTGCTAAAAAACAAGGGGTAGAATTAGCCGCGCTGGAAGTTCGTCCTACGGATAAGGGCGATTTTGTCTTTGTGCGTAAAATGATACCCGGACGCGCGACGACGGATATTTTAACCGAATTAATTCCCCAGTGGATTGGCAAATTAGAAGGTAAGCGGTTTATGCGCTGGGGGGATGGCGACTTGCGGTTTGCACGTCCAATTGTTTGGGTGGTGGCGTTGTTGGATGATACCGTGCTGCCGATTAAGTTGGAAAATGGTAGCGAGGTGGTGTTGAGCGATCGCATCAGTCGAGGTCATCGCGTTTTGCACGGAGAACCCATTTCAATTCCCTCTGCGACGGATTATGTAAGTTCCCTACAATCGGCATACATCGCCGTTGACCAAACCCAGCGTCAGGACAACATCAAACAACAAATTCAAACCGTCGCCCAACAGCAAAATGGCTACGCAGAAATCTACCCAGATTTATTAGAAGAAGTCACCTATTTAGTCGAATGGCCTAGCGCCGTCGTCGGTAAATTTGACCCAGAATTCTTGAGCTTGCCCGTGGAAGTTATTACCACAGTCATGGTGACTCAACAGCGATATTTCCCCATCTTTACCGCTGAAAATTCCCAAGAATTATTACCCTTTTTCATCACAATTTCCAACGGCGATCCAGCCAAAGCAGATATTATCGCCTCTGGAAACGAACGGGTAATTAGAGCCAGGTTATCCGATGGACAATATTTTTATCGCGCCGACTTGGCTAAGCCGTTAGAAAGTTACCTGCCCCAATTGGAAAAAGTCACGTTTCAAGAACAATTGGGTTCAGTGGGCGCTAAAGTTGTCCGCATTAAGAATATTGCCGAAAAAATTACCTCACAACTGCAATTAAACGAGTCAGACAGCAACAATATCCAACGCGCAGCCTTGTTATGCAAAGCCGATCTCGTCACCCAAATGGTGGGAGAATTCCCGGAATTGCAAGGAGTAATGGGACAAAAATACGCTTCAGCCAGCGGCGAAACCGCAGCCGTAGCCACGGCAATTTTTGAACATTATTTACCGCGCGGTGCGGGGGATAAATTACCCCAAACTTTGACGGGGCAAGTTGTTGGATTAGCAGATAGATTGGATACCTTGGTAAGCATCTTCGGGTTGGGAATGCTACCCACAGGTTCTGCCGATCCTTTTGCCTTGCGTCGCGCTGCCAATGCGTTTATTAATATTACCTGGACAGCAGAATTAACCATCAACTTGCAACAGTTATTAGAGGAAACCGTAGCAGATTTTATTGCTGCTTATCCCAATAAAGCTAACCGCGACGAACTGTTGCAACAATTGCAGGAATTCTTTATCCAACGCATCCGCACCCTACTGCAAGAAGATCGGCAAATTGACTACGATTTAGTCAATGCAGTTTTGGGAGAAAACGACCCAGAATATACAGAAAGGGCGTTAAAAGATGTATTGGATGTGAGAAATCGGGCGATTTTCCTGCAAGAAATTCGGCATAACGGTAAGTTGGCGGAAATTTACGAAACCGTCAACCGTTCTACCCGTCTCGCCGCCCAAGGAGATTTAGATAAGCAACAATTGGAACCCACATCGCTAGTGCGTCCAGAGTTGTTTCAAAAATCATCCGAACAAGCTTTTTATGATGCTTTGGTGCAGTTAGTACCGCAAACAAAAGCATCAAGAGAACAGCGAAATTATCAACAATTAGTGGATGCGATCGCTCAAATTACGAGCAAAGTCAGCACCTTTTTTGATGGCGCAGAAAGCGTGTTAGTAATGGATGAGAATTTAGACATCCGGCGCAATCGTTTAAATCTGTTAGGATTGTTGCGAAATCAGGCGCGGGTTTTAGCAGATTTTGGCGCAATAGTCAAGAGTTAAATTGCTAATTGCTAATTGGCTCGTTTGGCTCGTTTCCAGGCTATGCCTGGAAATGCAGTTTGGGAGGCTCTAACCTCCCGACCTCACCAGAGGCTGGAGCCTCTGGGGTAGCGTTACCAGGCAAGAGCCTGGTAACGAGGCGAGAGGCGATAACCCGGTTTTTTAGAAAAACCGGGTTTCTGAAACGATAGGATAAAGGTTGCGTCGATCGGGGGAAAATAAAACACAGTCTATGCCTAACGCTCATATCATTGGTTTGGGGAGATCGGGAATTGCTGCGGCAAAATTGCTAAAACGGGAAGGATACTCAGTGACATTGAGCGATCTCAAAAACTCCCCCACATTTCAACAACAGCAACAGCAACTTGTCGAGGATGGAATTACGGTCAAGTTAGGCTATTCTTTTGCACCCGATACTTCTGATAACCTCATCGTAGTTAGTCCCGGCGTTCCTTGGGATATTCCCGCTTTAATTCGCGCCAGAGAATTGGGAATAGAAACTATCGGGGAAATGGAATTAGCGTGGCGATATTTAAATAATATTCCTTGGGTTGGCATTACCGGAACGAACGGAAAAACGACGACGACTGCTTTAATTGCCGCTATTTTTGCCGCCGCTGGATTTTACGCGCCCGCTTGCGGTAACATCGGCTACGCTGCTTGCGAACTAGCCTTAGCAGATAAAAAACCAGATTGGGTAATAGCGGAAATTAGCAGCTATCAAATCGAATCTTCAGCAGCAATTGCGCCGCGTATTGCTGTTTGGACAACCTTCACGCCAGATCACTTGAGTCGCCACAAAACTTTAGAGAATTATTACAACATCAAGGCGCATTTATTAACGCAAGCCGAGGTACAAATTTTCAACGGCGATGACCCTTATTTGCAAAAAAATGCACCGGCGCGCTTCAGCAATGCTTACTGGACAAGCGTCAAAGGGAAAGGGGATTTAATTAACTCAAAAGGCGCTTATATTGAGAATGGCTGGGTAGTATTTGAAGGAGAAGAAATTGTTCCGGCAAATTCCTTGCGGATGGTGGGAGAACACAATCAACAAAATTTATTAATGGCAGTTGCGGCGGCAAGCTTGGCGGGGATAGGGAAGGATGCGATCGCATCTGCCATTGGCAATTTCCCCGGCGTCCCCCACCGCCTCGAACACATCTGCACCTGGGAAGGAATTGACTTTATTAACGACAGCAAAGCCACCAACTACGACGCCGCCGAAGTCGGGTTAAATTCTGTTTCTGCACCCGCAATTTTAATCGCAGGCGGAGAAGCAAAAGCCGGTGACGATACCGCGTGGCTAGAAAAAATAAAAGCCAAAGCCGCCGCCGTTTTACTCATCGGCGATGCAGCCGCAGCCTTTGCCAAAAGATTAGAAGAAGTAGGCTATTCCAATTACGAAATAGTTGAAACAATGGAACGCGCCGTACCCAGAGGAGCAGAATTAGCCAAACAATATCAAGCCAAAGTAGTCTTGCTATCTCCCGCTTGTGCCAGTTTCGATCAATATCAAAGCTTTGAACATCGAGGCGACCATTTCCGGGAAATTTGTCATAAATTGGCTAATGGCTAATCGCTAATAGAAAAAACAATTAGCAATTAGCCATTAGCAATTACCAATTAGCAATTACCTATTCCCGCCTTTCCTGATAATCATCAGAAGATGCAGGATCTAATTCCCACCTGCGATCGTCGCGAACTTCGTACTTATCAAAACCGTAATAGTCTTCTTTGTCGTGCATTTCTGTACCAACAGCTTTACCCAGATCGTCAACAATATCTTGATCCGGAGTCGCAACTGTTCCACCTACCGCCTCGTCACCCACTGCTTCTGCTTGTTCCCAAGCTGCATCAATATCACCGCCAGTTAACTCAGGACTTGTTGAGGTGTATTGTTCCATTTCATCCCGCAATCTGCGCGTACCGATATTGTAACCAGGCTCGTCTTTAACCCCGGTTCCATAAGATTCGGTAATTTCCTGCGGTAGATCGCTAATTTGCTCTTCCTCTTCCGTATCCTCTGTATCTGGGGGCATTATATTCTGACCGATATTAGATTCCAGTTCGTCGGACAGACCACCAGTTGTAGAATTTTTCGCTTTTTTTGCCATAAAACTTGCTCATAAACCCCTTTTTTAGCTTAATTCTTAGCAGCAAAACTTACCTATCTCTTTAGAGCGAACCAAATCTATCACTTTAGACCGAAGAAGATTTTCCCAGTAATGCCTACGCTTAGAAGCGTATCGGGGACAAGTTAAAGATTATGAAACGCGACGAGTTTCTCAAACACGTTCAAAGCGTCGCTCAGCTTGATTCGCGTGAAGAAGCTGAGCGTGCTACCCGCGCGACTTTTGAAATACTTGCCGAACGCATTGTAGGCGATGAAGCCAAAGATTTAGCCTCCCAACTGCCGCCAGAGCTAGGACAGTATTTGCGCGGTAGAGAAGGTGAAAACGGTCAAGCTTTCTCCCTCAAAGAATTCTATCAGCGCGTAGCGGATAAAGAAGGCGTAGAACCAAGCGTTGCTGCGATGCATGTCAGGGCAGTATTTACAGTTTTGCAGCAAGCGGTTACCCCCGGTGAATTTGCCGATGTCCGCGCCAATTTTTCACCCGATTACGAAGAGTTGTTTGCAGTATCAAACATATCGTAAATTGCTAATTGTTAATGGTTAATTGCTAATTTTATTATTGGCAATTAGCAATTAGCAATTAGCAATTAGCAATTAGCAATTAGCGAGGAATGAATATGGTATCAAACAATCAAGGCTCTCAAAAGCGCGTCGCAATCCTGTTAGAACACGGGGTTGAAGATTACGAGTTTCAAATTCCTTATAAAGCCCTCAAAATGGCGGGAATCGATGTAGTTGTCCTCGGTTCGCGCACGAATGAGGATTATAAGGGCAAGCAGGGCAAACTTTCGATGAAAGCCGATGCAACGACGACGGAAGCAAGCCCTGAAGAATTCGACGCTGTAATTATTCCTGGCGGAATGGCACCGGATCGGATGCGAGTTAATCCGAATACGGTGCAATTTGTGCGGGATGCTATGCAGCAAGGAAAACTGATTGCTGCTGTTTGTCATGGGCCGCAAGTTTTGATTGAAGGCGATTTACTTAAAGGTAAAAATGCCACCGGATTTATGGCTATCCGCAAGGATATGCAAAATGCTGGGGCGCATTATATCAACGAGCCTTTGGTAGTAGATGGAAATTTAATTACTTCCAGACAACCGAGCGATTTAGCAATTTTTACCACGGCGATTTTAAGTCGTTTGGGTTACGGCGGGAAAGAAGCCGCACTGCCCGATGAAAGCGATACAAATGCCGAATGGTGGAAACTCGCGGATGCTTGGGGCGGCTCGACTAAAGGTGAAATTGTCACCGCAATTAATACTGCTTTGGGTGGGGAGCGTTATTCCCACGAAGCATTTCAACATTATGCGGAAAAAACCTCTGATGTCGAAGTGCGTCGCCTGCTTCAAGAGATAGTTGAAAATAAACAGCATCACATTCTTTTGCTCGAAGCGCGGCTGAATGAATTGGGTGAAAAACCCTCTTTACCGGCTAAAGCTGCCGATACTTTGGCGAAGTTACAAACCTCGCTTCAAGGTAGCGACGACATGGCTATGATGCGTCGCGCATTGGGCGATATTCAAACGGGTGTCGTTGATGTTTATAACCTGATGCTCAAGTTGACCGACCCGGTGACGGTGAGATTATTAACCCAAATTGAAGCAGATTTGTCCCAGTACGAGCGGCGTTTTGCCGAACTTTACCGTCAGCGGTTCGCCAGCGCAATGACTAAGCCAGCTAAACCCTCTACTGGCGCGGTTGTAACGGCTTCCTAAAGAATTGCTTAAAGATTGCAGATGAAAAATTTAAGCTTGCAGAAGAAAAATTGAAAAATTCAATCTATCTGCGAGGTTAAATTTAAAATTGATCTGATTTTTCCATCTGCAATTAATAATGCAATTTAAAGATCGGACCGAAGCGGGGCAAATGTTGGCAAAGCAGTTATCTGCTTACGCCAATCGTCGGGATGTTTTGGTGCTGGCTTTACCTCGCGGTGGAGTTCCAGTCGCCTATGAAGTCGCAAAAGCGCTAAATGCGCCCTTGGATGTGTTTCTGGTGCAAAAGTTGGGGGTTCCTGGGTGCGAGGATTTGGCGATGGGTGCGATTTCTTCCGGCGGTTTCCGCGTCATCAACTCGGAAGTCGTCGCCGCCCATCGCATCCGATGCGGGATCTTTGAGCGCGTGGCGTACAGAGAACGGTGGGAATTGCAACGCCGCGAGTTGCTGTACCGGGGTAACGAGCGATCGCTCGACGTTTACGACAGTACAGTCATTCTCGTCGATGACGGCATCGCCACCGGGGCGACCATGCGCGCAGCGATTTTGGCACTGCGACAGCAACAAGCCAAGAAAATCGTTATCGCCGTCCCCGTCGCCCCCGTTAAAACTTACGCTCAATTGCGACCCGAAGTAGACGAAATCTTTTGCCTCTTGACACCACACCGTTTATATGCATTACGCGCTTGGTACGATAACTTTCCGGCGATCGCAGACCAACAAGTGCAAAAAATGCTGGAGTTAGCTAACCAAAGTCAACTGGCGGCATGAATAACCAAATATAAAAAAGGAAAACAAAAAATGAAAGCTGTTTGCTGGCATGGTGCGAAAGATGTGCGAGTCGAAACGGTTCCCGACCCGAAAATATTAAATCCCCGCGATGCGATTATCAAAATTACCTCAACTGCGATATGCGGTTCGGATTTGCATATCTACGATGGGTTTATCCCCACGATGCAGAAAGGGGATATTTTGGGTCACGAATTTATGGGAGAGGTGGTCGAAGTTGGGGCGCAAGTGAAGAATTTAAAAGTCGGCGATCGCGTCGTCGTTCCCTTCACCATTTCCTGCGGCAATTGTTTTTTCTGCAACCGCGATTTGTGGTCGCTCTGCGATAACAGCAACCCCAACGCTTGGATGGCAGAAAAACAAATGGGTCATTCCCCAGCGGGATTATTTGGTTACTCGCATTTATTCGGCGGTTATGCAGGCGGACAAGCCGAATATGCCAGAGTCCCCTTTGCCGATGTTGGCTGCCTCAAAATACCCGATGGTTTAACCGACGAGCAAGTATTATTCCTCACCGATATCTTTCCCACCGGCTATATGGCAGCAGAAAATTGCAACATTAAACCAGGGGATACCGTAGCCGTTTGGGGATGCGGCCCGGTAGGACAATTTGCCATTAAAAGTGCCTATATGTTAGGTGCCCAAAGAGTAATAGCAATCGACCGCATTCCCGAACGCCTGCAAATGGCAAAAGAACAATGTAAAGCCGAAGTTCTTAATTACGAAGAAATCGATCCCGGTGAAGCCTTAAAAGAAATGACCGGCGGCAGAGGTCCCGACGCTTGTATCGACGCCGTAGGCATGGAAGCCCACGGTACAAATATCGATTACCTCTACGATAAAGTCAAGCAAGCGGTACGTTTAGAAACCGACCGACCCACCGCTTTGCGTCAAGTAATAGTCGCCTGTCGTAAAGGCGGAAATGTCTCGATACCAGGCGTTTACGGCGGCTTTTTAGACAAAATTCCCATGGGTGCAGCCTTCAACAAAGGGTTAAC
>DNGJ01000533.1 GCA_003486305.1 Cyanobacteria bacterium UBA11371
CCCCTACTGTAAAACCCGCCCCTTTTTCAGAGAAACCGGGTTTCTTTGCGTAGCCCGCGATCGCATCCTTGCCGCTCGCCCCATCTGCCTCGCGGGAGAGAAACAATTAGCTACAATAAACATAAGGAGAAACAATAGATTTTTGACAATGAAGCTGAAACGACTGGGTCACGTTGCCATCTGCGTTCAAGATATTGACAAATCGGCTGAGTTTTACCAAAACTTGGGCATGGAGCTAGTCTGGAAAGATGCGGACTGGGCTTACCTCAAAGCAGGGGATGACGGATTGGCGCTGTTAAGTCCAGGATACGACCAAGCAGGGCCGCATTTTGGCTTTGTGTTTAGCGATCGCGCGGAAATGGAAGCCGCCTACGAACAGCTAAAAGCCTCTGGCATTAAAGTAACCCACATCCACTCTCATCGCGACGGTACCGCCTCCTTCTACGGTCGCGACCTCGACGGCAACGGTTTCGAGTATCTTTACGAACCAGCTAATAGCTAATCGCTAATGGCTAATGGCTAACAGTCAAGCAATTAGCAATTAGCAATTAGCAATTACCAATTACCAATTACCAATTACCAATTAGCAATTACCAATTACCCACCAGCTTTGATTCAATCCGAAACTTTAGAACTTTTAGAATGGTCGCGTTTGTGTCAGCATCTAGCTACCTTTGCTGCCACAAAATTAGGAGCGATCGCTTCTCGCAATCTGCAAATCCCAGCTACTCAGTCTGAAAGTATACATCTTTTAGATCAAACCAAAGAAGTCTACCTGCTAGAAAGTCGCCTCGCTACCGGATTGTCGTTTGAAGGCATCCAAGATATCGGCGAGTCGCTGTTGCGGGCAGGTATTGGAGGTATATTATCCGGAAACGAACTGTTGGCGATCGCTACAACGTTAGCCGGAACTAGGCAATTGCGGCGCGTTATCGACTCTCAGGAAGATTTGCCGGTTCTGAACTCGCTTGTCGCAGAATTGCGCACTTATCCGGAAATAGAACAAGAAATTCACCGCTGCATCGACGATAAAGGCGAAGTCGCAGATCGCGCGAGTACTAAACTCGCCGACATTCGCCACAAAATCCGCTCTTGTCGCGATCAAATTTATCAGCGCCTGCAAAGTATTATGCAGCGCCAGTCGAATGCAGTGCAGGAACAGGTGATTACTCAACGGGGCGATCGCTTTGTTATCCCCGTCAAAGCACCCCAAAAAGACGCGATTCCCGGCATCGTTCACGATACCTCCAGCAGCGGCGCGACGCTCTACATCGAACCGAATGCGATCGTTTCTTTAGGAAACCAAATGCGCCAGCTGATGCGCCAGCAGCAAACTGAAGAAGAAGCAATCCGCCTCGCTTTAAGCGAACAAGTCGCAGCAGTTCAATCTGACTTGGAAAGATTGCTAGCGATCGCTACCACTTTAGATCTTGCCACCGCCAAAGCCCGTTACAGTTTCTGGCTGGGTGCAAATCCCCCCAGGTTTATCGATTTTGGTAGCGAGGTAGACAAGGAGCAGGTAAGACAAAATGTAGGGGCGGGTTTTACAGATAACCTTTCAACTCCAACAAACAACTTAACTAAACCCGCCCTTGCAGGTGACTCCGGGAGCAGGGGAGGAAATCAAATCCGGGATAGTATCACCCTGCGTCAGTTGCGCCACCCGCTTTTAGTATGGCAACAGCAGCACGAGCAAGGTCATGCAGTTATTCCAGTAGATTTACTGATACAGCCGAATATCCGGGTAGTAACTATTACAGGCCCCAATACCGGCGGTAAAACAGTTACCCTGAAAACGCTAGGTTTAGCAGCACTGATGGCGAAAGTGGGATTGTTCGTACCCGCGCGGGAGCCGGTAGAATTGCCGTGGTTTGAGCAGATTTTGGCAGATATTGGAGACGAACAATCATTAGAGCAAAGTTTGTCCACATTTTCCGGTCACATCCGCCGCATTAGCCGAATTTTGAATGCTATCGGCGGCGAAGAACAAACCTCGCCCATTACCAATGACCAATTACCAATTACCAATTCCCTAGTCTTGTTGGATGAAGTGGGAGCGGGAACAGATCCGGCAGAAGGAAGTGCGTTAGCGATCGCACTCCTACAATACCTAGCCGACAATGCATTGCTAACCATTGCCACGACGCACTTTGGCGAACTCAAGGCGCTGAAATATGAAGACGAGCGATTTGAAAATGCCTCGGTAGAATTTAACGATGTTAGTTTGTCGCCGACTTATCGGTTACTGTGGGGAATTCCCGGACGTTCTAACGCGCTCACGATTGCGCGACGTTTGGGACTAAAACCCGAAGTAATCGAAAAAGCTCAAACTTACGTAGGTGGAGCGTCGGAAGACGTAAACCAAGTCATCGCCGGGTTAGAAGCGCAACGTCGCCGTCAGGAAAGCAAAGCAGACGAAGCGGCGCAATTGTTGAAAGAAGCAGAACGCCTGCATCGAGACGTGTCGCAAAAAGCAGCCGCATTAAAGGAAAGGGAAACCCAATTGCGACTGCAACAAGAACAAGAAGTGCAAAAAGCGATCGCCGCCGCCAAAGCAGAAATAGGCGCGGTCATCCGCCGCTTGCAAAAAGGATCGATGACAGCGCAAGATGCTCAAGCAGCAACGCAAGAAATCAATCAAATTGCCCAAAAACATACACCGCCGCCGCCGCCGAAACCGAAACTTGGATTTAAACCGCAAGTAGGCGATCGCATCCGCATTCCGCGCCTGGGACAAACTGCCGAAGTGCTGAGCGAAGCAAATGAAAATAATCAGCTAAGCGTGCGTTTTGGCATGATGAAAATGACCGTTGGATTAGAAGATATCGAATCATTAGACGGTCAAAAACCCGACTTGCCAGTTAAATCTAAACCTGCTCCAACCGAAACTCCAGCTAATAAGAAGAACAAGGAAGGATCGCCGCCCCAACCAACGCCGGTGATTCGCACATCGCGAAATACAATCGATATTCGAGGGCGAAGAGTTGCAGATTCAGAACCTGAAATTGAGCAAGCGATCGCCCAAGCAACCGAAGCAGGAGTTTTGTGGATCGTCCACGGCAAAGGTACGGGTAAATTGCGCGAAGGCGTCCACGAATTCTTAAAGCAACACCCGCAAGTCGAGCGGTTCGAGTTAGCCGAAGAAAAAGAAGGCGGTGCAGGCGTAACGATTGCTTATTTGAAATAAAGGGGGCATTTCTCGCTTTCTCGCTCCCAGGTTTTATCTTTCTCGCTCCCAGGTTCAACCTGGGAGCGAAGTTTTAGAGGCTCCGCCTCGCTTATCTTGGGAGCGAAGTTTTAGAGGCTCCGCCTCGCTTATCTTAGACTTCATCTTCTTCTAAATCCTCTAAAGTCAGCAGTGCTTGGGAACTATGGCGCACATACAACACGTAAACCGTAGTATCTCGAATAGTAAACAGCACTCGGTAGATGTTTTTAGATTTTCCATAAAGTAGCTGTCGGACTTCTTCGGGAAAAATGTCGTATTCGACGGCTAAAGCACAGCGGCGTGGTTTTTCTTGCAGCGTTGCAATAGAATTCATCAAGCCTCGAAACCAGAGATCGGCAAATTCACCGATCGCGTTCTCGATACCAGTTGTAGGCTTGTTCAATCTGGGCTTCTGCTATAGGAGTAATTTCAACCTGAAATGTCATATTTCCGCTGCATTTCTTGGATAAAATCTCCAATGGGGCGCGTTTCCCCGCGCTCTAGTTCCTCAAAGCCTTGCTGGATGCCTGCAATGGTTTCTAGTTGGTCAATTAGTTGGCGCAGTTTGGTAGGATCGATCTTTCCCGGTTCAAGAAAGGTGACGAGAACCTGGACGCGCGAGTTGATGTTCTGTGGTAGCTCAGTTAGCTCGATTTGCCCATTCTGATAAATGCCTTCAACGGTTCTTAGCATAGGTTGCAATCGGGTAATGGCTGTTTTAATTTTACTGGTTGCTAGTCATATGATGTCCGTTGAATCGCCCATAATAAAAAAACCTCACAGAGTCGTTGCGTAGGGACACGGCATCTGACGATATCTCGGATAAACAGATAACTTTGATCGTGCCGTGTCCCGGCTACCGATTATGGGTAATCGACCGGATATGATATCAGTTAATGATGTTCGTGCGCGTCTTGTTCCCTGACAGGTTGGTTTAGAGCGATCGCTCTCCCTCCAACCTCGCAGTCTAACGCTAAAGTTAAACACCATCTGTGCAGTTGTTGTTGCTAGATCTGACCTTTAACAAAACCCGTGCATTGAGGTTCCTTGCCTGGATATTCAATACAAGCTCTACGTTCTATCTCTGCTGAAAGCATATTGGTAAAATGTGAATCGTTAATACCATCATCCAATATCTTCAGGGGTACGTGTTTTTTTCCAGCTTTATCCTCAAAGTAGATAGTTGCTCCAATCACTTGTGGTGTTTTGACCCAACTAGCTTTACATCTGGGAGAGTATCTCATCTCCACCTTTAAGTTTTTGAATTCCTTGCCCAGATCTGGGAAACTAGCTATTGTTGACGTGATTGTATCTGCTCCTTTATCACAGCCAGCATCCTTCGGATCTCTGTCTGTACAGCTGTCCGCGAAACAAGCCAGACCAGTCTGTCTTTCGGATTTTTTAAGATTGGTGTTATAGTCATATGCCAGTAACGCGAACAGCATGGCAGCAATTGCCAACAGAACCAAAAGAACCGCATTGACAATTTTGACAAACTCACCAGGTCTGAGAGCAGCGTCTTTTAAAAGTAGTTCTTGAGCTTTTTGTAGTCCCTGAGTAGACTTTAGGACAAGTAGTAAGGCTGCAAGGATCGCAACTACGATAAAGGCAATTAATGTTAAAGGGCTAGTCACTGAAGCTATTGTTTTTAGAAAGGGAACCAGATCCATATTATTCAAACGCAATTACCAGACTTGAGTCTGTTGATGATTCAAAAGAGCTTAAGGTAAGGGAGTACTGCCAGGAGCATCGCCAAAAACCCAAGCAGCGGGTACATATCGCGTGTTCCCAAGATGACCACGGCTCGCTAGCCCTGGAACTTCAACCAAGTACCACCTGGCATCATAAGTATTTAGCCCCAAAGCTTTTACCTTTTCTCCGTATGTCCAGCCAATGCAATGGAGCCTCATACCATTGGGGAAAATATCACCCGATCGCATCCCATTTCCCGTATCAGTTGAGAGCCGACCATCAATTCCATTATCACTTGCGACGGTGACCCAAAAGTCCGCCTCGCGATATTGACCAACACACTCTGTATTATTGCAAGAAGCTTGAGCTAAAGATGGTAATCTAGTAAAAGAAGTGTGACCTATAACGATTAGCGCTGTAAAAGCAGTAGATCCAAATCCTAAAGCTAAAAGTTTTGGGTATCTCATCGTTATATTATCTAGTTCTAGCTCAACCGATGTAACTATATATGCTAGACCGCTCGCACCAAACATGAAAAGACGGAAAAAGGCGGGAAAAGGTGGATATTTCTATAATTTTTGTAAATTTAAAAATTCAAGGCGGAAAAAGGCGGATAAGGATGGATTAAGTTGGGTGTAATAACCCCATTTTTCTCAAACCCCTGCCGATGGACATTCGCGAGGTAATGCAATTTGTAGACGAAATTGTCTACGCCAAGACAGGCAAACGTTTAAGTGACTTGCAACGGGGAATTATCGAGGGAACGCTGAAGCGGCAAAAGTACAAAGACATTGCCGAAAAGTATAATTGTACGACGGGTCATACTAAGGAAGTAGGTTACGAGCTTTGGCGAATGTTATCAGAGGTTTTTGGCGAAACGGTTGATAAAAAGCATCTTCAATCTATTTTAGAACGTCAAATAAATCTAAACGTTTCTTTTGATAAGAGTAGCATTAGTAGTAAGGTAATTGGCTGCATCATTAATAATTCAGATAACCCCAATCCCACTCCAGATAAAAATCAGCCTGTAACGTCTGACTTACAACAGCAAACCAAGAATCAAACTCAAATTGAAAAAGTGGAGAAATTAAGGCAGTTTGGCTTAAGTGACGAGCAAATTGCCGAAGTGTTAGAACTTCCTTTAGAGGTAGTTAAGCAGGTAGACTTAGAGGATTGAGGCTGAATTATATCTACATGCTCAAATTATGACCAATAAATATATTACAAATAAAAACGCTTCGCGATCTGATATGATGTCCGGTTGATTACCCATAATCCGTTGCCGGGACACGGCACGATCAAAGTTATCTGTTTGACCGAGAAATCTATGATGCCGTGTCCCTA
>DNGJ01000130.1 GCA_003486305.1 Cyanobacteria bacterium UBA11371
CCTCGCACCCGCAGCAAGATTTTGAGGAACGTGGGTAACCCAGAAGAAGCATGTGGTTTATCGGCAATTCCTTGCGATGGCGTGGGATTGGCACGGTTAGAATTCATTATCGCCAACCACATCAAAGCCCACCCATTAGCATTGATGAACTTCGATACCCTCGAAGATCCATTGGTGAAGAAAGAAATCGGCGAACTAACCGCATTGTACGACCACAAACCCGACTTCTTCGTCGATAAACTCGCCCACGGTATCGGCACGATCGCAGCCGCATTCTATCCCAATCCGGTAGTCGTGCGGATGTCCGACTTCAAATCCAACGAATACGCTAACCTTTTGGGTGGCAAACAATTTGAACCCAAGGAAGAAAACCCGATGATCGGTTGGCGGGGCGCATCTCGTTACTACGATGAAAAATACCGCGCCGCCTACGGATTAGAATGCATCGCCCTCAAACGAGTACGCGACGAAATGGGCTTAACCAACGTCATCCCAATGATACCTTTCTGCCGCACCCCAGACGAAGGTCGCCGAGTATTGGCAGAAATGGAAAAATACGGCCTGAAACGCGGTGAAAACAATTTGCAAGTCTACGTGATGTGCGAAATCCCCAACAACGTCATCCTCGCGAATCAATTTAGCGAAGTCTTCGACGGATTCTCCATCGGTTCTAATGACCTAACGCAACTTACATTAGGTCTAGATCGGGACTCCGCATTAGTCGCCCACCTATTCGACGAACGCAACGAAGGCGTCAAAGAAATGGTGCGCTTGGTGATAGAAAGAGCGAAGAAAAACAATCGCAAGATCGGTATTTGCGGTCAAGCGCCTTCTGACTACCCAGAATTTGCCCGCTTCTTAGTTGAACAGGGAATTGACTCGATCAGCTTGAACCCAGACACCGTTCTCAAGACGATGCTAGAAATCGCCAAAACCGAAGCTGAAATAGCTAATGGCTAATGGCTAATTGCTAATTGCTAATTGCTAATTGCTGGGAGGTAATTGGTAGTTAGCAATTGAACTGGAGTCGCAATTCCTATTACTCTTTCCCTTGCCCAAAAGGCTAGGGAAGGAGTAAAAAAGCGAAAAATAGCCAATCAGATCAAGTCCGGTTGCATCGGCATCCCACGGGGGGGCGGGTTTAATGAGATATTTCGTGGAGCCACTAAATGGTTGGTAAAACCCGCCCCTACAACACAATTAACTGTATAATTCCGATGCTAACGTACACGATATCAACCATTAGCAATTAGCAATTAGCAATTAGCAATTAGCAATTAACCATAAAACCTATGTTTCAAAAAATTTTAGTAGCAATGGATTCTGACAGCAGTCAACAAGTTTTTGATTCGGCTTTGACATTAGGTAAGGCAATGAATTCTCAGCTGATGCTGTTACACGTATTGACGCCAGTTGAAGAAAGCAGTCCCAGAATTGCGGGGGCTTTTTCTGGTTTGGAATTTTATCCAGACATAGCACCAGAAGTTTCCGAAGAAATGTTGATGAGTTATAGGAAACAGTGGGATCAATTTGAAACTCAGTGTTTGGAGATGCTGCGATCGCACACCGCCCAAGCGAACACCGCAGGCGTCACCGCCGAATTCACTCAAAACGTCGGCAATCCGGGCAAAACCATCTGCGCGATCGCTCGCACTTGGGGCGCAGACTTAATTATACTCGGTCGTCGCGGTCTTTCTGGTTTGAGCGAATTGTTACTAGGTAGCGTCAGCAATTACGTACTCCACCACGCCCCCTGCTCGGTTTTAACCGTACAAACTGTTAAAACAACAACCGAGCAATCTAAAATAGAAGAATCAAATGTTAGTTATTAGTAAGGACGCGCGATCGCAGTAAGCCGGGGCGGGTTTATTTACCCCTTGAGCAAGCGTTCAAAGATATCTCGTAAAACCCGCCCCTACAATCTCAAAAAATCTAGACAAACAAAGCTAACGTAGATGATATTGCAACAGATTTAAAAAATGTGGAATTTGCTGGTGAGCGGCAATTAAATAGCTATGATAAAAAGGGATAAAAATAATAACAACGGTCATACTTCAGCCTGAAAAATTAGTGGGATAAAGAACATGGTTGCCAACGCAGAAAAATCAACTCAAAAACAACATCCCAGCGGCGATAAACGCTTCAAAGCCTTGGATATTACGATGAAGCGGAATCAATATCGCCAAGATGCTTTAATTGAAATCCTGCACAAAGCCCAGGAAGCATTTGGTTTCCTAGAAGAAGACGTACTGCTATACATCGCGCGCGGTCTAAAATTACCCCTCAGTCGCGTCTATGGAGTTGCCACATTTTACCATCTATTTTCCCTCAAACCCAGCGGCGCTCATAGCTGTGTAGTTTGTTTAGGAACAGCTTGTTATGTCAAAGGCAGCGGCGAAGTTTTAGCAGCATTAGAAAAGAAAGCTTGCATTCATCAAGGGGAAACAACACCAGATGGACAAATGTCATTAATGACAGCGCGGTGTATCGGTGCTTGCGGCATTGCCCCCGCCGTTGTTTTCGATGGCGAAGTAGCAGGAAAAGTAACGGCAGAACAGGCACTAGAAAGAATCGAAAAATGGGGAATAGCTAATGGCTAATGGCTAATGGCTAATAGCTAATGGCTAATGGCTAATGGGAAGAAAGACCAATGAGCAATTAGCAATGAGCAATTAGCAATCAGCAATTAGCAATCAGCAATTAGCAATGAGGAATTAGCAATTATGGACTTACCAGAACTACTCGAAATTGCCGAAAAAGAGCGCAACAATTACAAACCGATTCGCGTGCATTGCTGCACCTCAACTGGATGTCGCGCTGCCAATTCTGTCGCGGTGAAGAAGAATTTAGAAGGGGCAGTCAAAGAGTTGGGAATGAGCGATCGCATCCAAGTAGTCGGCGTCGGATGCATGGGTTTTTGCGGTAATGGCCCACTCGTAGAAATCGATCCGCAAGATAAACTATACGAACGAGTCGAACCAGAACAAGCTGCCAGTATTATTGACTCGCTCAATGGGGGCACGACAACCGCACAAGAAGGTGATTTTAAACACCCATTCTTTACCCGTCAAAAGCGCATCGTGCGGGAAACTAGCGGCAAAATTGACCCGGAACGAATTGAAGAATATATCGCCGCCGGGGGCTATCAATCTTTGTATAAAGTCATACACGATATGACCCCCGCGCAAGTCGTGGAAGAAATTAGTAAAAGCGGCTTGCGCGGGAGAGGCGGTGCTGGCTATCCTACCGGCTTGAAATGGGCAACGGTGGCAAAAATGCCTCCCGGACAAAAATACGTGGTCTGTAACGGCGATGAAGGCGATCCAGGCGCATTTATGGATCGGTCGGTATTGGAAAGCGATCCGCATCGGGTGTTGGAAGGGATGGCGATCGCAGCGTATGCCGTCGGTGCGAGTGAAGGCTTTATCTACGTCCGCGCCGAATATCCCCTAGCGATCAAACGCCTGGAAATTGCGATCAAACAAGCCAAAAAACTCGGTATATTAGGCAGTCAAATTTTTGACTCACCCTTTGACTTTAAAGTCAGTATCCGCATCGGTGCCGGTGCGTTTGTCTGCGGCGAAGAAACTGCCCTGATTGCTTCGATCGAAGGCGGTAGGGGTAACCCGCGCCCCCGTCCACCTTACCCCGCCCAATCGGGATTGTGGGGTTGTCCGACGCTGATTAATAACGTGGAAACCTTTGCTAATATTGCAGCGATCGCGCGCGAAGGTGCAGACTGGTACGCCAGCATCGGCACCGAAAAAAGCAAAGGCACTAAAGTGTTTGCGCTTACGGGTAAAATACGTAACAATGGTTTGATTGAAGTACCGATGGGAATTACCCTGCGCGAAATCGTGGAAGAAATGGGCGGCGGCGTTGTGGAAGGGGAAGTTAAAGCGGTGCAAACCGGGGGGCCTTCTGGCGGTTGCATTCCGGCATCGTTGCTAGATACTCCTGTCGAATACGATTCCCTGGTGCAACTCGGATCGATGATGGGTTCCGGTGGCATGGTGGTGATGGATGATACTACCAGCATGGTCGAAGTTGCCCAGTTTTACATGGAATTCTGCCGGGGCGAATCCTGCGGGAAGTGCATCCCCTGCCGCGTAGGAACGGTACAGATGTATCAAGCATTGACTAAAATCCTCAATAAGAAAGCAACTATGGCGGATTTGGAACAGTTAGAAGCTTTGTGCGATATGGTGAAATGCACGAGTTTGTGCGGGTTGGGGCAATCTGCGCCGAATCCGGTTTTGAGTACGCTGCGTTATTTCCGGGATGAGTATTTGGCGTTGATTCAGAAATAATTGGCTAATTGCTAATTGCTAATTGCTAATTGCTAATTGTATATTTTATCACTCATTAGCCATTAACCATTAGCCATTAGCCATTAACCATTAGCCATTAACCATTAGCCATTAGCCATTAGCCATTAGCCATTAGCAAACAACAGAGGAGGACACATGTCGGTAAAGACTTTAACAATTAATGGCAGTGAAATTGCGATTGAAGAGGGGGCGACTGTTCTTCAAGCGGCAAAAGAGGCGGGGGTGAGGATTCCGACTTTGTGTCATTTAGATGGGGTTTCTGATGTTGGTGCTTGTCGGTTGTGCTTGGTAGAAATTGAAGGGATGAATAAGTTGTTTCCTGCCTGCGTTACCCAGGTTTGGGAAGGAATGAAAATTCAAACCGACACGCCCAAGTTGCAAGAATATCGGCGGATGACGGTAGAGATGTTGTTTGTGGAGGGCAATCACGTTTGTGCGGTTTGCGTGGCGAATGGGAATTGCGAATTGCAAGATTTAGCCATAGAAATGGGGATGGATCATGCGCGCTTCCCGTATCGTTTCCCCGAAAGGGATGTTGATATTTCTCACGATCGCTTCGGCATCGATCATAACCGTTGCGTGTTGTGTACTAGATGCGTGCGCGTCTGCGATGAAATTGAAGGCGCGCATGTCTGGGATGTGGCATTTCGCGGCGCTGCTGCTAAAGTCGTGACGGGGTTAAATCAACCTTGGGGTACGGTGAGTGCTTGTACGAGTTGCGGGAAGTGCGTCGAAGCTTGTCCTACTGGGGCAATTTTCCGCAAAGGCGTCACCGTGGCGGAAATGGATCGCGATCGCACCAAACTAGACTTCCTCGTCACGGCAAGAGAAAAACATCAATGGACGCGCTAATGGCTAATGGCTAATG